>NEUZ01000076.1 GCA_002304435.1 Opitutia bacterium Tous-C8FEB | reverse complement strand
CCCGCTTCCTCTTCCGGGTGGAAACCGAGCCCGCGGACCTGCCGCCCGGCACCGCCTACCCGGTCGACGGCCTCGCGCTCGCCTCACGGCTCTCGTTCTTCCTTTGGGGCAGCCTCCCCGACGAGCCGCTGCTCGCCGCCGCCGAACGCGGGGAACTCGCCACCCCCGCCGGTCTCGCCGCGCAGGTTCGGCGGATGCTCGCCGACCCGCGCGCCGCGAACCTCGTGACCAACTTCGCCGCGCAGTGGCTCCACCTCCGCGCGCTCGCCGCCACCACCCCCGACGCCCGGCGCTTCATCGATTTCGACGACAACCTCCGCCAGTCGATGCGCCGCGAGACGGAGCTCTTCCTCGAGAGTGTCCTGCGCGAGGACCGACCCGTCACGGATCTCCTCGCGGCGGATTACACGTTCCTCGACGAGCGCCTCGCCCGGCACTACGGCATCCCGCACCTCCTCGGCAGCCACTTCCGCCGCGTCAGCTTCGCCGGCGATCCCGCCCGGCAGCGCGGCGGGCTGCTGCGCCACGCCAGCATCCTCACGGTCACCTCCTACGCCACCCGCACCTCCCCCGTGATCCGGGGCCACTGGATCCTCGCCAACCTCGCGGGTTCGCCCCCGCCCCCGCCGCCGCCCGACATCCCCGCCCTCGATAACCAGGTCGTCGCCGCCACCCTGCCCATCCGCGAACGCCTCGCCCAGCACCGCGCGAACCCCGCCTGCGCCAGCTGCCACGACGTGATGGACCCGGTCGGCTTCGCGCTAGAACACTTCGATGCGGTCGGCCGCTGGCGCGCCGCGGAGGACCATCGTCCCGTCGACGCCCGCGGAGCGTTCGGCGGCGGCCCGGACTTCAATGGTGTGGCCGGCCTGGAACAGGCGCTGCTCGCGCGGCCGGACCTGCTCACCGCCACCCTCGCGGAAAAGCTCCTCACCTTCGCCCTCGGCCGCGGCCTCGGCCCGGCCGACGCCCCCGCCGTCCGCACCATCGTCCGCGCGGCCGCGGCGGACGGGTACCGTTTCTCCAGCGTGATCCACGCCGTCACCCGGAGCGATCCCTTCCGCCAGCGCCGCACCGCCCTGCCCACCGAGGCCGGCGGCCCCTGAACCATTAATCCATCCCCCCAATGAGCTCGTTTCTGACCCGCCAGGCCCTCCCCCGCCGCACCTTCCTCCGCGGCGTGGGCACCGCCCTCGCCCTGCCCCTGCTCGACGCAATGGTCCCGGCCGCCGCCGCCGCGAGCCGCAACCCCGCCCGCCCCACCCGCCGCCTCGGCTACGTCTTTATGCCGATGGGCTGCGACCAGTCCCGGTGGACGCCCCGCGGCACCGACGGCACCCTCGCCACGCTCTCGCCGATCCTCGAGTCGCTCGCCCCGCACCGGGACCAGCTGACCGTCCTCTCCAACCTCGAGCTGCGCAACGCCTACCCGGGCTCGCACGCCACCTCGAACGCCGCGTTCCTCAGCGCCGCCAAGGCCAAACACACCGAGAGCAACGACTATTACCTCGGCACGACGGCCGACCAGCTCGCGGCCCAGCAGATCGGCCGCGGCACCGCCCTGCCCTCGCTCGAGCTCGCGATGGATATGCTCCAGACGACGGGCCAGTGCGACAACGGCTACGCCTGCGTCTACCAGAACAACCTTTCCTGGTCCTCGCCCACCACCCCGCTGCCCTACGAGGCGCACCCGCGGATGGTGTTCGAACGCCTCTTCGGCGAGGGCGGCAGCGTGGCCGAGCGGCGCGCGGCCCTCCAGCGGCGCGCGAGCCTGCTGGACTCGGTGCTCGAGGACATCGCCGCGCTCCAGCGCCGCCTCGGCCCCGCCGACCAGGCCAAGGTCCGGGAATACCTCGACACCGTGCGCGAGGTCGAGCGGCGCATCCAGCGGGCCGAGGCCGACGTCGCCAACTCGCCCCTGCCCGCGGACCTCGACCGCCCCCTCGGCGTGCCCGCCGCCTACACCGACCACGCGAAGCTGATGCTCGATCTGCAGGTGCTCGCCTTCCAGGGCGACCTCACCCGCGTGATCACCTTCCAGCTCGCGCGCGAGACGAGC
Organism: Opitutia bacterium Tous-C8FEB; assembly: GCA_002304435.1. Lineage (GTDB taxonomy): Bacteria > Verrucomicrobiota > Verrucomicrobiia > Opitutales > Opitutaceae > ER46. The sequence continues at coordinate 11,076 of NEUZ01000076.1, read as the reverse complement.
AACCGCACCTACGCCGCGGAGACCGGGGTCGCCGATCCGCATCACCCACTGTCCCACCACGGCAATGACCCCGCCAAGGTCGTGCGGATGGCCAAGATCAACGCGTTCCACGTCTCCCTGTTCGCGTATTACCTGGAGCGCCTGAAGGCCACGCCCGACGGCGAGGGGACGCTGCTGGACCACACGATGCTCCTGTACGGCTCGGGCATCGGCAACCCGAACGTCCACGACCACACGAACCTGCCGGTGATCGTCGCCGGCGGCCGCGCGTTCGGCCTCCGCGGTAACCGCCACCTCAGCTACAAGGACCCCGTGCCGCTCGCCAACCTGCACCTAACCCTGCTCGACAAGGCGGGCGTGCAGATCGACTCCTTCGCGGACAGCACCGGGAAGGTCACCGACCTGTTCCGGCCGCTCACCGTCTGAGCCCCGGTCCGATGTCCCGCCGCGCCCTGTTGCCCACGCGGTCCCCTGCCCTGCCGGTGCGGGGGCTGGGCCTGCTGGTGTTGCCGTTCCTCCCCGCCGTCGCCGCGGACGCCCCGTCCCGGTTGGCCGACGCGGTCGAGCGCCGGGAAGCGGCCGCGATCCGCCGCCTCCTCGCGGAGCCCGCGGCGGCCGGCCCGCAGGCGGACGGCACCACCGCGCTGCACTGGGCGGCGCGTCACGACGATCTGGAGACAGGCCGGGCGCTACTCGCCGCCGGCGCCGACGCCAACGCGACCAACCGCTATGGCCTGACGCCCCTGGCCCTCGCCGCGATGAACGGCAGCGGGGCGTTTGTGGAACTGCTGCTTGCGGCCGGCGCGGATCCCGAGCGGGCCCAGCCTGGCGGCGAGACGCCCCTGCTGACGGCCGCACGCGCGGGGCGAATCGAGGCGGTCAACGCGCTGCTCGCGCGGCGCGCCCGCGTCGACGCGGTCATCGAGGGCAGCGGCCAGACGGCGCTGCATTGGGCGGCGCACGAGGGCCACGCGCGGGTGGTGCAGGCCTTGCTCACGGCGGGCGCGGAGCCGTGCCAAGCCGTGGCCGCCTCCGGGATGACGGCGATCCACTTCGCCGCCCGCACCGGCCGCGCCTCCGTGGTGCGGCTGCTCCTCGACGCGGGCGTGGACGTCAACGAGGCGACCCAGCCGCCGCGCAGCCCCGCCCGCAAGCAGCCCCGCGCCGGCACCAGCGCCCTGCTGTTGGCGATCGAGAACGGGCATTTCGCCTTGGCGGCGGAGCTGCTGGACCGTGGCGCGAACCCCAACGACCTGCGCTCCGGTTACGCGCCGCTGCACGTCCTGACTTGGGTGCGCAAGCCGGACAGCGGTGAGGACGACGGCCAGCCGGTGCCGGACGGCTCGGGGCTGTTCACCAGCGAGGAGTTGATCCGGCGCCTCGTGGCGAAGGGCGCGGACGTCAACCTGCGCCTGACCGGCGGCCCGTCGGGCGGGGGGCGGATCAACCGCAAGGGGTGCACGCCGTTCCTGCTCGCGGCGGACACGGCCGACACCCCGTACCTGCGCCTGCTGCTCGCGCTCGGGGCGGATCCCACCCTGACCAACGTCGACCGCTGCACCGCGCTGATGGCCGCCGCGGGGCTGGGCACCCGTTCGGTCGAGGAGGAGGCGGGCACGGAGGACGAGGCGATCGAGGCGGTGGAGTACCTGTTGACGCTGGGAGCGGACCTGAACGCGGTGGCGGAGACGGGCGACACCGCGATGCACGGGGCGGCGTTCGCGAATTTCCCCAAGGTGGTGCGCCTGCTGCACGCGCGGGGCGCGAAGCTCGAGGTGTGGAACCGCCCGAACCGGCGCGGGTGGACGCCGCTGTTGGTGGCGGAGGGCCACCGGTTCGGGAACTTCAAGCCGGGCTTCTCGACCATCGCGGCGTTCCACGAGGTGCTGCGCGCGCACGGTCTGGAGCCACCGCCCCCGACCCCGCGCGTCGAGGTGCTGGGCTACGAGGACCCGGGCTGAGGCGATGCGACGGGGACGCGGGCGGCACCCCGCAAGGGACCGTTTCGTTTGCGAGCACGGGAAGGTTGCCTTGGCGGGCGCGCGGCCCAGCGTCCCGCCGTGGACCTTGCGCGTGAACTCGAACTCGAAGAGGCCGCCCGGCAGCGGCAGTTCGCGATCCTGCGCGCGTTGCCCCCCGCGGAGCGGCTGAGGCAGGCCGTACGCCTCAATCGGACGATGCGCACCCTCCTCGCGGCCGGTTTCCGCACCCGGCATCCGGACTGGTCGGAGGCGGACATTGGCCGCGCCGTCGCCGACCGCATCCTCTATGCTCGAACTGGATGAGCTCGGCCGTTTTGCCGCCCGCCTCGAGGCCGTGGGTGTGCCCTATATGGTCACGGGCGCGACCGCGGCCATCCTCTACGGGCAGCCGAGAGTGACGAACGATCTCGACGTCGTGCTCAGTCTGGATGACGCCGGCCGCTCCGCCCTGTTGCGGGCCTTCCCGGATAACGAGTTTTATGTCCCGCCCGAGGCCGTGATCCGCGCGGAACAGGCGCGCGCGCACCGGGGACACTTCAACCTGATCGACCTCGCTTCCGGCTACAAGGCGGACCTCTACCTGGCTGGCACGGATGAGTTGCACCACTGGGCCTTGCCGCGGCGAAGGCGCATCGCTTGGAGCCCGGAGCTGACCGTTTCCATCGCGCCTCCGGAGTACGTCGTGCTGCGCAAACTCGAGTACTTCCGCGAGGGCCAATCCTCGAAGCACTGGACCGACATCCAGGCGATCCGGGCCGTGACCGGGGTGGACGAAAGCCTGATGGCACCGTGGCTGCGGCGGGCGGGGTTGGAGGGCTTGTGGGCGCGGATGATCTCTGGCGCGGAGAGCGGCTGAGTCCCGCCCCGCGAGGATTGCACCGCGGGATTCCGCCGTCGGCCACTTGCGGGAATCGCCCGCCCGCAGGCCCGTGCCGCGGCGGCGGCCGCTGGCCGGTCACGCCGTAGCGGTGCGGTGGCGGGACGAGCCGAATTCCTCAGCCGACCGCGTGGTGCCGGGCCTCCCGGAGCCCATTTCCGGCCTGCCTCCAGTGTGCCAACAGTGTGCCTACAGTCCTCCTTCGATCCCAATTCGACCGCGGAGGCCGATCAGTGACACCATTTGCGAGCACTCAACCGCCGCCCTCCTGACCGCGCCGCCGTCCCCTTGCGACCGGGGGCGCGCCTGCCCGCCGTAGCCTTGGCGAAGGCGGGGCGCCCCGGCTTCAGGCGGGGGAGCAACCCGCCCAGCGATTCAAGGTTCTGACCTTGGACATCGCTCGGCGGAATTGAATTTCGTCCGCACGGACCGGGGCAGGATGCTCCAGCTACACCAAACCGCTGACCTTTCGCGGGCCTGCCCTCCGACTCGTCCGCGGAAGGCTCGGCGAAGGCGGAAGCCTTGGCGGAGGAGGGCCCTCAAGCCCTCGTGATGGCCTCCGCAACGAATTGATTGAGACTCTCGCCCCGCGCCATCGCCTGGAGGGCCGCCTTGCGGTGCACCTCGGGAGAGACCCGCACGAGGAACTTGCCGCTGTAGGATTTGCCCGCCGTGGACTCCGGCAGGGGCCGCCCCTCCCGCAGGAAGCTCTCGACCCATTCCTCCACGATCCGCGTCAGCTGCCGTAGGACCTGCGCCTCGGTCTCGCCGTGGCAACATTGACCGATGATCGGCGGGGCGCTGCCGACGAAGGCCCCGTCCGCGGTGCTCCATTCGACGACCTTCAGGTAGCTCCGGGCGTGTTCACGGATCTGCTTGCGCGTGGGTTTCATGACTGGAGCTCCTCCTTGGCCTGCGTCACCAGCCGTTCCTGATAGGGTCGGGCGTCCGCGCCCGACTGGCCGGAGAGGGTGATCCGCAGTCCTTTAGGATGAAGAAAGTTGCGATGGCTGCCCTTCCCGCCGCGGTTGACGAACCCCAGTCGCTCCAGATCGGCGATCAGCTGACGAACCTTCCGCGGCATCTTGGTATCGACCTGATACCATTCTCCCCAGTCAAGGCAAGCTTCGCCGAGCCGAAGGGAGCGGGGTCGATGCCCAGCTCCACGGTAAGTTGTTTCGTCTTTTCCTCCGGGGCGGGCACCCGGCTACACCAAACCGCGAATCCCCTTTTGCTTAACTTGAGGGACACAACGGCTTGCGGGCCGCCCTGCCGCAATGCAGCATTGCCGTATGACCACCCTGATGCTCTCCAAGCGCGGCAGCCTGACCTTGCCGCCCGAGCTGCGGCGCAAGCTCGGACTCGACAAGCTCGCGAGCCCGATGCTGCTGGTGGAGGAGCGGGATGGCGGGCTGTTCCTGCAACCGGCCATCACCCTGCCGCTACGCGACATCCCCAAGGCGCGGATGCAGGATTGGCTGGCCCGCGACCAGGCCGAACTGACCGCCTTCCGTCGAACCGGCAAGGCGCGGCGGAAGTGAGGCTGTTTCTGGATACCAGCGTCCTGCTGGCGGCCGCCGGTTCAGGGCGGGGAGCGTCCCGCTTCGTGGTGAGGAGGGCCGCGCAGCAGGGGTGGGACCTGGTCTCCTGTGACTACTGCGCCGAGGAAACCCGGCGGAACCTGCCCAAGCTACCCCGCGCGAGCCGAGCCTGGAACGAGGTCGTGGCGCCGCGGGTACGTTTCATCGGCACCCGGGTTTCCCTGGATCAACCGCTAGTCTTCCCGAAGGCCAAGGACCGTCCCGTGGTCATCACCGCCTTGGCGGCACGGGCGAGCTGGCTCCTGACGCTCGACCGGGAGGATTTTCATCTGCGGCTGGGGCGAGACGTGTATGGGATGATCATAGCCACCCCGGGGGAATTCCTCTTGGACCTCCGCGCCAAGGGCCTGATTTAGTCGGGGGAGCAACCGGCTCAGCGATTCGGGATTCTGACCGTGGACATCGCTCGGCGGAATTAAATTTCGTCCGCACGGACCGGGGCAGGCACCCAGCTACACCAAACCGCCGCCCCCCCCGATCACTCCTCCCGCCGGCCGGAGAGCATCAGCAGGATGTGCAGCAAGCTGCCCAGCGCCGCCACGAAGGCCGCGACATACGTCAGCGCCGCCGCGTCGAGGGTCTCGTGCACGCCTTCCATCTCATCGCGCTCCACGATGCCCAAGTTCACCAGCTGCGCCTTCGCCCGGCGGCTCGCATCGAACTCGACCGGCAGCGTCACTAGGTGGAAGAGGCAGATGACGCCCAGCGCCACGGCGCCGACCGTCAGCAAGGTGCCGCCGATCGCCGTCGAAAGCAGGAAGATACCCGCGATCATCACGAAGTTGGCCACGCCCGCCGCGATCTGGGTGGCCGGGGCCATCGTCTGGCGGACATTCATCATCGCATAACCCACCTTATGCTGGATCGCGTGACCCGCCTCGTGAGCGGCGACGCCCAGCGCGGCCAGACTGGTGCCGTGATAGTTGTGATGGGACAGCGCCAGCCGCTTGTTCATCGGATCGTAATGGTCGGTCAGCTCGCCCGGGACCTCGACGATCTCGACGTCACTGATGCCGGCCGAACGCATCACCGCCTCGGCCGCCTCCACCCCGCGGATATGGCCGCGCGAAGGGATCTCCACGTTCCGCGCGTAGGCGCGGCGGATCTTCATCTGCGCGTACAGACCAAACAGCATCGGAACGATAATGAGGAGAATCCAGATGAACATAGTGGAAGTGGGATGGGAGGGACTAACCTGAGGATGGACAGAGGGAGACGTTAGGCAAACCCGGCGATTTGCCAGAGGAAAAGGACCGCACTGGAAAGCGCCGGGCGCGGTTCCATCTCCCCAGGCGACCTCACGCGGCCAGCCCACACCGCCGCAGCAGGGCCTGCGGGTCGGGATCGCGCCCCAGGAACGAGCGGAAGAGCACGGCAGGATCCTCCGCGTTGCCGCGGCTCAGGATGCAGCGAACGAACTCCGCGCCCACCTCCCCATTGAAGATGCCTTCCCGTTGGAACCGGGTGAAGGCGTCCGCCTCGAGCACCTCCGCCCACTTGTACGAATAATACCCCGCCGCGTAACCGACGGAGTCCCCGAACAGGTGGGTGAAGCGCTTCACGATGGTCGGCGCCGGCGGCTCGGTCGGCACCAGGCAGTCCGCCACCGCCGCCCGCAACCGCGGCTCCACATCGCCCGCCCCGGCAAAGTCCGCCGTCTGCATATGCAGGAGCAGGTCCAACTTACCAAACGCTACCTGCCGCATCGTCGCGCTCGCGGCCCGGAAGTTACGCGCCGCCAGCATCCGACCGAACAACTCCTCCGGAATCGGCGCCCCGGTCTCGTGGTGCCGCGCGAACAGGTCCAGCCCCTCCCGCTCCCACGTCCAGTTCTCCAAAATCTGCGAGGGCAGCTCCACGAAGTCCCAGGCCACATTGACGCCATTGAGGGACTTGATCGGCACCTCGCCCAACAGGTGATGCAACAGATGGCCGAACTCGTGGAAGACGGTCTCCACCTCCCGGTGCGTCAGCAGCGCCGGGCGGTCGCCCGCCGGCGGCGTCATATTGCCGCAGATCAGCCCCAAGTGCGGCAGGCGGGTCCCATCCGGCTGCGGTCCGCCCGTAATCAGATAGTTCATCCAGGCCCCGCCCCGCTTCGATTCGCGCGGATGCCAGTCCGCATAGAACGACCCGACGTGCCGCCCCGCCCGATCGTGCATCTCGTAAAAGCGCACTTCCGGGTGCCAGACCGGCACCGTGCCCGCAGCGTGCTCCTGAATCCGCAACCCGAAGACGCGCCCGGCAATCTCGAATAGTCCGGCAATGACGCGGTCCATCGGCAGGTACGGGCGCAGCGCCTCCTCGTCGAACTGGTAACTGGCCTGCCGCAGGCGCTCCGCCCAGAAGGCGACGTCCCACGGCGCGAGGCGGCGGATCGGCTCACCGGTGCGCGCCGCCCGGAATTCCTCCAGTTCCTTGGCTTCACGCGCGAACGGGGCGAGGCAGCGGTTCCGGAAGTCCTCCACGAAGGCCAGCGCGCGGGCGCCGTGCCCGGCCATCCGGCGGCGCAGGACGCTGTCCGCGAAATGCTCCTGGCCCAGCAGCTTGGCCTTCTCCGCCCGCAACTGGAGGAGGCGCTCGATCTGGGGCGCGTTATCGTGGGGCGATTGGGAGCCGACGGCGGCGCTGGCGGTCCAGACCTGCCGGCGGATGTCCTCGTCGCGCACGTGCATCAGGACCGGCTCCAGCGAGGGATGGTGCAGGGTGAAGCGCCAGCCCTCCAGGCCCTTGGCCTCGGCGCTGCGGCGGGCGGCGGCCTTGGCCTGGGGCGGCAGGCCCTCCAAGCGGGCCTCCTCCGCGGGCGGGATCACCAGCTGCCAGGCATTGGTGGCATCGAGGACGTTTTCCCCGAACTTCTGGGCCACCTGAGCCATTTCCGTCTGCAGAGCCTCCAGCCGCGCCCGCGCCTCCGCCGGCAGATCCGCCCCGGCGTCGCGGAAGTCCTTCACCGTCTCGTCCAAGAAGCGGCGGCTAACCCCGGTCAACGCCGCGGCCGCAGGGGAGGCGGCGAAGGCCCTCAGCCGGGCCCAAAGGTCGGGATTCAGGGGAATGCGGGCGAAGAAGGCGGTGACGCGCGGCAGCACCTCACTGTGCGCCGCCCGCAGCGCCGGCTCGTCGGCGACGGACTGCTGGTGCCCGACCTTGCTCCAAACGAGGTTCAGCTCCTCGGTCGCGCGCTCCAGGGCCAAAAACGTGTTCTCGAAGGTGACCGCCGCGAGGTCGACGGCGGTGATGGCCGCGAGGGCCGCCTCGGCGCGGGTCAGGGCGGCGTCGACCGCGGGCACCACGTGGTTCGCCGTGAGCTCGGTCCAACGGATCCGGAAATCGTCGCGCAGGTAGGGATTGCTCATCGCGCGCAGAAACGCGCGCCCGCCGGCGGAGTCAAACCGCAAACCCCGCCTTACCAGCGCCAGGCGGCGCTGAAGGACGGCTGGCGCGGGGACGCGGGCACCGCGGGGATCTCTTGGAAGCGATCATCCCACAGGTTCTCGACCAACAGGGAAACCTCCAGTCGCGGCAGGGCCGCGGGGCGGTAGGCGAGCCCCAGCGTGCCGTGCAGCGCCCGCTCCCCGCCGACCGTCCGCAGCAGGTTGGACGCCTGGCGGCGCCAGGCGTGGTCGAGGCTCAGCACCCAGTCGCGGCCCAGCTGGGCCTGCACCGCCACGGTGGCCCGGTGGCGGGCATAGTTGAGGGCGTAGAAACTGGCGTCCACGCCGGCCACCCGGTAGGCATCGTCCTTGGTCAAGGCGGTGTACCCGAGGATCACGGCGGCGCGGCCCCACGAACGCCGGGCCTGCGCCTCGAAGCCGGCGACGTCGACGTCCATCGGGCTGGCGGAGCGGGCGGTGACCCCGCGGCGGAAGGTCCAGTCGACCAAGCGGCGGTCGGCGCGGGCAAAGGCGGCGGCGGAGGCGTCCCAGCCAGCCCAGCGGAAAGCGGCCCCGGCCTCGACCGTGGTGGCGGCAGCGCGGCCGAGGCGGGGATTGCCGCGGAAGAGTCCGGCGGAGGCGCTGGAAGCCAGCGCGGTGTAGGTGGGTAATTGGGTCGCGCGGGTGGCCGACAGGTGCAGGCGCTGCAGGGCACTGGCGGCCGGGAAGGTGCGCTCCAGCGACACCAGCGGCGAGAGGCTGCCGGAATCGCGGTTGGAGTCGTCGTGGACCAGACCGGCCCGGACCCGGAGGGCCCCGCCGCCGGCGAGGGCCGCTTCCCGGCCCACCAGAAAAGCGAGCCGCGTGGTCGCGCGGGAGGCATAGGGCCCGAACAGGAGGGAGGTGGAGCGCAGGCGGTCCGCCTGCGCTTCGCCCTTCAGTTCGTAATCAAACCCCTCCCATCGGCCGTGCACCCGGGCGGCGCCGCCGCGGAGCCAGGTCGTATGCTGGAAAGGATGCACCGGCCCGAGTGGGGCGAAGCGGTTGAACGCGTAATCGTCCTTGTGCCGGCGTTCGAACACCGCGGCCTCCCAGCCGCCGTCCGCGCCGCGGTCCTGACGATGACTGAGCAGGGTAAGGCGGGTCTGAAGGTTCTCGGACTCCGGGCTGTTGAACGGCGTATAGAGGTTGGGCCAGCCGAAGCGCTTGCCTTGATAGCCGGCGAACAGATCGGTTTGTCCCGCGGGGCCCCGGTGCTGCAGGCGAAGGTTGGCCCGATCGAACTCGTGGTCGCCGTACCGCACCGCCCCGTCCGCGACGGACCGCGCGAGGGAGACCTCGATCCCGCTCCCCTGCCCCGCCGCACCGGCGGGGCGGAACCACGCGTGCTGGAGTTCGGCGCGGCGCAGGCCGTGGGCGCCGGCCCCGACCCGCACCCTGCCGCCGGCCCGCAAAGGCCGCCAATCCTGCCGCAGGCCACCGGCGGTGGCGTTGAGGGGACCGAGGGCTAGGTCGGTCCCAAACAGCAGCTGCGGCGGCGTGAGCATCGCCGGGTCGACAGGCAGCTCGGCCAGATAGTGGCCGGTCTGCGGGTCGCCGAGGGAGACCGCGCCGAGCGCCCAGCCGGTGCTTTCGAAGGTGCCGCCGCGCAGCGTGAGGTCCGCTTGCCCCTCTACGAGGTTGCGGGCCTGCAGGTCTACCCGGGGCTCGTAGCGGAGGACCGAGACCGGCATCGCGAAGGTACCGCCCGGAGCCTGGTTGGCCACCCGGGGCGACGCGACCGTGAGGGGATCGAGCACCGTCGCGGGGTCAGCGGCGCAGAGGGCGGCTGGCCCAAGCAGGGGGAGGCACAGAAGAGCCGGAGGAAGCTTGTTCAGCGGTACGAACATTGGACTTAACTAAAGGATCAGGGCAAAAAGAAGCCCCGGCGCGAGAGCCGGGGCGGAAATAGGGGAACGGTGGGGGCTCAGGCCTCGCCGTCGTTGCCGATGGCCTCGACCGGGCAGCCCTCGAGGGCCTCCATACACTGGGCCACCTCTTCCTCAGTGGTCGGCTGCTTCATCACGAAGGAATAGCCGCCCTCGTCGTGCCGGGTGAAGAATGACGGGGCCGTCTCGCGGCACAGGTCACAGTCGATACACTGCTGATCGACATAAAACTTACCTCCGACGTTCGTGGGCCACTTATCGGACTTATTCGCCATGGTGCGCTTACGAAGGCGCCTGCATTTCGGGCTGTCAAGCGCACGGCGCCTGCTTGTCTTCCGCCGCGCGGGCCGCACAGTGGCCGGATGCATTCCGCGTCCCGACCGGCCCTCGCTCCCCCGGGGCGGGCGTTGCCGCTGCTGGCCGGGATGCTCGCGGCGGCCTTCGCGTTGCAGGTGGCTGGGGAGGCGGGCTGGAAGGCCGCGGCGAGCTGGCGCGAGGCAACGCTGGGCCTGACGCCCGCCGCGTGGAAAGCGGGCGAATACTGGCGCCTCGTCTCCTTTGGGCTGATCCATAGCACGACCAATCTCTTTCATCTGGGGTTGGTGCTGGCGGCGATCCTCGGGCCCGGGGCCGCGCTGGCGCGGGAGCTGGGTCCTCGGCTGCCGTTGGCGGCCTTTGTGACCGGCCAACTGTTGGGCGGCCTGTGCTGGCTCGGCTTCCACCGGGATGCCGGGGAGCTGCATTTCGGATCGACCGCCGGGGCCTACGCCTTGCTCGCGGCCTACGCGGTGCGTCAGCCGGATCGGGTTTTCCGACTGCTAGTGTTTTTCGTCCTGCCCCTGCGGTTCCGGCCGCGCGCCGTGCTGCTGGCCCTGCTGGGGGGCGAGGCGTTCTTCCTCCTGATCGGCGAGGTGCTCCAGCGCGCCCTGCCCTTCGCCCCCGCCGCCTCGGCCCATCTCGCCGGGGCCGTGGCCGGCTGGCTAGTCCTCCGCCTCAGCCGGCCTGCGCCACCCGAGTGCCCGGAACCCGTCCCGGTGCGGATCGACGCGCCCGGCCCAGTGCCGGAACTCGACCCGCGGGCAGAACTCGACCGCATCCTCGACAAGATCAACCAGACCGGCCTCGGCTCGCTCACCCCCGCCGAGCGGCGCACCCTCGCCACCGCGCGCGACCTCTTGTCGCGCAGGTGAAACCACGCACTCCCGGGCGCTTGACTGCCGCCCGGGGCGAACAAACTCCCTTGCACGTCCTATGACGCCCCTCCTCCTCCGCTCCCGGCCCCTCGCGTTCGTCCTTTGCCTGCTGGCTGGCGCCGGG
>NEUZ01000075.1 GCA_002304435.1 Opitutia bacterium Tous-C8FEB | reverse complement strand
CTGCGGGGCGCGGCGGCGGTGCTGCAGGTCCCGGCGATCGCGCCGGACGCGTCGCGCACGGCGGTCCTCGCAGCCCTGGCGGCGGCGGAGGCGGGTGCCCGGCGGCCGCCGCAGGCGTTGGCGGAGCAGGCGGCGGCGGCGGTAGCGGCCTGCGTGGCGGCGATTCGGGCCTGATTTTTTCTCGGCACGCCCGGTGCCTTCGCGAAACACTTCCTCCTTATGCCCGCGCTGCTCCTGTCGCTCGCGTTTGTCGCTTACCTGACGCTGGTCGGGGGCGGGCTGCTGGCCGCGTGCCGCTGGCGGGGCGGGATCCTCCGGACGTGGCTGCTGGCGCCGGCGGTGGGGCTGGCGGTGGTGATCTTAGGCTTGATGCTGTTGAATCAGGCGGGCCTGCCCGTGCGCGCTTTCGCTTGGCCCCTGACCCTCGGGTTGGGGCTGGCGGCGGCGGGCGTCCTGCGGTGGCGGCGCGCCGTGCTGCCTCGGCGGGCCCTGGCGCCGTTCGCGGCGGTCGTGGTCGCCTCGCTCCTGTGGACCGGGTGGCCGCAGCTTCGCTTCGGCTTCAACTGGCTGAGTTACGTCAACGATGACTTCGTGAACTACTGCCTCGCGGCGGACCGGTTCCGGGACTTCGGGTTCTGGCGGGCCCCGCAATTGGCGGAGTTGGCGGGGACCGACCTCGCGCAGTACTACTGGTTTATGCACGTGCCGGGGCTGATGCGCTTCGGCAGCGAAATTACCCTCGCGTGGGTGTCGGCCCTGACCGGCCTGAAGGCGCTGGGCATCTTTATGCCGGTGATCTTGGGCCTGGGCCTCGTGCAGCTGGCGGCGGCGGGGGCGCTGGTGCTGCATCACGGGCGCTGGCGGCGCCGGGCGTGGCTGACGATGGCCCTGCTGGCGGCGAGTCCCCTGTTTATGCTGGGCTCCCTGTACCAGCTGATCGCGCAGGTGGGCGGGTTGGGCCTGATGCTGGCGGCGACCGTGGTGTTGACCCAGCGCCTGCCGGCGCGGCGGTCCGGGGCGATCCCGGCTATTGTGATCCTGTCGGTGCTAGGGGCGGCCTTGTGCGTGACCTACCCGGAGGTGACCGCGTTCGCGGGGCTGGCGGGTTTGGTGGCGGCGGCGTTTGAGACCGTGCGGCAGCGGCGGCTGCCGGCGGCGCGGCTGACCCTGTTCCTGTATGGCGTAGCGGGCGTGATGCTCCTCCTGCGGACCAACATGCTGTCGTATGTCTTCACGATCATGCTGCAGCTCGGCTCGGGGTTCCGCAGCGTGGACCTGTCGCTGTCGCTCTTCCCGTACTTTCTGATCCCGACGGGGCTCGCGAACCTGTTTGGCCTGATGCCCCTGGCGGTGAACTTCCCGGAGCCGTGGACCTCCGTGACGATCATCGCGGGCGGCCTAGCCCTGCTGGCGGCGCTGGCGGCGGGGGTGCGGGAGGCCTGGCGCGGCGTACCGATGGCGCTGCTGCTGCTGGTGCAGTTCGCCCTGGCGCTGCGCCTGATGACGTCGGGGAACGACTTCGGCCTCTACAAGCTGGCGATGTTCCTGCAGCCGGCGCTAGCGGCGAGCTTGGCGGGGCTGATTCTGGGCCTGCCGCGGCCACGTCTGAGCGCGCCGGTGGCCCTCGCCCTCGGGGCTTTGGCGGCGGCGCCCACGGCCCTGCATTACACCGGGGTTTCGCAGGGCGATCGCGCGGGGGGCCTCACCGAGGCGAAGAGCGCTTCCGCGCTCGGCACGGACGCGCCGCTGGTGCCGGCCGGCACGCGGGTGCTGGCCGACGTGAACAACCTCGTCGCGGCCAAGCTGGCGGCGGCGGAGCTCCGGGGGACCGACCTGCGCTACCTCTCGCGCGATTATTACCAGCAGATCGCGCCCATCGAGTACGAGCGCCTCGGCACCACTTTGGTCGGCCTGCACCCGCACTTCGATGCGCTCCTGTCGGCCCGGCCGCGCCTGGCCGAGCGCGATGCGCGGACCACCCAGACCCTGCGGCTGTTCGAGACTACGTTCCGGGCGCCGCGGCTTGAGTACGCGCCGGGCGCGGCGGACACCTACCTGACCCTCGATCCCGCGCTGGGCCTCTTCAACAAGTTCCGTTTCCCGGCGCCGCTCGAGCCACAGACTTTCTTCCGTCTGCTGCCGGCAGCGGAGGTGCGCAATCACCTCGTGTTTGTCCATTCCGGGCGGGGAAATCATTATTACCTCGGCGACCGCAATCGCATCGCGATCTTCCAGCAGGAGGCCGACCCGTACACGGCGCGGCAGGACTTCACCGGTATCGGGCGCTTCTTGCTCCTGCGGGTGGAGCGGCCGGATACCGAGCTGTATGTGCGCCTGCTCGCGACCAAGACCTTTATGGGTCCCGGCCACACCGCGTGGTCCCCGGAGGCAAAGTTGCTGGGCGTGGACGCGGTGCGGCTGGCCTTGCCGGGACACGGGGCGGTCAACCGGATCCTCGGTCCCGTGCGCCCGGTGACCTTGGGCGGGGCGGCCTACATTGCCCTCGATCTGAACGAGCTGCCCGTGCAGTTCCCCTATGAACGCGGGGGCCTCGCTTCCCTGTACAACCCGCAGGTGCCCTTGGATTCGCGCAAGCTCGTGGCCTATGCGCGGGACATTTCGGCCCTTGGGCGCGACGAGGTGGCGGCGTTGCCGCGGCCGGCCCGGCTGGGGAAGTTCCCGGACGACCTGCTGTTCGCCTCCGGCCTAGAATACGCGGGCATTTATGAGGACGGCTGGGTGTCACCGGAGAGTGAGTTTATCCTGACTGGTACCCCGGCGGGCGGCGTGGTGCGGATCCGGGGGTTCGTTCCGGACCTGCCGGGACGGCCGCTGGGGGCGGGCGTTCTTCGGGTGCGCGCGGGGGAGCGCACCTACACCGTGCCGGCGCCGGTCGGAGGCTTTGACTGGCTGCTGCCGCTGCCGCAGGCGGCCGCGACCACCCACCTGAGGCTCTCGTTCTCGGCGCAGGCATCGCTGCCGGACAAGGATCGCCGCCCCATTGGCGCCAGCCTGAACTTGGTGGAGGTATTCCCCAGCCTGCCGACCCATACCTTTGACTTCGGCACCGCTGGCGGGGCGCGGCTGCCGGCGCGCGGGATAGACCAGGATGGCTGGCTGGAACGCGGGGCTACCATCGATTTGCCCCCGGGCGGAAAGCGGATGCTGCGCCTGCGGCTGGAGTTTCCCGACTGGAGTGGGTTGCCCGAGGGCCGGCTGACGACGGTGCTGCAGGCCGACGTCACCGCGGGGGGCGAGGGTGCGGTCCGCGAGCACCGGTTGCCCGCGGCGCAATACTCGATCGTGGACCTCCCGGTGGCGGCGAGCGGGGAAGTCGGGCGGCTCGAATTGCGGGCGGCGGCGGACTTCCCGTTGCCGGCGCCGGATCAGCGGCGGCGCACGGCGCGCCTCGTGACGATGGAACTCCAGCCTGCACCATGAATGCCCCCAGCCGTGCCCTAATCCTGAAGCTGGATACCCTCGGGGACCTCGTGCTGCTGGCCCCGGCCCTGCAGGCGTTGCGGACGGCGTGGCCCGCCACGCGCCTGACCGTGGTCGTGCGTGCCGCCTATGCGGGGCTCACCCCGTGGCTGGTACCGACGCGGGCGGGGGAGGCGCCCGTGGAGTGGCTGACGACCACGCTGGATCCCTTCAAGCACGGGCCGGAAGAAGAGGTGGCAGAGCGCGACCGGCTGCTGGCGGCGGTGCGCGAGCGGGCGCCGGAGGTCGTGGTGGCGGCGACAGCGCGGGGCAACTGGCTCGAGGCGGCCGCGGCGGCTGCAGTGCCGGCGGCGCGGCGGGTGGCCTTGGGGGCGGAGGCGGCGGACGCGTATTTTTCGACCCGGCTGCGGGTGGCGCTGGGCATTGAGGCGGCGGGGGTGTTTCCCGAGCGGGTGATCCCGCCGGCGGAAGAGCTGGACTGGCGGCGCGGCCTGCGGCTGGTGTCCGCGGTGCTCGGGCGGGAAGTGCCGGCCACCCCGCCGCGGATCTCCGTGGCGCCGGATCCGGCGCGTTTGGCGGCTTTGGGCCTCACGCGCGGGAAGTACGCGGTCTGCGCGGCGGCGGGTTTCGCGAACGTGCGCCTGAAGACCTGGCCGGCGGAGCGCTTTGCCGAGGTGGCGGCGCACCTGCGGGGGCGGCACGGTCTGCCGACCCTCTGGGTGGGAGCGGAGGCGGAGCGGGCGCATTTGGCGCCCCTCGCCGGCCCGCACCTGTGGTTGGGCCAAGGACCGGCGGATCTGCCTGTGCTGGCGGGGTTGCTGGGGGGCGCGGCGGTGTTTTTGGGTAACGACACCGGGGCGATGCACCTAGCGGCGGCGACGGAGGTCCCCACCATTGGGATCTTTGGCGGCGGCACCTGGCCGCGCTTCCAGCCCGCGGCGGTGCACGGGGCGGCGGTGGTCCATCCCCTGCCCTGCTTTGGCTGCGGCTGGGATTGCCCCTTTGGCGATGCCCCTTGCCTCCAGGCGATCACTGCCGCGGACGCGATCGCCGCGGTCGACGCCGCCCTCGCCGGGACGCGGTTCAGCGTGAGCCCCGTGGAACGCATTCCCACCGAGGTGCAGAGCGTCCTTGGGGCCACGGCGGAACGGCACCGGGAGGCGCAGGCGGGGCACCTCGCCCGCCAGCACAAGTTGGAGGAGCTGACCGCGCTCGCGCGGGAGAAGGACCTCGCGATCGCGGAGAAGCAGGGCGAGATCGCGGCCCTGAAGACCGTCTGCGACGAGCGGGAGAAGACGATCTTGATTCTCGACGGCCACGTGCGGCACTTCCAAGCGGAGAACAATCTCCTGAAGGCGGAAAAGGAGGTCCGGGACCGGGCCTTGGCGGCGGTGACCGGCGAACCGGGGCGGGCCGCGCGGGCGCTGGAGGACCAGGCGGTCCATATTCGGAACCTCGAGGCCGTGCGCATCCGGCAGGCGGCCGAGTTGGAGGAACTCCGGCGGGGCGCGGCCAACCGGGAGGCAGGGTTGCACGAGCTCGAGCAGGCCAAGCACTACGGCCGGTTGTTAGGTGAAAAGGAGCTCGTCATCCGGGAACTCAGTGCGGGGATCGCGCACCGCGACCGCGTATTGCGCGAGGTGGCGGCTGAAACCACCCATTCGACCGCGGACCTGCGCCGGATCGCGCTGCTGCTGCGAGGCTACGTTCGCGAGCGCTGGCTCCGGCCCTTGCAGGCCCGGGCGTACCGGCGGCTGGTGGAGGGTGGCCCCGGCGAGCTGGGGGTCCTGCGCCAGCACGAGCCGCGGCCGCTGCGGTGGGACCGCGCGTTGGCGCGGCACCGGGCGCGGGGGGCGGACGGCCTGAGCGTGGCGGTCGTGACCCCCAGCTACGGCCAGGAGCGGTTCCTTGGGCGGACCCTGGCGAGCGTGCTGGACCAGAATTTCCCCGGGCTGCGGTACGTCGTGCAGGACGGCGGTTCGCGGGACGGCAGCGCGGCGCTCATCGCCCGCCACGCTGCGCGGCTGCGGCACTGGGAGTCCGTGCCCGACCGGGGGCAAGCGGACGCGATCCGGCGGGGGTTTGCGCACGTGGTGGGCGAATTGGCGCCAGAGGACCTGATGGCGTGGCTCAATTCGGACGACCTGCTGGCGCCAGGGTCCCTGGCCTTCGCGGCCGCTTACTTTGCGCGGCATCCGGAGGTGGATGTGATCTACGGGCACCGGATTTTGATCGACGAGGAGGACCGGGAGATCGGGCGCTGGGTGCTTCCGCGGCACGATCCGGCGACGCTGGAGTGGGTCGACTACGTGCCGCAGGAGACCGTGTTCTGGCGCAAGCGGGCGTGGGATCGGGTGGGCGGGATCGATCCCACCTTCCAGTTCGCCCTCGATTGGGACCTGCTGGCGCGCTTCCAGCAGGCGGGGTGTGTCTTGCGGCGGGTGCCGTATTTCTTGGGCGCGTTCCGGGTCCACGCCGAGCAGAAGACTGCGACTGCGATCCACACCACCGGCGCGGAGGAGATGCGGCGTATCCGGGTCCGTTTCCACGGGGAGCGGTCGGACGATGGCGCGCAGATGGAGTATCACGCCCGGCGCGCACGGTTGCACGGGGCCTTGACGGCGCGGCTCCTCGCCGTCGGGCTGCGCTGGTAGCCCTTCCCCGTTATGCTCCTTAGCCTCGTCGTCCCGGTGTACCGGGAAGAGAAGAATGTCCCGGAGTTCCTGCGTCGCGTGCGGCCGATTTTGGGTGCCATTACCGAGGACTACGAGGTGATCTTCGCCCTCGATCCGTCGCCGGACCGCACCGAGGAGGTGATCCTCGAGGCGCGGGCGGAGGATCCGCGGGTGAAGCTCCTGCGGTTCTCGCGGCGTTTCGGCCAGCCGATGGCGACCTTGGCGGGCCTGCAGTACTCGGCCGGCGAGGCGGTGGTCGTGATGGATGTGGATCTGCAGGATCCGCCGGAGCTGCTCGGCGAGATGGTGGCGAAGTGGCGAGCCGGGTACGACGTCGTGCTGCCGCAGCGGCGCCAGCGCACCGGCGAGCCGTGGGTGAAGCGCCTCGTCGCGGCGACCGGCTACAAGGTGATCAACAAGATCGCGGACGTCCGTATCCCGCCCAACACGGGGGATTTCCGGCTGATGTCGCGGCGGGTCGTGGCGGAGGTAACGCGGTTGAAGGAGACCCACGGATTCCTGCGGGGGATGGTGGCGGTGGTCGGGTTCAAGCAGGCGCTGATTCCCTTCGACCGGCCGGCGCGTTTTGCCGGCGAGACCAACTACAACCGTTTCCTCGGTTCGCTGCGGATCGGCTTCAACGGCATTTTCTGCTTCTCCACTTACGCGCTGACCCTGAGCACTTGGCTCGGCTTTCTCGTCTCGGGCGGGGCGTTTTTGCTGATGGGGATCTACCTCTTCTACAAGCTGATGAATTGGCCCATCGCTTGGGGCAACCCGACCCTCGTGATCCTCATCTCGTTCCTCGGGGGCATCCAGCTCATCAGTATCGGGATTTTAGGGGAATATATTGGCCGCATCTACGAGGAGGTGCGGGCGCGCCCGAAGTTCATCGTCGAGCGGGCGGAGGGTTTCCGGGACTGAAGGGCACAGCGGGGACCTCCGCCGTGAAACGAGCGCGCTGACCGGCACCCGTGAACGGGGCCGGGCGCGATCCGCGGGAAGCCGGGGCAGGGCGCCGCCGGCTTAGGAAACGTAGCGGGAGATGCCGACGAGCGTGAACTCCTCGTCCACGCCAGCCGTCTTCACCTTGACCACCTCACCCGGCTTGCGGCCGAGCAGGGCGGCGCCGAAGGCCGTCTTGTAGGAGATGATGTGGCGGTCGGGATCGCCGTCCCAAGCCCCGAGGATGGTGAACGTCGTGGTCGAGCCGTCGGCCACCTTCCGCACCTCGACCACCGTGCCAACGCTGGCCTGGTCGGTCGTGGCATCCTTGAAGTCGGTGACGCGGGCGCGGGCGAGGTCGCGCTCGAGTTGGCCCTTCTGGGCCATCAGGACGGACTGGTCCTGCTTGGCCATCTTGAACTCGGAGTTCTCGCGGAGGTCGCCGTGCTCGCGGGCGGCGGCGATGGCCTTGGAGTTCTCAGGGATCTTCTTCGCGACGATCTGATCGTACTCCTCGCGCTTCCGGTCGTAGCTGGCGCGGGACACGATCAGCTGCTCGTCCTTGCCCTCGGCGTCAGCGGCCACCAGCGACTGGATCTTGGGGAAGATCTTAATGAAGCGGGCGAGGAGCGACTTCTTGGTCAGTTCCTCGAAGCCCTGGTTGAGCATCAGGGTGTTGGCAAGGTCGCGGGCCGTCTCCGGGTCGGCGGTGGAGAGCAGGTCCGGGATGAGGGCGGTGTCCTCGGAGAGGATATCGGCCAGCGGGATGCGGCGGGCGCTCGCGGCTTGGAGGGCCTCGTAATCGATGGCGAAGAAGATGGCGCTGAGCAGCCGCGGGGTGATCAGGTCGTGGAGCAGCTTGGCGAACTTCTTCGAGTCGCGGTTCTTGACGATCCAGAGGAGCACTGGGGCGCGGAGGTTTTGCTCGGTCTGCCAGCGGCGGAGCGTCTCGGCGAGGTGGTCGGCGTGCCCTTCCTCGATGAGGAAGTTGATGCACTCGGTCGTGAACTTACCCTGCGAGGTCTTGAGGAGCTGGAACAGGACGTCGCGCGCCTCAATCGGGTGCGTATCGCGGATCAGCCGCAGGAACCGGCCCTGGAAGTGGACCGGGATCTTCTCGGCGATGCCGGGGAGATCGCGGGTATTGGCGATGAGGGTGGCTTGGGCCGGCTCGAAAGCCTCGGTGCGGCCGAGCAGCTTGGCGAGGTCATCGCGCACCGCGGCCCCGTAAAGGCGTTCGGCGGCGTCGAGCTGATTGGAATCGCGGACGGACTCGGCGAGGCCGTCGAGGATGGCCCCGAGGTCACCGGGGCTGGCCTTGCCGTCGACGGCGGCCATCAGTTCCTCGGCGAGGGTGATGCGGCGGCGGGCGGAGCGGGTACTGGTGAACTGCTCGCGGATGCCGTCTTCGGCGGAGACGGGCGTCTCGCGCACAATGTAGCACTCGGTCTTCTTGACCGGGACCAGGAGGCGGGCGTCCTGGGCGATCTGCTTGCGGGCGGCGGCCCACCACTTCTTGAACTTCTCCTCGCCGAGGACCTGGGCGAGGACGATTTCCAGCTCGATGGCGGTGGCGGCTTGGTTCGGGTAGGCTTGGAGGGCCTCGACCACGAGCTGGGCCGGCTGGTTGGCGATCAGCTCGTTGATGCGCGCGGCCTCGGTCTCGCGGCGGACCAGCAGGTGGCGGGGGTGCAGCACCTCCATCGTGGAGACGCAGAAGGCGGGATCCATCGCGTGGCCGGCCTTGCCCTTAAAGTCGATCGTCAGCCGCTGGGCGGACTCGTCGTAGGAGCGGATCTGACCGAAGCCCCAGCTCCGGTGGACCACGTAAGCGCCCGGCACCATCGCCTCGAGTTTCGATTTGGCCGGCTTGAGGGTCGGCATTTTGGCGAGGAGCGCGGAAACGGCTTCGGAATTCATGGTTGCGTGACTGATGACCTGAACGGGAGAGTTGAGCGGACCTTTATCCGCCTTGTCAAACCGAGTGTCGCCCCCGGGCGTCCCGGGAAGACGCCCTAATGCCGACCAAATCTGCCCTGCAGCCCGACGCTTGGACCTCCGCCGCCCTGCTCTTGACCCGCTGGATCGCCCGCGGGGAGCGCATCGACTTACTGCTGGAGACCTTGCCGCGGGGGCTGACCGGCCCGGCGCGGGCGCAGTGCCAGCACCGGGTGCTGGGGGTCGTGCGCCACCACGGTCGGCTGGAGGCGGCGCTGGGGCGGCTGATCGCGCACCCACCCCGGAACGAGGTGCGGGCGGTCCTGTTGCTGGCGGGGCTGGAACTGCTGGAAGCGGCGACCGCGGCGGAGGCTGACGCGGGGCGGGTGCCGCGGATCGTGCACCACGCGGTGGAACGCACCAAGACGCTCGCCAGCCCGGCCGAGGCCCGAATGGTGAACGCGGTCGTCCGCCGCCTTGCGGAGCCCCTCGCCCAGCCCCCCCCTCCGGCGGACGCGGACGCCACCGTGCTCGCGGAATATTTTTCGCATCCCGTCTGGCTGGTGCGGGCTTGGCTGGCGCAGTTCGGCCCGGTCGCGACCCGCTCGCTCTTGGAATGGAATCAGACTCCGGCGCCGGTGCACGGGCGCTGGCGCGGGCCGGGCGAGCCCCCGCAGTTCCTGCAGCCGACGGCGTGGCCCGGCTTCCTGCGCGTGCCTTCGGGGCACTGGGCCGAGGTCGAGCCGCTGTTGGCGGCGGGCCAGTTGTACCTGCAGGATCCGTCCACCCGTTTGCCGGTCGAGCTGCTGGCGCCGCAGACTGGGGAGACGTTGCTCGATCTCTGCGCCGCCCCGGGGGGCAAGAGCCTGCTCATTGCGGATCAGATGACGGCCGGCCGTGTCGTGGCGGTGGATCAGCCCGGGACGCGGCTGGAGCGGCTGAAGGAGAACCTCTCGCGGACCCGTGGCGTGGATGTGGCTCTGGTCCAAGCGGACCTGCTCGAACAGCCCGCGCTGGTGTTGCGGGAGCACCGGTTACCCGAGGCTTATGACGGTGTGCTGCTCGATGTGCCCTGTTCCAACACCGGCGTGATGCGGCACCGGGTGGATGTGAAGTGGCGGCTGCAGCCGGGGGATTTCCGCAAGCATCCGGCGCAGCAGCTCTCGCTCCTGCACGCGGCGGCGCGACTGGTGCGGCCGGGCGGGCGGCTCGTCTACTCGACCTGCAGCATCGACGCGGAGGAGAACGAGCACGTCGTGCGCGCGTTCCTGGCTGGGAAGGCGGGCGGGCCGTTCACCTTGGAGAAGTCCGTGGTGAGCCAGCCCTGGGTGGCCGGACACGACGGCGGCGGCGCGTTCCTGCTGCGGAAGGCCTGAGCGGGCTAGGACCGGCCTGAGCCGCCCGCCGCGCGGCTTCAGGGCAGCTCGTAGACCTCGACCAGCGCGATGCCGGTGGAGGCGCCGACGCCGCTGACCTGGGCCGTGTAGGCACCGGGCGGGAGCGTCACCACTAGGGCGGCGTCGCGGCTGCCCGGAGTGAGCGCGAAGGCGCCGACACTGGCGAACGCGGGCGCAAGCCCCGCCTCCCAGTCATCGTTGGCCGCCAGCTCCTCTGAGGCCCCTGAGCGCAGCACGGCGAGGCGGGGATTGGCGAGCGCGCCAGTGACGCCGAGGCTGCCGAGCGTCGGGCCGATCCCGCGTAGCAGCAGGCGCTTGGGCGCGGTGCCGCCCACCGCGAATCCAGCAATGAGGACGTCCCCGCCCGTCCCGACTCGGGCGCGGCAAGATAGGTTCACCAAGGCGCCAGGGTCGGCATCCGCCTCATAGACCTCGACCAGCGCCACGCCCTGGGCGGCGGCGCCGGTACCGTTCCCGGAAACCTGAACGGTGTAACCGCCGGGCGGGAGCGTGACCAGCACGGCGGCGTCTCGACCGGCGGAGGGCAGCGGGAAGGCGGCGGCCTGGGCGGAAGCGGTGGCGACGGCGGCGGGATCGGGGAACGCGGCGGCGTTGTCGTTGAACAGGATCCGGTCGCCCGCGGCATCGAAGATCGAAAGCACCGGGTCGGCGAGCGTGCCCCCCAGGCCGAAGGCGGCGAGGGCGGGGCCGGCGGCGCGGATGAGCAACGTCTTGGGCCGGGTGCCGCGGACCGTGATGCCGGGGATCACCACATTGGCCCCAGTGCCGACGGAGGCGCGGGCGGACAGGTTCACCAGCGCACCGAAGTTGAGCGTGAGGGTGGCGGGGGCGCTCGCGGTGTGGCCGGCGGGGTTGGTGGCGACGCAGACCCAGTCCCCGGCGTGCGCGGGGCCGACGTTAGTCAGCGTGAGCTCGGGTCCCTCGGTGGTGCAGAACTCGCCGCCGCGGACATACCAGGAATAGGTTGCGGCCGGGGTGGCGGCGACGGCCGCGGAGAAGGTGACCGTGGAACCGGGCGTAGCGCGGACGCTGCGGGGCTGCCGAGTGAACTCCGGCGCGGTGGCCGGGGGCAGCACCGCGAGGTCAACGAGCTGCCGGGCCTCGCCGGCGGGGTGGCTCAGGCGGAGTTCGACCTCGTGGCGGCCGGCGCGGCGGGGTGTGCCGGTAAGGACGCCCTCGGCCAGCGTAAGGCCTTCGGGCAAGCCCCGGGCCGCGACCGTGACCCCGGCGCCCGGGGCGGGCAGCGCGAGGCGGAAGGGCTGCCCCGCCTGGGCGCGAGCAAAACGATTGGGTCCGGGCACGGGGGCACGCGCCGCGGAGCGCTCGGGGAGCTCGGCATAGTTGAGGTAGCCGATGAACATCTCATCCCACGTCTGCTCCCCGCCGCGCACGAGTTGATTGGGGTCGGGATTGTAGGGGTTTTGCGCGGAATTATCGAAGGCGCCGCGGGCCCGGATGACCGTGCCGGCCGGCAGGCGCCGCGGCTCAGCGAACAAGTAGCTGGACTGCCAGTTGAAATCGTACTGCGGGACGTTCAGCAGCGTCTCCACCGTCCCATCCGGATACACGGCCTCGTAGCGGAACCGCTTGCCCCGGTAGTGCATATGCGGGTTGAGCTCGTAGAGCAGCACGTCGCGGGTGGCCGAAGGGGTGAAGGTGGCCTCGCGCGGGTGATCGCGCACGCGCGGCGGGATGGAGATGGTATTGACCGGAAAGATCGGGGCGTAAGCGGAGCGGGTCTGCAGTTCCCGGGCCGGGGCGGCGGAGTGAAAATACAGGCCGATGCGCGTGGCATCCGTCTCGGGTCGCCCGGTCGGCGTGTAGTGGGTCTGGAAGGTGAGGGCGGAACCAGGCCGGAGGCGCTTGCCCGTGCCGGCCGGAAATGGGGTCTGGGCGACGCCCGGCACAAAGCCGGCAAAGAAGCCCCCCTGCCCTCCCGCCGCGGTCAACACGTCAAAGATCGTCCCCTCAAAGACCAGGGAGTGATGGACGACCCGGGGGTTGCCCGGCTTGACCACTGCGGCGCGCACCCAGCGCTCCTCGGCGAAAGGCAGGTTCACGGTGGAGTACACGTAGTCGATGGTCCCCGTCGCCGGGATCGACTGGGTCGGGATGGTAAGGATCAGGTCGGGCGGGCCCAGTTCCCACCCATCAGCCACCGCGGGGGGCACGCTGGTAAGCGGATCAGGGCCGGTCCCGCGCGGCGCGCCGGCCTTGGCCCACGCGTGGAGGGTGGAGGATTCCAGCGGGGAAAGCGCGACGCCGTTGGCCCACACCCCGTGCGCCGAGTCGGCGTGCCAGGGCGCCATCCGGCGGGTGAGCAGCGTGCCGCGGATCGCATCGGCCCGGGAGGCGAGATCGGCGTGCCGCGTGTAGGCGTGCGGCGCGATCCCGTCGGGCACGTGGCAGGCGACGCAGCGCCGCTGGACGATGGGCGCCACGGCCGAACTGTAATCGAGGTCCGGTGCCGCCGGCAGCGCGAGGCGAGGCGCGGCCGCGGGCATTTCCAAGGCGGACGGCTCGGGGCGACGGCCGGCCAGGTGGGCGGCGACGGCCTCGGCGGCCCAACGGCGCCCGGGCGCCTGGAGGGTGCCCGGCGGGGCATCGTCCAGCGGACCGCGGTAAAGAAGCGTCGCGCCGGGGCCAGCGGTGAGCACGAAGGTTTCCAGCTCACGGGTCACCCCCAGCTCAGAGGCGAGCAGCTGCGCCTCGTCGCGCAAAACCGGGGTGTCGTTGTTGAAGAGAGTCTGTTCGGCGAGGAG
>NEUZ01000074.1 GCA_002304435.1 Opitutia bacterium Tous-C8FEB | reverse complement strand
CGCCGAAGCCTTGGCGAAGGTGGGCCGCCCCGGTGATAGCGGACCAAAACCCATCCTGCGGAGCCATCCAGTCCGCACGCATAGGTGGAGGCCGCCGAAGTCTCGTCCGCCATCTCGTCCGCCGTCCTGTCCGCCGTAGCTTCAGCGAAGGCGGGCCACAAAAGGCGCAAAGGGCTCTCTCGGCGATCGAAGCCGTGCGTGGCGTCCATAGACGCCGCGAATCTTCAGGGAGGAGCCCTTCGGGCAGGGCTCGAACAGAAAAGTCTCCGCCTGTGAAGCCGTAGGCCCAGCGAGTCCTCGGAGTCTTGGTTTGAAGCCCTCCCTTCCGAACGCTCCCGCTCTAGCGTCCGCGGCGCCTTTGGGCGCCACCTCAACCTCGGCCACGCCCTCGACCCCTTGCGCCTTTTGCGGCCATCCTCGGACACCCGCGTTTTCAGGTTTGATCCCGTTTGAACCTCGGACCGAAAGACGGCATCTTGCTCGAAATGACCACGTGTATCTCCAGCAAGGGGCAGATCGTCCTGCCCGCCGCGATCCGCCGGCGCGATGGGATCGCCGCCGGGGAGACGTTCGCCATCGAACGGCTCGATCGTGGCGACTACCGGCTTACCCGTCTGACGCGCCCGGCCAATGCGGGGCTGGTGGATTGGCTGCTGGCTTGTCCGGCGAAGGGGTTCTACACGCCGATACCGTCTGAAAGCACCGATAGCCTGTGACCTATCTGGTGGATGCCAATGTGCGCCGGCGCTGCGAAGCGATGCCGGTCAAGGACAGCATGATCGCCGCCACGGCGCTGGTCCACGGCTTGAGGGTGGCGACCCGCAACACGCGCGATTTCGCCAAGGCGCGGGTGGCGGTCGTGGATCCGTTCGCGTAGCCCGAGGGCGTCCGCAGGGCGCCGAACGAACTCGCCACGCAGAGCTAGCCACAAGAGGCGCAAGGGGCTTAATCCGCGAGCGGAGCCGTGCGTGGCGTCTATAGACGCCGCGCATCTTCAGGGAGGCGCCCTTCGGGCAGGGCTCGAACCGTGGAGTTCCAGCCGGCGAAGCCGCAGGCCCAGCGAATCCTCAGTGCTTTGGTTTGAAGCCCTCCCCTCTGGACGCTCCCCCGATCGCGTCCGCGGCGCCTATAGGCGCCACCCCAATCCCCGCCCCGCCCTCGATCCTTTGCGCGTTTTGCGGCCCTCCTCTGCCGCCAGGGCTTTTGGTCCTGAATGCGGCCCGTCTCGCTTCGCCCGGGGCGGCCCACCTTCGCCAAGGCTTCGGCGGGCAGGCGCGCCCCAGCTACACCGATCCGCGGCGTCTCCGAATGCCCGCGCGCTGCCCGCCCTCCGCGTCCAATCCTGATCCAGTCCTGGTCCAGTCATCCTTCGGTCATCCTTCGGTTCCGACTGTAGAAATCACCCGGTTTACCTCTGAAGGACCGAAGGAAAACCGAAGGATGACTGTAGGCACACTGGAGGAGGACCGAAGGCAGGCCGGGGGGACTCCGGGAGGAGCGAGGGGTGGGTAGCGGGGAGCGAGTAGGATGCGTTGGGGTCGGCAGGGACCGGGGCGGCCCACCTTCGCCAAGGCTTCCGCCTCCGCCAAGGCTACGGCGGACGAGACGGCGGGCAGGCGCGCCCCGGTTACAACGACCCCGCCAGCCGCCAGTACTCCCCCCGTCCCCCACCCCGCAAATGCCGCTTGCGCTTGCCCGGGGGTCGTGTGCGTTTGCTCCCCCGATGTCCTCCGCCACCGCCTTCCCGCGCAAACCCGCGTGGCTCCGCGCCCGCCTCCCCGGCGGACCCGGCTACCTCGCGACCCGCCGCCTGGTCGAGGAGAACCGCCTGCACACGGTCTGCCAGAGCGCCCAGTGCCCCAACCTCGGCGAATGCTGGTCCCGCGGGACCGCCACGCTGATGATCCTCGGGAACATCTGCACCCGCTCCTGCACGTTCTGCGCCATCGAGACCGGCCGCCCCACCGAACTCGACCTCGGCGAACCCGCCCGCGTCGCGGAGGCCGTCGCCACGATGAACCTCCGGCACTGCGTCATCACCAGCGTCGCCCGGGACGAGCTCGCCGACGGCGGCGCCTCGGTCTGGGCCGCCACGATCCGCGCGATCCGCCACCGCAACCCGGGTACCGCCATCGAGGTGCTCACCCCCGACTTCAAGGGCAACCTCGCCCACGTCGACACGGTCCTCGACGCCAAGCCCGACATCTACAACCACAACCTCGAGACGGTCGAACGCCTCCAGAAACCGGTCCGCGTCCAAGCCCGCTACGACCGGTCGCGTTCCGTCCTGCGGCACGCGAAGTCCCGCGGCTTCACCACGAAGACCGGAATTATGCTCGGGGTCGGCGAAGAGCCGAGCGAGGTGGAACAGACGCTCCGCGACATCGCGGCTGACCGCACGGACATCCTGACCCTCGGCCAGTACCTGCAACCGACGCCGAAGCACCTGCCGGTCGCCCGCTGGGCCCCACCGGAGGAGTTCGCGCGCTGGAAGGAATTCGGACTGGGGCTCGGCATCGGGGTGGTCGAAAGCGGGCCGCTCGTGCGTTCCAGCTACCACGCGGACGAACAGTCGGAGCGCTTCACGGGCCCCAATCACCGCAACACCGCCAACGCGCTCGCGGACGCCTAAGCCGGCCTCAGCGCCGGGCTCGCCGGGCTGCGGTCGCCAGTTCCAATTGCTCGAGGGCCTCGCGGGGCCGGCCGAGGGCGCGCAGCACCTGCGCGTACTGCTCGCGCCATTCGGGGAGCGCGGCCGGGGATTCGAGCGCGGCCAAGTAGGCGGTGACGGCGCCGGCGAGATCCCCGGAGTTGGCCAAGGCACCCGCCAGCCGGGCCCGCACCTCGGGATCCGCGGGCCGCTCGGCGGCGACCACCCGGAGCTCCGCCGCGGCCTCGGCCCAGCGACCGGCGGAGAGGAAGGCGTTCGCGAGGTTGAAGCGGGCCGCGGTGAAGCCGGGCGCCAGCTGCAGGGCGCGGGTGAAGCAGGCGCGGGCGCGGTCCGCTTCGCCGGCCAGGGCGAGCGCGGTACCAAGGTTGTTCTGCGCCTCCGCGGAACCCGGATCCAGTTCCACGGCCGCCTCGAAGTGCCCGCGCGCCACCGCCGTCCGACCCGCCCGTGCATTCCCTCGCGCCGCGAGGCCGCGGATGCCCGCGTGCCGGGGCGCCTCCCGCACGGCCTGCTCCAGTTCGGCCAGGCCCTCCTCCGCCCGTCCGGTCAACACGAGCCCGAAACCGAACCCGGCCCGTGCCTCCGCGAGCGTGGGCTCCAGTTCCAGCGCGCGACGATGGGGCTCGAGCGCCGCCTCCGGGCGGCCCAGGGCCTGCAGGGCGTTGCCGAGGTTCTTGTGGAATTCGGCGCGGCCCGGCGCCAGGGCCACCGCGCGCTCCAGATGCGGCAGCGCGTCGGCCGGCCGCCCTTGCAGGAGATGGGCACCCGCGAGGTCGTTATGCGCCTCGAGGTTGTCCGGGTGGCGTTCAAGGACGGAGCGAAAGATCGTGATCGCCTCGTCGGTGCGGCCCTGGCGCTGGAGGGTGTCCCCGAGGTTGAGCCAAGCCATCGTGGCCCCGGGATTATGCGCGACCGTAATGCGCCAGAGGGTTTCGGAGGAGACGTATTCGCGCGCCTCGCGGAAGCTGAGCGCCGCCAGCGCAATCACCGCGACCGCAGCCGCCGGACGCCAGCGCGAGAGCAGCGCACCCGCGAGGGCCAGCGGGCCGATGCTGGCGAGGTACTGGAAATGGTCCCCGACGAAGGAATAGCGGAAGAAGTAGACGTTAAAGAAACCCATCACCGGGAAGAGCAGCGCCGCGAAGTGCCCCGCCGCGAGGAAGCCCGCCGCGGCCGCAGGCCGCGCCCGATAGCGCCACAGCAGGGCCAGCGCCGCCAACACGGCCAAGCCCGGCAGGTAGGAAAGCGGGTTACCCGCGGCGAGGGACCAACGCGGATAGATGAACACGAGCGGCTCGGGCCAAGCCAATTTGCCCAGGTAGAACCAGACCACGCGGCCGGCGAGGATGAGCCGCTCGGCGGGCGTCTGGCTCCATTCCGGCCCCAGCGCGCCGGAGTTGTAGCGCTGTTCCCAGATCGTCCAACCGGCCGCCACCGCCGACAGGGCGAGGAACGGCACGAGCGGCCACAGGTCGGCCCACGCGAGCGTGCGCCGGCGCCACCAGCCGAGCAGCGCGAGCGTGACGGGCAGCATCACCGTCGAGGGTTTGCTCAAAATCGCCAGGGCCGCGCACGCCAGGGCCGCGGTGTAGGCGCGCCCGGCGCCCGGTTGGCCGCGGGTGTCGAGCCAGCGGAGGTAACAGAGGGCCGCCGCGAGGAAGAGGACCGCGGACTGCGTGTTCTTCAGTTCGCAGATCCAGGCCACCGACTCGACCTGCACCGGATGCAGCGCCCAGAGGGCGGCGCCGAGCCACGCGCCGGGGACGCCGAGGCCGAGGAGGAGGCGCCAGAGCAGCAGCGCCGCGCCGGCGTGGCAGAGGAGCGTCACCAGCCGGTAGCCGAGCGGCTCGAGGCCCCAGAGCTGGTGCTGCACCCAGAAATTGGTGAGCACGAGCGGGAAGTAATGGGCGCGGGCGGAGGTCCAGATTTCCGCGAGGCCCAATGGCCCGACAATGGTCGGGTTGGCCGTGATGTGGAGGTCGTCGTCCCAGAGGAACTCGCCCCGGAGCGAGCCCGCATAGGCAGCCAGCAGCAGCGCCCCCAGCAGGCCCGCGGCGGCGAGGGCGCGGAGGCGAGGGGAGGCGCGGGCACCGGACATCCGCGGATTGCCTCGACGGGGCCGGGCCGGGGCAACGCCAAAACGCCGCCCCGATTGCCCCGCGTTTCGGGGACGCGCGGGACTGGGCCGCGCCAGCCCGGGTAACCACGGTGCCGGCCACCACCACTGCCCGCGCTCCTCCACGTTATGCCCTTCCCCTCCCTCCCCCACCCTTCCCGGCCGCTGCTCGCCGGGCTTGGCCTCCTGCTGGTCCTCGTCTGCACCCTCGCCTCGCAGATCCCCTTGCCGGCGCCCGGCACCACGCAGCAGGAGAACTTCGATCTGCTCGGCACCAGCGCCACCGCGGCGCTGCCCACGGGCTGGCGGTTCACCGCGCCAGGCGACCTGACCGTGCGCTGGGACGACCCGACGAACCTGCTCGCGACGAGCGCCCAGGCCAGCAGCGGGTCACCGACCGTGGGCGGGCGCTACAACTGGGGGCAATCGGCGGCGGACCGGGCGCCCGGGGTGATGAGTTCCTCCGGGCAGCCGAGTCCGGTGAGCCTGCTCGCGTGGTTTCAGAACACCCTCGAAGTGCCAGTCGCGCAGGTCGACCTGACCTTCGATTACGAGCGCTACCGGATCAACACCACGGCGGCGGCGATCACCTTCCACCATTCGGCGGACGGGGTGAATTGGACGGCGGCGACGGCGGGGGACAGCGGCGCCTTTGCGCCCGGGCCGAGCGCGTACGGCTTCGGCGCCCCGGTTTCGACCGTCGCGCGGAGCGTAAGCCTGCCGGGACTCGATCTCGCTCCGGGCGGGTCGCTGTACCTGCGGTGGACCTTCGACACCGGCGGCGCGAACTCCCAGGGCCTGGGCCTGGACAACGTGAGCCTGGCGACCACCGCGGTGCCCGAGCCAGCCGGCTTGGCGCTGGTCGGCGGCGCGGCCGCCCTCGGGGTCGCCTGGGCCCGGCGGCGACGAAGACGAAGTGGGGCGGAAGCGGACTTGACAGAAGAAAGCAACCGCGGCGCTTTCCCGCGATGAACACAAATATCCGCACCTTCCTCCGCGATTTTACCGCCTTCAAGGCCGAGGCGCGCCGGGGCAGGATGGTGCGAATCCGCGACCGCGAGGGGGATTTCCTGTTCACGGCCGTCGGGGCGCGACGCCACCTGCTGGGGTCCGCACGAGGGAAGATCTGCTTTGCCGGAGACCTGACGCGACCCACGCTGCTGGCAGCAGCCTGGAAACCGTCGCTCTGAAGGGAGGGCGGCAACGCCGCGGGAGGCCTCGACCCCCGGAAAAGAAAGAGCCCGCCGTGTACCCCTACACGGCGGGCATTGCTTTCTTAGTTACCCCAAAACCTTCGCTAAGCGAAGGGAGCACCAAGAAGCCATAGCCCCCTCCCCCGCGCAACCGGAATCCGCATTTCCGCCGACCCAGTAGCACCACACACATTTGGTATTAGCGGAGGTCTTTTTCGCGCGCCGTGTTACTTCCTTATCCGCCTGATCTCCATCGTATTATGATAGCGCAGGAAAAGCTGTCCGTCCCAGATCACGGGGTGCGCCCAAGCGTCGCGGTCCTTGGCGGTCACGAAACGGAAGCGCCCTTGGAGGGCAAAAGCGGGCGCGGCGGGGTCGACGAGGAGGGCCCAGCCGTCCTCGGTCAGCACGTAAAGCCGGTCATCCGCGTGGAGGAGGGAGCCCTTGGCGAACTCGGGGGCGTTATAGAGGGTCTCCCCGGTACGGGCATCGAGGGCCGTCCAGCCGCGACCTTTGGGGTAATGGGAGCCGAAGAGCCGCCCGCCCACGTGGACCACCCCGCCTTGGCAGGTGTCGAGTTGGGCTGACCAGACGTCAGCGACCCCGATCTTGCCGCCAGGGGTGGACGGCGGGACGAGCCGGTGCAGGCCGGCGGCGCCACTCATCGGCGCGGTGGAGAAGATGGCATCGCCCACGAGCACCGGCATCATCGCGATCACGGAGTACGGGGTCTTGCGCTCGCGGCGCCACTGGACCTCGCCGGTGTCGGCATCGACGCAATAGAGGTGCCGCTGGGTATTGCCGACGAGCAGCCGGCGCTCGCCGAAGCGGACGAGAATCGGGGCGGCGTAGCCGGCGCCCTCGGGGGTGTCGGGGCTCTCGGCGAGGAACTGCGGCGGGCTTTGCCAGCGGACCGCGCCGGTCTCGCGGTCGAGGGCGACGAGGGAAGCCTCGCGGCCGCCCGGGGACGTGTAGACCAGCCGGTCATCGACCAGCAGGCAATCGCTGAGCCCCCAGGTGATGTTCTCCCCCTTGAAGCGCTGAAGCAGGTCGACCGCCCAGAGTTCACGGCCGGTGGCGGCGTCGAGGCAGACGACGCGGCCGTGGGCGTTCTGGTGGTAGAGGCGGCCGCCGCGGACCGCGACGGTGCCGCGGGCGCCCTGGTACTGGTTCAGCCAAGCGGCGCCGTTGGGCACGCTCCAGAGGGGCTGGCCGGTGAGGTCGAAGGCGAGGATCCGGGTCTCGGCGCCAAAGTCCCCCGTGAGGAAGATCCGGCCGCCGGTGATGACCGGGGAGGAGAAGCCCTTGCCGAGGCCGGTGACGGTGGCCACGAGCGGCGGGCCGTCGGCGGGCCATTCGGGGAGCAGGCCGCGTTCGTCGCTGATGCCATCGCGGCGCGGGCCGCGGAACTGGGGCCAGCCCTCCTCGGGCGAGGCGATCAGGGAGGCGGCCGGCGCGGGGGCGGCACCCGCGAGGGCGGGGCGCGGCGCGGCGACAAGACCGGCGAACAGGGTAAACAGGGCAAGCGCGGGGCGGGCGGGAGCCATACGGGACGTCGCCCGACTGTGCGGTGGCCGGGCGCAAGGTCGAGCCGGCGCGGGGAGAACGGGCCGGGGGGATTCCAAACGCCGGGCCGGAGGCGGCACCGCGGGGCTCAGGCCAGCCAGTCGCGCCGCTGGGGCAGGTGGATCCAGCGGTCGGCCTCGGGGCAGCCCGGGGCCTTGAGGGCGGCGCTATCCCACGTGATCTCGCGGCCGACGCGGAGGGCGACAATTCCGGTCATCCCGAATTCCGCCGCGCGCGCGGCGACCTCGAAGTTCTGGAAGGTGGGCGGCCCGCCTTTGCAGGCCTCGAGGAACTCGGCGAGGTGGTTCTGGCCCGGGGTCCGCGGGTACACCGCTGGCAGGTTCCGCTGGGCCTCGTGGTCGAGCACGCCGCGGCACTTGGGGCTCGCATCGCCGCGGAGGCGCATCACGCCCTTCTGGCCCCAGGCATCGGCACAGAGGATACCCTTTTCCCCGATGAAGAGGCAGCCGTTGGTCGGGACCTTGCCGTAGGTCGCGACCAGATCGCGGGTCAACTCGGCCGGCGGCGCGGCCCGGGGACCGTCGTGCCACCAGACGCTCACGGCCGGGTACTTGCCCCGCGCCGCGAAATCCCACCGGAAGCTGTTCTCGGCCGGATAGGAATCGAGGGCCGGCTCGGAGGACTTGACCGCCACCTTGACCGGGGCGCCGAGCTCGAGGGCGCGCAGCGGCAGGTTGTGCGCGTGGGCCCCCATATCCGCAAGGTGGCCGTCGCCGTAATCCAGCCAACGGCCCCACTGGAGGCACCCGCCGAGGTAGTGTTCCTTGAAGGGATGGACCGGCGAGGGGCCGCACCAAGCGTCCCAGTTCAGGTCCGCGGGGAGCGGATCGGCGTCGCGGGCGACCCGGACGCTCGGCGGGAAAGTGCGGTCCATCCAGCAGTGCACCTCGCGCA
Source organism: Opitutia bacterium Tous-C8FEB (assembly GCA_002304435.1). Taxonomy (GTDB): domain Bacteria; phylum Verrucomicrobiota; class Verrucomicrobiia; order Opitutales; family Opitutaceae; genus ER46. Next base: position 4,919 of record NEUZ01000074.1, on the reverse strand, counting down.
CGGGCCCGAGCAGGCCGGCCTGGATAATCTCCATACTGCGGCGGAAGGCATCCGTGGCGCCGCCCTGCGTGCCGACCTGAGTGACCAATTTGGTGCCCTGCACCAAGCGGGCCATCGCGCGGGCCTCGGCCACGCTGTGGGCGAGAGGTTTCTCGCAGAACACGTGGCGACCGGCCCCGAGGGCGGCGGCGCTCATCGGCTGGTGCCAGCGCTGGCCCACCGCGATGACGACGGCGTCGAGGTTGCGCTCGGCCTCGAGCAGGCGCCGGAAATCCCCGTATTCGCGCGCCTGCGCGATCCCGGAGGCAAAGTCCCCGCTCTTGCGCTTCTTGCCGTCGCGCGCAGGCGCCCCGGTCTTGAGCCCGCGGATCTGGGATGCCTCGACGTCGCAGAGCGCGGCGATGTTCACGCCCTCCTCCAGCAGCGCCGGGATGAGGGTGCGGGAGCGGTTGCCGCAGCCGATGACGGCCACGTTGAGGCGGCGGCTCGGAGCGGTGGCGCCGCGGAGGACGCCCGAGGCGACGATCTGGGGGCCGCACCACGCGGCGGCGGCGCTCAGGCGCAGGAAGGAACGACGGGAATGCACAGGGCGGGAGGACATCGGCGGGGAGGGAAACCGGGGGTGACGGGGAACCGAGGGCAAGACGCCAGCCCGCGGTGCGGGTGACAACCGCAATGTGCACCCGGCCGGTTTGGGTCGCCAAAGGGCCGGCGGACCGTTTGCGTCGCGGCCTACCCCGATGCACCGCCGCACCTTCCTCCAGACCGCCGCCCTCGCCCCGCTCGCCCGCGCCGGTGCCCCGGCCCCGTTCGGGATGACCCTCGCCCTCGCGCCGGGCAGCATCGGCGTCACCGTGCCAAACCAGCGGGAGCTGAACGCCCTCGCGGCGCGGCACGGGTTCGAGTCCGTCGAGCCCCGCGGCACCGAACTGGCCGGGCTCGCGGCGGGCCAAGTGGACGAGGTGGTGGCGGACCTGCGGGCGAAGGGGCTGCAGTGGGCCGCCGCGGGCCTGACGGTGGATTTCCGGAAGGACGAGGCGACGTTCCGCGAGGGGCTCGGCAAGCTGCCGGCGATTGCGGCCGCGCTGCGGCGGGCCGGGGCCGAACGCGTCGGCACTTGGCTCTCCCCCAGCCACGCCGAGCTGACTTACCGGGCTAACTTTGACCGCCACGCCGCGCGCCTGCGCGAAATCGCACGGGTTCTGGGCGAGCACGGGCTCCGCCTCGGGCTGGAGTACGTGGGCACCCAGCTCCTGCTGGTCGGTCAACGTTATCCCTTCGTGCACACTTTGGCCGAGACGCGGGAACTGATCGCCGCCATCGGCACGGGCAAGGTCGGGCTCGTCCTCGATACTTGGCACTGGTGGACCGCCGGCGACACCGCGGAGGAGCTGCGGGCGCTGCGGGCGGAGGACGTGGTGAGCGTGGACCTGAACGACGCGCCGGCGGGCGTGCCGAAGGCGCTGCAGAAGGACAATGAGCGCGAGTTGCCGCTGGCGACGGGGGTGATCCCGGCGGCGCCGTTTATCGGGGCCCTGCGGGCGATGGGTTACGCCGGCCCGGCGCGCTGCGAGCCCTTTAACGCCAAGCTCAACGCGCTGGATAACGACGCCGCCTGCGCGGCGGTGGTTCCCGCCCTGCGGGCCGCCCGCGCCCTCGCCGGCTGAGCGCCGCGGCGCGCGCGGATTTGCCTTGGGGGCCGCCCGGGGCTTCGCTTCAGACTTTCGTATGTCCCTCTCCCGCACCCTCGTCAAAGACGCCCTCCTCGCCACCGGTCCGGCCGACGCGATATTGCTGCAGGGCTGGGTGCGCACGCGGCGCGACGCCAAGGGCTTCTCCTTTGTTGAGCTCAACGACGGTTCCTCGCTCAAGGGCATCCAGGTCATCGCCCCGGCGACGCTGCCGAACTACGCGGCCGACCTGCCGCGCGCGTCTACGGGCGCGGCGATTGAGGTGCGCGGGCGACTGGTTCCCTCGCAGGGGGCGGGCCAGAAGTGGGAAGTGGTGGCCGAGACGCTGACCATCGTGGGCGAGGCCGATGCGACCTACCCGCTGCAGAAGAAGGGCCATACCCTGGAGTTCCTGCGCGAGATCGCCCACCTGCGCCCGCGCTCGAACCTATTCGGGGCCGTCTTCCGGATTCGCAGCCGTCTCGCCTACGCGGTGCACCAATTTTTCCAGGAGCGGAGCTTCGCTTACGTGCACGCCCCCATCATCACCACCAGCGATTGCGAGGGGGCGGGCGAGCTGTTCCGGGTGACCACCTTGGACGCCTCGCATCCGCCGATGACCGAGGCGGGCGACGTGGACTTCCGCCAGGATTTCTTCGCGCGGAAGGCGTACCTGACGGTGAGCGGCCAGCTGGAGGCGGAGGTCTTCGCGTGCGCGCTGTCGAACGTCTACACCTTCGGCCCGACGTTCCGGGCGGAGAATTCGAACACCTCGCGCCACGCGGCTGAGTTTTGGATGATCGAGCCGGAGATGGCCTTCTGCGATCTCGAGGGCAATATGGCGCTGGCCGAGGAGTTCGTGAAGCACCTCATCCGCGACCTCCGGCAGCACTGCGCGGGCGACCTGGAGTTCCTGGGTAAATTCGTCGACCAGGGCCTACTCGCGCGGCTCGACTTCGTGCTTGAGCGGCCCTTCCAGCGCTGCAGTTACACCGAGGCGATCGAGCTCCTCGCCAAGTCTGGCCGGGCGTGGGAGCACCCGGTCGTCTGGGGCGACAACCTGCAGAGCGAGCACGAGCGCTACTTGGCGGAGGAGCACTTTAAGTGCCCGGTGACCGTGTACAATTACCCGCGCACCCTGAAGCCGTTCTATATGCGGGTGAACGAGGACGGCCGTACCGTCCGGGCGATGGATCTGCTGGTACCGGGCATTGGCGAGATCATCGGCGGCAGCCAGCGCGAGGAGCGGCTGGAGGTGCTGCGGGAGAACCTCGCCCAACACCAACTGCCCGAGAAGGAGTATTGGTGGTACCTCGACCTGCGGCGCTACGGCACCGTACCGCACGCAGGCTTCGGCCTCGGCTTTGAGCGGATGCTGATGTTCGTGACCGGCGTGGCCAATATCCGGGATGTGATCCCGTTCGCCCGCACGCCTGGCTCGGCCGACTTTTAAACCCGATGGAAACCCGTTCCCTCCCCGCCCGGCTCGGCGCCTTCTGGCCCGGCCTGAGCCTCGCCCTGCTCACCGTCCTGTTCGGTCAGGCCATTGGCATTGCCTTCGGGGCGGCCGAGGACGCGATGAAGGCGCGGCTGCGCGAAGACGCGGCGGCCGTGACCGCGACCCTGTACAAGGGCGATCCCGCGCTGGCCAAGCCCGTGGTGGACAAGGCTTGGGTGTACGTGCAGCGGGCCCACCTGCACGCGGGGGGAATGGGCACCACCGCGCTGGTCCTGATCGTGCTGCTGGCCGCGCTGGACGCGCCCCGGGGCCCCACGCGGCTAGTGGCTTGGGCGCTGGGGGCGGGTGGGCTGGCCTATTCCGTTTACTGGCTCTGGGCGGGGTTCCTCGCGCCGGGATTGGGCAGCACGGGGGCGGCGAAGGCGCGTCTCGCGTGGCTGGCGCTGCCGTCGTCGGGGGCGTACGTCGTGGCCACCGCGGCCGCCTTGGCGCTGCTGATCGCGACCGGTCGCCGCCACGCCCGCGCCGGGGGTTGAGGGAGGGAGCGCAACGCCAGCCGGCAAACGAGGTCGACCGATGCCCCTGTATCTAGAGTACTACTTCTGGCTGCTGCTGATTTCCGTGGGCGTCGGCGTGCTGGAGCGCGTCTGGCCCCGGCATCCCGGCCAGAAGGTGTTCCGTGCCGAATGGGACCAGGATCTCTTCTGGCTGCTGTTCAACACCCACTTCGTGAGCTGGATGCTGGCGCTCGCGGGGGTGCAGCTGGCGCGCTGGTTTCAAGCGGCGCTGCCGGCCGGCGGAGGCATACCCTGGGAGTCGCTGCGCCTGCTGTCGGACTGGCCGTGGCTGCTCCAATTCGCGGTCTGCTTTGTGGTCAAGGATTTCATCGAGTGGAACGTGCACCGGCTGATGCACGTGGTGCCCTGGCTGTGGCGGTTCCACCGCCTGCACCACAGCAGCGAGCAACTGGACTGGCTGGCGGCCTTCCGCGGCCATTGGGCCGAGATGGTGATCCTGAAGCTCGTGGCCTACCTGCCGATGGTGGTCTTGGGGGTCGACGACAGCGTCGTCTTCGCGATCGTCGCGGTGCAGACCCTGCTGCACGAAGTCACCCACGCCAATCTCCCGTGGGGTTGGGGGCGGCTGGGCTACGTGTTCAATTCCCCGCGCCTGCACGCGTGGCACCACGATGTGGCGCTGCACGGCCGCCACGGGCAGAACTTCTCCATTAGCCTGTCGCTCTGGGACTGGCTGTTCGGCACCGCCTACCTGCCCGCGCAGCCGGAAACCCCCGCCCGCTTGGGCTTCGAGGGAATGGAGCGCTATCCCCGCGGCATCTGGGGGCGCCTGTGGGACCCGTTTGGGTCCGGCGCCCGCGGGGGAGGCGGCGGCAAGGCGAGCCCGCAACCGCGCGTACCTGAAGCCCCCAGCGGCCGTGACGGCGGCTGAAGGCTCCGGGGGTTCGGGGTGGCTCAGCGATCCTTTCGACGCACCAAGCGGACGACGGCGATCAGGGCCATCAGGCCACCGGCAACGAGAAGGGAGGTCGTGGAGACCTCGGGGACGGTATTCGTCGTGGCTAGGGAGAACAGGATATTCATGGTTTGGGATGAGTTTGGATCGGTTTAACTGGAACGTCCCATCATCAGCACTTCCCGTACCGCGCCGAGCCAAGCGTTCCTCACATTAGCCCAACCCTATTTTAGTTAGGGATTTAAGGGATCCGACTTTTAATGCGCCGTCTACGATCGCCAGTGGCGCCAAACTAATCTGTAAACTCCGCCGACACT
>NEUZ01000073.1 GCA_002304435.1 Opitutia bacterium Tous-C8FEB | reverse complement strand
GCGACGCGGTCGTTGACGTCCTTGACGACGGCCTTGAATTCCGGGGCGTCCTTGGACGGACGGCTGCCGGGCTTCTCGCCGGCGAGGAAGTCGGTGACCGTGTAGGGCAGGACGAAGTAGCCGTCAGCGAGTCCCTGCATGAGCGCGGAGGCGCCGAGGCGGTTGGCGCCGTGGTCGGAGAAGTTGGCTTCGCCGCCGACGAACAGGCCGGGGATGTTGGACTGCAGGTTGTAGTCCACCCAGAGGCCGCCCATCGTGTAGTGGACCGCCGGGAAGATGCGCATCGGCTGCTTGTACGCGTTCTCGCCGGTGATGTTCTCGTACATATCGAACAGGTTGCCGTAACGGGCGCGGATCTCGGACTCGCCGAGACGCTGGATCGCGGCGGAGAAGTCGAGGTAGACGCCGAGGCGCTTGCCGTCGACCAGCTGGCCGACGCCGCGGCCTTCGTCGCAGACTTCCTTGGCGGCGCGGGAGGCGATGTCGCGCGGGGCAAGGTTGCCGTAGCTCGGGTATTTGCGTTCGAGGAAGTAGTCGCGCGCGTCTTCCGGGATCTCGGCGGCGGGCTTGGAGCAGTCGGCGGCGTTCTTCGGCACCCAGACGCGGCCGTCATTGCGGAGCGACTCGGACATCAGGGTGAGCTTGGACTGGTCCTCGCCGTGCACCGGGATGCAGGTCGGGTGGATCTGCGTGTAGCAGGGATTGGCGAAACCGGCGCCGCGGCGGTGGGCGCGGAAGGTCGCGGTGACGTTGCAGCCCTGGGCGTTGGTGGAGAGATAGAAGACGTTGCCGTAGCCGCCGGTGCAGACCACCACGACGTCGGACGACCAGGATTCGATCGCGCCGGTGACGAGGTCGCGCGTGACGATGCCCTTGGCCTTGCCGTCGACGAGGACGAGGTCGAGCATCTCGTGGCGCGTATACATCTTCACCGTGCCGAGGCCGATCTGGCGGGAGAGCGCGGAGTAGGCGCCGATGAGCAGCTGCTGGCCGGTCTGGCCACGGGCGTAGAAAGTGCGCGAGACCTGGGCGCCGCCGAAGGAGCGGTTGGCGAGGAGGCCTCCGTATTCACGGGCGAAAGGCACGCCCTGCGCGACGCACTGGTCGATGATGTTCACCGAGACCTGGGCGAGGCGGTAGACGTTGGCTTCGCGGGCGCGGTAGTCGCCGCCCTTGATGGTGTCCTGGAAGAGGCGGCGGACGCTGTCGCCGTCGTTCTGGTAGTTCTTCGCGGCGTTGATGCCGCCCTGCGCGGCGATCGAGTGGGCGCGGCGCGGGCTGTCCTGGTAGCAGAAGCAGGAGACCTCGTAGCCCATCTCGGCGAAGGAGGCGGCGGCGGCGGAACCGGCGAGGCCGGAGCCGACCACGATGACGTGGTATTTGCGGCGATTGGCCGGGTTCACCAGGCGAAGCTTCGCCTTATGGTTGTTCCACTTGTCGGCCAGCGGGCCGGCGGGGATCTTGGAGTCGAGTTTCATGGGTCGGGGCGCTCGAGGTTACGCTTACTTCAGGACGCCGGTGAGCACGGCGAGAGGGATGGAGATGAAGCCGAGGGCCACGATCCAGGCGTAGGCCAAGGCGAGGACGTCGAGCCGCCCGCGCCAGCGTTCATTGCGCAGGCCGAGGGTCTGGAAGACGCTGCTGACGCCGTGGCTGAGGTGCAGGCAGAGCAGCAGCATGCTGATGATGTAGAAGACGGCGACCGGCTTGCAGGAGAAGCCCGCGACGACCATCTTGTAGACGTCGTCGCCGTAGGAGACGCCGCCCAAGGCGACCGCCTTCAGGGTGAAGTGCAGGAGGTGGAAGATCACGAAGCCCAGGATCACCACGCCCGAGTAGGGCATCGTGCGGGAAGCGAAGGTAGCGCGGCGGGTGGCCTCGGCGGCGGGACCGCCGGCGCGGGCGGCGCGGTTCTCCAGGGTGAGCTGGATGCCGACCCAGATATGGGCGAAAACGCTGATAATAAGGACCGTGCGGGCGGTCCAGAGCAGGGCCACGTTCTCGTGGAGCCACTTCGCGTAGGCGTTGATCGCCTCCGAGCTCTTGAACATCAGCAGGTTGCCCGTCATGTGACCGAGCACGAAGCCGGCGAGGACGAGGCCGGTGAGGGCCATCACGACCTTCTTCCCGATGGAAGAGGGACGACAGCTAGAACAGCAGGAGCTTGCGGACATGGCGGAGCGGGACGGGATGCAAAAAGCATCAAATAGGCAGTCTCCCTTGTTCCCACCTCGGACGCAGGGAAAAGGGGAGGTATTAGCGGGACACCCCCCGATTGTGAAAAACCCTCATAAGGGGGCGAAAGCCCGACCCCGAGGGGTGGCCCTAGGCCAGGGCTCGACCCCCGGACCGGCCGGAAAAACCGCTTGCCATGGTTTTTTTCGGCCATGCAATTCGAAAGTCCAGACCGGCTTCCGTCACAGGACCTGCCGGTCTTATCTTTTTTACCCGCTCCCCAGCCCTCTAGACCTCTTTTCCATGAAGTATATTTTCGTCACCGGCGGCGTCATCTCCTCCCTCGGCAAAGGCCTCACCGCCGCCGCCCTGGGCGCCCTGCTCGAGTGCCGGGGCCTGAAGGTGCGCATCCAGAAGTTCGATCCGTACCTCAACGTCGATCCGGGCACCATGAGCCCCTATCAGCACGGCGAAGTCTACGTCCTCAACGACGGCGCCGAGACCGACCTCGACCTCGGCCACTACGAACGCTTCACCTCCGGCGAACTCTCGCGCCTCAACAGCCTCAGTTCCGGCCAGGTCTACGAGACCGTCATCCAGAAGGAACGCCGCGGCGACTACCTCGGCAAGACCGTGCAGGTCATCCCGCACGTCACCAACGAGATCAAGGACCGTATCCTCAAGGGCGGCGAAGGCGTCGACGTGCTCATCACCGAGATCGGCGGCACGACCGGCGACATCGAAGGCCTGCCCTTCCTCGAGGCGCTCCGCCAGTTCCAGCACGACGCCGGCCGCGAGAACGTGGCCTTCCTGCACTGCACGCTGGTGCCCTTCATCAAGGCCGCCGGCGAGCTCAAGACGAAGCCCTCGCAGCAGTCCGTCGCCAAGCTCCGCGAGATCGGCATCCAGCCCGACCTGCTTGTCTGCCGCACCGATCGTCCGATCGGCGAAGACAACCGTCAGAAGCTCTCCCTCTACTGCAACGTCGGCCTGGACTGCGTGTTCGAATGCCGCGACGTCGAGCACTCCATCTACGAACTGCCGATGCAGCTCGCCGAACAGCGCATGGACGAAGTCGTCGTCAAGCGCCTCGGTCTGCAGTGCCAGCCGATCGACATCTCCCCGTGGCGCGAGATCGTCCGCCGCCTCCTCGAGCCGAAGCACCGCGTGCGCGTGGGCGTCGTCGGCAAATATATCGAGCTCCAGGACGCTTACAAATCCGTCTACGAATCCATCACCCACGGCGGCATCGCCAACGAGACCGCCGTCGAAGTCGTGCGCATCGACGCCGAGGATCTCGAGACCAAGGGCACCGCGGTCCTCGAAGGCCTGGACGGCATCCTCGTCCCGGGCGGCTTCGGCAACCGTGGCATCGAAGGCAAGATCATCGCCGCCAAGTTCGCGCGCGAACGCAAGGTCCCCTACTACGGACTGTGCCTCGGCATGCAGATCACGGTGATCGAGTTCGCCCGTCACGTGCTCGGCCTCAAGGACGCCCATTCGACCGAGTTCGCGCCGGAGACCAAGAACCCGGTGATCCACCTGATGGAATCCCAGAAGAGCGTGGTGACCAAAGGCGGCACGATGCGCCTGGGCTCCTACGACTGCGCCCTGACCCCGGGCAGCCGCTCCCGCGCCGCCTACGGCACGGACAATATCAAGGAACGCCACCGCCACCGCTTCGAATACAACGACGCCTACCGGGCGAAGCTCGAGGGCGCCGGCCTGATCGTCGGAGGGACCAACCCCCAGAGCGGCCTGGTCGAAATCGTCGAGGTCAAGGACCACCCCTGGATGGTCGGGGTCCAATACCACCCCGAATTCAAGTCCCGCCCGGACCGCGCCCACCCCCTCTTCGCCGCTTTTGTGAAGGCGGCGGTTGAGAAGTCCCGGTTGTCCTGCTAAATCGGAGACAAGTCCGGTCCGACCGGACGCTGACAAGTGGGCGGAGAACCGCCGAACGCGCCACCCCGCGCGCCCCTTCCCCACCCCTATGTCCACCACCATCAACGCCGCCGGCACCTGGGTGCCGCGCCTCCGCGAACAGGTCGCCCGGGTCGTCGTCGGCCAGCAATACCTCGTCGATCGCCTGCTGATCGGCCTCCTCGCCAACGGCCACGTCCTCCTCGAAGGCGTGCCGGGCCTCGCGAAGACGCTGTCCGTGCGCACGCTCGCGCAGACCGTCCACGCCGACTTTTCGCGCATCCAGTTCACGCCCGACCTGCTGCCGGCCGACATCGTGGGCACGCTCATCTACGATCCGAAGACCGGCGAATACGCCGTGAAGCGCGGCCCGATCTTCGCGAACTTCGTCCTCGCGGACGAGATCAACCGCGCGCCCGCCAAGGTGCAGTCGGCGCTCCTCGAAGCGATGCAGGAGCGCCAGGTGACGCTCGGCGGCGAGACGCACAAGCTCCCCGCGCCCTTCCTCGTCCTCGCGACGCAGAACCCGATCGACCAGGAGGGCACCTACCCGCTGCCTGAAGCCCAGGTCGACCGTTTCATGCTGAAGCTCAACATCGGCTACCCGACCCGCGAGGAGGAACGTAAGATCCTCGACGCGATGGCGACGACCTCGCCGAAGCTCGACGTCGAAGCCGTCATCACGCAGCAGGAGATCCTCGAGGCGCGCAAGGCCGTCGACGCGATCCACGTGGCCGACCCGATCCGCGATTACATCGTCTCGCTCGTCCTCGCCACCCGCGGCCAGCACCCGGGCGGCCCCGACCTCGCGAAGTTCCTCCAGTTCGGCGCCTCGCCGCGCGCGACCATCAACCTCACCCTCGCCGCCAAGGCCTGGGCCTTCCTGCAGGGCCGCGACCACGTGACCCCGCAGGACGTGAAGGACATCGCGCCCGACGTCCTCCGCCACCGCCTGATCCTCACCTACGAAGCCGACGCCGAAGGGGTCGACGCCGACGCCATCGTGCGCCGCGTCCTCGACGCCGTCAGCGTCCCTTAAGCCCGTCCGGCGACCGTGGCCACGCCCGTCCCGACCCACCCGCAGGAGACCCTCCGCCGCGCGCAGCGCGTCGAGATCGTCGCCCTGCGTCAGGTCAACGACGCGATGGTCGGCGCCTACCTCTCGCGCTTCAAGGGCCGCGGCACCGACTTCGAGGAGCTGCGCGAATACGTCCCCGGCGACGACGTGCGCGCCATGGACTGGAACGTGACCGCGCGTACGGGCAAGCCGTTCATCCGCCTCCACCGCGAAGAGCGCGAACTCACGCTGGTGCTCGCCGTCGACGTCTCCGGCTCGGCCGGGTTCGGCTCCGGCGAACAGACCCTGCGCGAACGCGCGGCCGACGTCGCCGCCTGTCTCGCGGTCTCCGCGCTCAAGGCCGGCGACAAGGTCGGACTGCTGCTCTTCACTGACCGCGAAGAACTCTGGGTCGCGCCGCGTAAAGGCCGGCGCCACGTGCTGCGCATCATCCGCGAGGTCCTCGAGTTCCGGCCCGTCTCGCGCCGCACTTCCTTCGTGCAGCCGATGCGCCGCCTCGGCCGCGCGCTCCGCCGACGTTCGATGGTCTTCGTGGTCTCCGACTTCCTGGCCGGCCCCGAAGGCGGCGACGCGATGGCCGCGGCGCTCGCCGAACTGAACTCCCGCCACGACACCGCCTGCGTGCAGCTCGTCGACGAGCGCGAACGCATCCTCCCCGACGTCGGCGTGGTCGCCCTCGAGGACGCCGAGACCGGCGAGATCCGCGAAGTCGACACGAGCTCGTTCGCCGTACGCCAGGCTTTCGCGGTCCAGGCCGAAGCCCGCCTCACCGAGACGGCCGCCCTCCTCGGCCGCGCCGGCACCGATGTCGCCCGCCTCGATGCCGGCGCCGCCGTGGCGCCGACCATCGCCCGTTTCTTCGAACGCCGCCGGCGCCGACGCTGATGCCTCCCGTCGAAGAAATCCCGTTCACGCTGCTCGGCCCCAAGGCCGAGGTGCCGCCCGGCTTCTGGTCTTCCTACTGGGGAGCCGCCGTGCTCGGCGTCGCCTTGCTCGCCGTCGTCGCGCTCGTCGGTCTCCGTCTCTTTCGTCGCGCCCCGGCGGCGCGGCCGCCCTTCGCCCTGCTCGAGGCCGAACTCGCGATCGCCGAGACGTTGCCGACGGCCGAAGCCGTGGTCCGCGTCACGCGGGCTTTCCGCGCTTACCTTTTCGCCGTCGACGCGCGCGCCCTGCCTTCGCTCGCCACAGAGGAACTGCTCACGGTGACGGGCGTCATCCCGGTCTTCCTGCCCGCGCGCCAACCGCTGGCCGCCGCGTTGCGCAGCGCCGACGCCGCGAAGTTCGCCGGCGCCGGACTGGAGACCTCCTTGCTGATCGCCGGCGTCCGCGAAGCCGCCCGCCGCGTCGAGGACGCCCGCCGGACCTTCGCACGACCGACGCCTCCGCCGATCGTGCCCCCGCGTCCGCTGGTCGTCGCCGCACCCGTCGCACCCACGGCGATGCCGGCGCCTCCGCCGCTGCCCGTTCCGCCGCCTCTCCCGGTCCCGCCGCCACTGCCCGTACCTCCGCCGTTGCCCCGGCGTGACGAAGCCTGATGGAATTCTTCGGCTACGATTTCCAGTATCCTTGGGCGCTCCTCCTGCTGGCGCTCGTGCCCGTCTACGCCTGGCTGCGCGGACGTATCGGTCGGGCCGCCGCGGTCCTCTATCCCGACACCACGCTGCTCGGCGCCGTCGGCCGCCCGGTCCGCGAACGCGCCGGCCGCCTGCGCCTCTTCCTCCGCCTGCTCACGGCGATCGTCCTCGTGATCGCCATCGCCGGACCGCGCACCGCGAACAAAGAGACCGAACGCGAGGCCGAGGGCGTGGACATCATGCTCGTCGTCGACCTCTCCTGGTCGATGATGGCCTTGGACATGAGCACCGCCCGCGCCGAAGTGACGCGCTGGCAGGCCAGCCAGAAGGTCATCTACGACTTCCTCGCCAAGCGGCCCGACGACCGGATCGGCGCCGTCGTGTTCTCGGGCAAGCCCTACCTGCTGAGCCCGCTCACGATCAACAAGATCTGGGTCGAGAAAGGCATCGACCGCATGCACATCGGCAGCATCCAGGAGACCGGCACCGCGATCGGCGAAGGCCTCGCGATGGCCGTCGACCGCATGAAGAATATCAAGGGCCGCCGCTCGAAGGTCATCATCCTGCTCACGGACGGCGATGACAACATGAGCAAGGCCATCCTGCCCGTGCCCGCCGCCGAACTCGCCGCCGCGCTCGGCATCCGTCTCTACTGCATCGGCCTCGGCAAGGATGAGCCCACCGTCCTGCCGCGCTTCGACACCCGCACCGGCCAGCTCTACCGCGACGCCCTCGGCCGGACGATCCCCATGCAGACCATCAACCCGGCGAACTACGTGATGCTCGCCAAGATGGCTAAGATCGCCGACGGCCGCTTCTACCGCGCGCTCGACCAGGCCCAGCTCGGCCGAGTGTACGAAGAGATCGACCGTCTCGAACGCACCGAGGTGCGCTTCCGCGAATCCGTCGTCTTCGAAAGCCACCGCCTCATCTGGGTCGGCCTCGCCGCCCTCCTCCTCCTCGCCGAGATCGGCTGGGCCGTCCTGCGGCCTCGCGCGCCCTGAGCCATGGACACCACCGACCCGCATTTCGAAGACCCGCGCCTGCTGGTGATCGCCGCCGCCGCCGGCCTGGTGCTCTTCCTCGCGCTGCGCTGGACGGAACACCGCCGCCGCAAGGGGCTCACCGGCTTCGCCTCCGCGACGCTGCTCGGACGACTCGTCTCCGGCTTCTCCGCCGCCCGCCGCCTGACCAAGGACGCCGCCCTCGCGGCCGCCTTCGCCCTCCTCGTGGCCTGCTTCGCCGGCCCGCGCTGGGGCGTCGAGGAGACCAAGCAGAAAGGCGCGACCGAAGACGTCGTCTTCGCGCTCGATGTCTCGAAGTCGATGCTCGTCGCCGACATGAGCCCGACGCGGCTCGCGCGCGCCAAGGTCGCCATCGCCAACTTCGTCCGCCGCAAGGGCACCGGCAACGTCGGCCTCATCGCCTTCGCCGGCCAGGCCTTCCTGCAGTGCCCGCTCACGCGCGACTACGACGCCTTCTTCCGCACGTTGGAAGAGACCGACACGACCAGCATCCAGGTGAGCGGCACCGACCTCGGCCGCGCCGTCGAGGAGGCCGAGCTGGCCTTCTATTCCAACCGCAACCGCAAGCTGCTCATCCTCCTGACCGACGGCGAAGACCTCGAGTCCGGCGGCGTCGAGATGGCGAAGAAACTCAAACGCAAGGGCCTCGTCGTCCACGCCGTGGGCGTGGGCACGCCTTCGGGCGGCCCGATCCGTGTCATCGGCGAGACGGGCTCGGTCGAGACGCTCAAGGACGCAGGCGGCGAAGAAGTGCTCAGCCGGCTCGACGAGAAGACCCTCGGCGAGGTCGCGGAAGCGACCGGCGGACGGTTCGTCCGGCTCGGCCAGGCCGGCGAGGGCATGGAAGCCCTCCGCCTAGCCATCCAGGCGGGCACCGACGAACGCGGCGCCGGACGCCAAGGCATCCCGCGCGAAGAATGGTTCCTGGGCCTCGCGCTCCTGCTCCTCGTCGCCGAATCTCTCCTCTCCACCCGCCGCCGCCTGACCACGCCATGAGAAACCTGCTCGCCCTCCTGCTGTTCACGGTCGTCGCCCCCGCCGCCGAGAAGGTCGTCGACCCGCTGGCCGGCCTCGACGCGCGCGAACTGCACAACCGCGGCACGCAGCGTCTCGCCGAGGGCGACCTCGCGGGCGCCGAAGAAGCCCTCCGCGCCTCGCTGGGCCGGGACGTCGACGCGCTCCGTCCGCCGGCGCTCCATAACCTCGGGCACGTGCGCTTCGGCAAGGGCAAGGAAGGCCTCGGCGGCCGCACCTCCGGCGACGTCACCGAGCTTTCCATCGCCCGGTCCTATCTCGAGGCGGCCGACGCCGACATCTCGGACATGAAGGACCAGATCGAGCTGCTCGACAAGGCCAAGGCCGAAGGCCGCGAACCGGACTACGTGCCCGCGACGGCCGCGCTCGGCGGCGGCATCAACACTTACCGCACCATCAAGAAGCTCATCCCCAAGGAAGAGGCGATGGTCACCAAGCGCGGCGGCGTCATCGCCCTCTGGACGCGTTCGGTCGGCGACTTCCGCGGAGCGCACGAGCTCGACGCCGCCGACGCCCAGGGCAAGGCCAACGCCGACGCCGTCGAGGAACTCCTCCGCGCCCTGCGCCGCGAGACCACCGCGCTCGAAGAGACCATCGAGGCCCAGCGTAAGAAGCTCGAAGAGCTGCGCGACGTCATCCGCGAGCTCGTGAAGCGCATCCCGGACGACAAACTGCCGCCGGAAGCCGAGAGCGGCGAAGAGGAAGAAGACGAGGACTTCCTCCCGCCCGAACGCCGCAAGCCGAAGCCCCGCTCCGGCAGCGACAAGAAAGGCGAGGAAGGCAAAGAGGAGAAGATGACCGAACAGGAGGCCCGCGGTTCGCTCGAAGGCCTGAAGAACGAATTCGGCCGCAAGATGCCCGCCGGCCAGCAGGACGGCAAGGGCGGCAGCGGCGGCAAGCCCAAGGACAAGAAAGGCAAGGACTACTAAGATGCGCCGTCTCCTCTCCCTCTGCGTCGTGCTTTGCCTCGGGCTCCTCGCCCGTGCGGAGGACCGCGTCAGCTGGGAGATCACCCCGCGCGTGACCGCGCCCGGGCAGCCGTTCCGCCTCCAGATCATGGTCGAGTCCGACATCGTGCTCGGGGCCGCGCAGTTCATCAGCCGCGAGATCAAGCCGCCCCGCGGCATGGCGCTGCGCCTGTCCGGCCAGCTCATCCGACCTGACTCCAACGAAGCCACCTTCAACTTCTCGGGCGTCGCCCCCGAACAGCTCGGCGAACACGTCATCCCGTCGTTCAACCTGCGTTTCGCGCGCAAGGTCGTGCTCGTACCGGAGATCCGCCTGCGCGTGAGCGATCAGGTGACCTACCGCCGCGAAGCCCAGGCCCGCGCCGAACTCGTCCTGCCCGACCGCGTCTTCTACGTCGGCGAACTCATCCGCGGCGCCATCCGCATGCGTGGCGGCGAGAACGAGGCGGTCGTGGCGAGCTACGGGCTCGAGTCCCTCGCCGAAGGCTTCTCCATGGCGGTCACCGCCGAACGTCAGGCCTTGCCCGACGAGCTCGGCCAGGGATTGCAGACGACGTTCGACCTCACCCCGATCCGCGAAGGCGCGGGCGAATTCTCCCTCAACGGCATCATGCTGGTGCAGAGCGGCGAAACCGGCGTCTTCAACCAAGGCGGGCGCGACCGGCCGTTCGCCTTCCGCCGCCGCCTGACGGTCGCGCATGTGCCGGAACGCGGCCGCCCGCCGGAGTGGAACGGTGCCATCGGCCGCTTCGTCGCCGAAGGACTGCAGATCTCGAAGGACAAACCGGAGGTCGGCGAACCCATCCGCCTGCGCGCGATCCTGACCGGCGACGGTAACCTCGACCGTATCCTGCCGCCGGAACTGAAAGGCGACGAGACCTGGGACGTGCTGCCGGCGACCGAGCGCCGCCGCCACGCGGAAGACCAGCGCATGTTCGTCTACACGCTCGTGCCGCGTCTGCCAGGCAAGCTGCGCACGCCCGCCGTGCGCCTCGCCGCGTTCGATCCCGCGACCAAGACCTTCAGCCGCCTGGAATTCAAGCCGCTCGAGATCACCGTCACCGGCAACGCGCCGGCGCAGGTCGACCTCGTCACGGCCGATCCGGCCGCCCCCGTCGCCGCCCAACCGAAGCCGGCGACCGGACTCGCGACGCCGGAGCCGAACCGCTCCTCGCCCTTCTTCCGTGGTTCGCCCGAAGGTTCGCTCGGCGACGCCGCCGGCTTCTGGTCCGCGAACGCGACCGTGCTCGGACTCGTCGTCGCCGCGACGACCGTGACCGGCATCCTCGGCTACCTCGCCGCGCACCCCGAGATCCGCCGTCGCCGACGCGCCCGCGCCCTCATGCGCGCCGCCCTCGCCGAAGCCGAAGCGTGTCGCCGCCGCGGTGACGCCCGGGGCTTCGCCGTCGCGGTCGTCCGCGGACTGCAGGCCGGCGTGGCCGCCCGCCTCGACGCCGAAGACCAGGCGATGACCCAGAGCGACGTCGAACGCGTGCTTCCCGACGCCGACCGCGCCCGCCTCGACGGACTTTTCTTGCGCGCCCAAGCGGACCGCTTCGCGCCCGCCCCGCCCCTCGCCGCCGCGGGGGACGCCGATGCCGACCTCGCGCTCCTGCGCCGCCTCCTCGCTACGCGATGAAGACCTTCGCCCTGCTCCTCTTGTGCTGGCTCGCGCCGCTCGCCGCGGCCGACGCCCCCGGCGCCGCCGAAACGGCCTACGCAAAGGGCGACTACGCGGGAGCCGTCGAACTCTGGAGCAAGGAGATCCGCGCGGAGGGCGTCACCGCCGCGCGCCTCGCCGCGCTCGGGAACGCCGAGTGGCGCCTCGGACGCAAAGGACGCGCGATGGTCTGCTGGGAGCGCGCGCTGCTGATCGATCCGCGCGACCCGGTCGCGAACGCGGGGATCAAACATGGCCTCGACGCCGGCGGCGTCGATCGTCCGAAGCCGACCGCCGTCGAGGAATACGCCGCCTTCCTCACCGCCGACCTCTGGCTCCTGTTAGCCGTCGCCTCTTTCTGGACCGCCGTGCTCTGCGTGGCCGTGCCACGTCTCCGCGGACGCGCCGCGAGCGAAGGCAACCAGTGGACCCGCGTGGTCGCCCTCACCCTCCTCGCCCTCTGCTTCCCCGGACTCTGGGGCAGCCGTTCCCTCGACGCGCGCGCGGTCATCCGGAAACCCGAAGTCTCCCTCCGGCTCACGCCGACCCAGCTCGGCGAACCGATGAGCGGCGTGTCCGAAGGGGACGTCGTGCGGACCGAACGTCCGCTCAACGGCCACATGCGCGTCCGCACCGCCGACGGTAAGACCGGCTGGGTAAGGGCGGGCGAGATCGAAGCCGTCCGCGGCCCCGGACTGCCCGCCGACCTGGACCAGAAGGCGGCGCCCTGAGCCTTTCGCCTTGGAGTGAAGGGCGTGGTCGGCTTGGATGCTGACGTGCGCCTCCTCGACCGCCACGTCCTGACCGAAACCGCCGTCGCCGGCGGGGCCGCCACGGGCGCGTTCGTCTTCGTGATGGTCGCCGGCAACATCCTGAACCAGGTCTCGAGCGCCATCGCCTCCGGTCGCGTGAGCGGCTGGGAAGGCCTCGAACTCATCGCCCTGCTCATCCCCGGTGTGCTGCCCTACGCCTTGCCGCTCGGCCTGCTGACCGGCGTGCTGCTGGCCTTCGGACGCATGGGCTCGCAGCAGGAACTCACCGCCATGAAGGCCGGCGGACTCAGCCTCGGGCGCATCGCGCGCCCGGCCCTGCTCCTCGCGGCCGCCCTCGCGCTGCTTTCCGCATGGCTTAACCTCGAGGTGGCGCCCGACGCCAACACCGAATACCGCCGCCTGCTCGTGGGTTCGGCCAAAGATAACCCCGCCTCGGTGATCGTGCCCGGGCAGCTCAACCGCCAGTTCCCCGGGATGGTCATCCGCGCCAGCGCGCGCGACGGCGAAGTCCTGCGCGACTTCTGGCTCTGGCGCGTCGACGACCGCGGCCGCCTGGTCCAGACCGTCCACGCGCGTGAAGCGAGGCTGGCCCGCGCCGTGTCGAAAGCCGGCGAAGGCGTCCTGCGGATCACGCTCACCGACGCGCGGCTCGATACGCGGCCGGCCGGCGACCAGACCTTCCTGCAGCCGTCGTCATTCGCGACCGCCGACACGTCGACGCTGGAGTTCCCGGCTTCCGGCATCTTCAAGGACGGCGAGAACTTCCAACGCAAGCTGCGCTGGCTGACGACGCAGGAGCTACTCGTCGCCATCGAGCGCGGCTGGGACGTGGCCGCCGGCGCCGACGCCGCGACCCTCGAGCGCGGACGCATGGTCGCGAAGACCCAGCTCATGGCGCACCTCGCGAGCGCCTTCTCCGTGTTCTCGCTCGCGTTCCTCGCCGTGCCCCTCGCCGTCCGGGTCGGGCGGGCGGAGACGTTCGTCAACGCCGCCGTCGCCCTCGCGATCGCGCTCACCTACTATCTGCTCACCTCGATGGCCGGTTACGTGAAAGATCCGGCCTACCGGCCCGACCTGCTCGTCTGGCTGCCGAACCTGATCGTCGTCACGCTCGGCTGGTTCCTGCTGCGGCGCGCCTCGCGCCACTGAGCCGGCTCACTTCTCGCGCTGATACCAGGCGAAGAAGGCGTAGCCCATGCAGAGGAGGGCGAAGACCTCGTTGAA
>NEUZ01000072.1 GCA_002304435.1 Opitutia bacterium Tous-C8FEB | reverse complement strand
TGGGCCGCGATCCGCGAGCTCGATGACCGGCGCCGCGCGCTCCCGTTCGGGACCGACGGCGCGGTGGTGAAGCTCGACGCGTTCGCCCAGCAGCGCCACCCGCGGGTCGGATTCCGCGGGATGGCCGCGGACGGCCAGGCGGAGGCGGCGCGAAAATTATCCCCGCGCTGGGCCTGCGCCTTTAAGTTTCCGCCGGACCGGGCGGAAACCCGCGTGCAGGAAATCACGATCCAAGTCGGGCGCACCGGCGTCCTGACCCCGGTGGCGGAGCTGGAGCCGGTCCTGCTCGCTGGCACCACGGTCCGGCGCGCGACGCTGCACAACGCCGACGAGATCGCCCGCAAGGATGTGCGTCCGGGGGATACGGTGCTGGTGGAGAAGGCAGGCGAGATCATCCCCGCGGTCGTGGCGGTGGTGCCCGGGCGGCGTGCGCCCGGCGCGGCGCCCTACGTGTTCCCGCGGGAATGCCCCGTGTGTCGGACCGTCGCGGTGCGCCCGGAGGGCGAGGTGGCGTGGCGTTGCCCGAACCCGGATTGCCCCGAGCAGGTGCGCCGCCGCATCGAGCACTTCGCCTCTAAGGCAGGGGTCGACATCGACGGACTGGGGGAGGAGATCGTCGGCCAGTTACTGGAACGAGGCGTCATTCGCCGCCTGCCCGACCTTTTCCGGCTGCGCCTCGAGGACCTCTTGCCGTTGCGCAAGTCGGGCGAGGTCTGGGCGGCCAACCTGATCGCCGGGATCGGCGCCCGTCGCGAGGTGGAGCTCTGGCGCGTGATCAACGGTCTCGGCATCCCGCAGGTCGGTGCGGCGGCCGCGAAGGAACTCGCGCGCACGTTCCGCTCGCTCGAGGCCTTACTCGACGCCCCGTTCACCGAGCTGTGCCGCGTCGAAGGTTTTGGGGAAAAGACCGCGCAGGCCGTGCGGGCGTGGTGCGAGCAACCGGTAAATCGTGCGCTCGTGACCGACCTGCTCGGTGCCGGCTTAGCCCCACGGGCCCCGGCCGCCGTCGCGGGTGGTCTCGTCGGTAAGACCTTCGTGCTGACTGGCACGCTGCCCACGCTCGCCCGGGAGGAGGCGGCCGCGCTCATCGAGGCCTCCGGCGGCCGGGTTAGCGGGAGCGTCAGCCGCAAGACCCACTACGTGGTCGCGGGCGAGGAGGCGGGTTCCAAACTGACCAAGGCGCGCGACCTCGGTATTCCCGTGCTCGACGAGGCGGGCCTACGAGCGCTGCTCGCAGGCGGCTGAGGCGCGGTCCGTCCCGCAAAAGCGAGATCAGGCGTAACCGAGGTTGCGGATCGCCAGCTGCAATTCCGTCATAAAGGCCTGCGCGTCCGTCGGGGACGGGCGGTAGCCCTCTTTGCTCACCTGCGTGAAACCGGGACGGCCGTATTGGTCGATCATCCACTTACCGGTGACGCCGTCGCTGAAGGTGACTGTCCCGCTCGCGATCGCTCCGGGGATGAGGGTGACTTTGTCGACCGCCACGCTGAGGGTGGACGCCCCCGCCGGTTCCTCGCCGGGTAACTCACCCTCGTCGCCGAACCCCTCCTCGATGGCCGGGGCCGCCGCCGTGGGATCCCCGCCGTGCTCATCCCCGCCGGTACCGGGCGGTTGCGGCGCGGGGGCAGATGGGGCGGGGGCGACCGCCTTGGTGACGTCGCTGGTGTCAACCTTCGGTGCGGCATCCTTCAGCTGCAGGTCGAGGTCATCGACGAGAAAGCGGACGTCGCGGTAGGTAAGGGAGAGCTGGAACTGTTCCCGCAGTTTGGACTGAACCGCGGAGAGGCCATCGCCGGCGGCGACCCAGGAGACGACGGTCTGTTTTTGCTCGGGCGTGAGGTTCATCAAGGACGGAGCGTAGGCACCAGGGGCGCGCGTGCAACCGGGGGACGGGGCCGCGCGGGAGGGGTTCCCGCCTCAGCGGGAGAGCTGGGTCTTCAGGAAGTCGACGCTGTTGCGCATCGATGTGTCCTGCTCGCAGAGGTTCTCGACCGTCTTGCAGGCGTGGATGACCGTGCCGTGGTCGCGGCCGCCGAAGGCGTCGCCGATGTCCTGCAGCGAGTGCTTGGTGAGGATCCGCGAGAGGTACATCGCGACCTGGCGCGGCATCGCGATGTTGTTGGGCCGGCGCTTGCTGGTCATGTCGCTGTGCCGGATCTGGAAGTGTTCGGCGACGTGCTTCTGGATCGTCTCGATCGTGAGCACGTTCCGCGCCTGCTCCAGCAGCACGTCGTGGAGGAGGCGTTCCACCGCCGGCAGGTCGAGCGGCTGCTGGGTGAGGGAGGAGTAACTGGAGACCTTGAGCAGCGCGCCCTCGAGGCGGCGGATGTTCTTGGTGATGTGCTCGGCGATGAAGCTAAGGATCGGCTCGGGCAGGGCGCAGCTGAGTTGCTGCGATTTCTTGCGCAGGATCGCGAGGCGGGTCTCGAAGTCGGGCGCTTGGATATCCGCGGGCAGGCCCCACTCGAAGCGGGAGACGAGGCGCGCCTCCAGCTTCTGGATCTCGCTCGCGCGCCGGTCACTGGTGAGGACGATCTGGCGGCCGGACTCGAAGAGGTCGTTGAAGGTGTGAAAGAACTCCTCCTGAATGCGCTCCTTGCCGGCGAGGAACTGCACGTCGTCGATGAGCAGGATGTCGACGTGGCGATACCGCTGCCGGAACTTCGCCAGCGCGTTCTCTTGCAGGGCGAGGATGAACTCGTTGGTGAACTTCTCGGTCGAGAGGTACGCGACGCGGGCGTCGGGGTTCGCGCGCACCACGGCGTGGCCGATGGCGTGCATCAGGTGCGTTTTCCCGAGGCCGGTGTCCCCGTAGAGGAAGAGCGGGTTGTAGGCCTGCGCCGGCGCCTGCGCGACCGCCATCGCCGCGGCGTGCGCCATCTGGTTGTTGGAGCCGACGACGAAGGTCTCGAACGTGTTGCGCGGGTTGAGGGTGCCTTGGGAGGCCCCGCGGTCCTCGCCGCGGGTGGAGCGCTTCGCGGGCGCCGGCCGGACGCGGGCCGGCGGGGCGGCTTCAAACGGCGCGGCCGTGCCCCCAACAGGTTCCGTCTTGCGCAGCCGCACCTGCACCGCCCGGCCCGCCGTGAGGCGCAGCCGCTGCGTGATCAGGTCGAGGTAGTTATCGTGGATCCAGATCGCCGCGAAGTCGTTCGGTACCCCTAGCGTGATGGTGTCCGCCGTCGCCTCTAGGCACACGAGGGGCTCGAACCACATCTGGAACACGTCCTCCGGGAAGAGCGACTTGAAGTCGCACTTGACGGTTTCCCACAGGCTGGGGGAGAGGAGGGCAGAAGACATATCCGGACGGTGGGAGGCGGTTTTATTCACAGGGCGCCGCCGGTTGCGTCTCACTTATGCCACCAACACCGTCACCTGCGCCGGTCTGCCGAGAGGGAAAGGGGTCGAAAAGGGGGAGGGCATCGGGGGCAAGGTTTGCATTTCCAAGTCGATGCGGGAAAAGGGGTAGGGGAAGTCTCGCGGCGGGCGCCTCAGGGAGGGCTCGAAGGGCATAAGAAGGAACAACCGGAACGGGCGCCACGGGTGGCGAAGCGCGGAGTAATCTTTAAGCGCCGGGGCATTTCAAGGTCAACTTTCCCACAACTTGTTCACACCGCCTCCGACGCCGCTCCGCGAGCCCTCCCGGGGTGGCCCGGCGGTCCCTTAGGCGGCCGGCGCCGCCTCCGCAGCGGGCGCGGGATCGGTCCAGCGGCCGTGCTCGCGGATGAGCGCGATCAGCCGCGCATCGGCCTGTTCCTGCGGCAGGTTGTACTGCACGCAGGTTTTGCCTACGTAGAGGTTGATCTTACCCGGTGCGCCGCCGACGTAGCCGAAGTCCGCATCCGCCATCTCGCCGGGGCCGTTTACGATGCAGCCCATAATGGCGATCTTCACACCCTTGAGGTGGCCCGTCTGTGCCCGAATCCGCTGCGTGGTCGTCTGCAGGTCGAAAAGGGTGCGCCCGCAACTGGGGCACGCGACGAACTCCGTCTTCGAGCTGCGCGCACCCGCGCCTTGCAGCACGTTGTATGTCAGCCGCAGCGCCCGCTCGGGCTCCGCCTCGGTCTCCACGCTGACCAGATCACCGAGGCCGTCGCAGAGCAGGCCACCGGTGAGAAATGAGGCCTCCAGCAGGCGCGAGAGGAAGTCGCTCCCCGGGCGCACGGCCGTCGCCGCGGTGTTGCGGATCCACAGCGGCGCGCGCCAGCCCGCCCGCGTCGCCGCCTCCGCGAGTCGGCGGTAGGCGCCGAGCGCGTGCTCGCCCTCCGCCACGCCGTCCGCTGCCAGAGTCACGATCAGCCGGTCCACCACGCCCGGCGGGAGCGCCGCGGCGAGTCCCGGCAGCGCATCCGCGGTGACCCCTGCCGCTACGAGATGACCGTGCGCTGCCGCGAGCGAGAGGTGCGCCGCGAGCGCCGGCGCTTCGTCCGCCCGGAAATCACGCGCGATCACGAGACGCCCCGGGCTCAGCGCGAGGAGCGGCTGCAGCACGTCCGGCGTCAGCGCAGGGTCCACTTCCAGCGCGAGGAAGTTCACCGGCAAGCCGTTCGCCGCCGCGGCGCAGAGCCGGCCGAGGTCGCCCACTCCGCGGACCGGTACGAGGATACCCTCGACCGGGGTATCGGCCCGCGCCGGAGCCCGCAGCCACGGGGCCGGCCGCGCTAGGTCCTCCACCGCGCCGAATCGTACCATTACGCGCGGGGGCTGGTCGGGGCCCGTCCGGCAGCCGGCGCCGAGGTCGACCGCCGCCGGCACGCGGCGCTCGTAACGGTAGGGGTCGACGCGGTCCGGCGCCTCGGCCTCCGCCCCCGCGGGCTCCGCCCAGAGGCGCATCGCCTTGTCCGCGATCGCGCGCGCGACGGGGATCTCGTACACGCTGTCCTCCGTGAGCGAGACGCGGATCGTGTCGCCGAGCCCGTCCAGCAGCAGCGACCCGATGCCGATCGCGCTCTTGATGCGGCCGTCCTCCCCGTCGCCGGCCTCGGTCACGCCGAGGTGCAGCGGGTAGTGCATCTCCTCCTCCGCCATCCGGGCAACGAGCAGGCGGTAGGCCTGGATCATTACCTTGGGGTTGGAGGCCTTCATCGAGAGGATGAGGTCGCGGAACCCGTTCGCCTCGGCGATGCGCAGGAACTCGAGCGCGCTCTCCACCATCCCGAGCGGCGTGTCCCCGTAGCGGTTGAGGATGCGGTCGCTGAGGGAACCGTGGTTGGTGCCGATCCGCAGCGCGCGGCCCAGCTCGCGGCAGCGCCGGACGAGCGGGGAGAAGGCCTCGTGGAGGCGTTCGAGCTCCGCGGCGTAGTCGGCGTCGCTATACTCCCGCACCGCGAAACGCTTCTTGTCCGCGTAATTGCCGGGGTTCACCCGCACCTTCTCCACGTGCTCCACCGCCTCGAGAGCCGCCCCGGGCAGGAAGTGGATGTCCGCCACGAGGGGCACGCCCGCGAAGCCCGCGGCGCTGAACCCCGCGCGGATCTCGCGCAGGCAACGCGCCGCGGCGACGTTAGGGGCCGTCACCCGGACGATCTCGCACCCCACCTCCGCAAGCGCGATCGCCTGACGCACGGTCGCGGCCACGTCCTGCGTGTCGCTCGTGGTCATCGATTGCAGCCGCAGCGGGTTCGCGCCGCCGACACCGACGGAGCCGACCCGGACCTCGCGGGTGGCGCGCCGGCGGGTCCGGAAACGATTGGGACAATAGTTCATCGGGCGGAAGCGGGCGCGGTGGGCGCGGCCGGTGCGGCGGCCGGCGGCGCGGCGCGGTCCGCCCGCATCTCCCGCAGCGTGCGCGGCACGTCGCTGAAGACGGTCACGTAG
Source organism: Opitutia bacterium Tous-C8FEB (assembly GCA_002304435.1). Taxonomy (GTDB): domain Bacteria; phylum Verrucomicrobiota; class Verrucomicrobiia; order Opitutales; family Opitutaceae; genus ER46. Next base: position 8,148 of record NEUZ01000072.1, on the reverse strand, counting down.
GCTACCAGCGAGAGTAGGACGACCATAAACACGCTCTGCGCCCCAGCGATCAGCGAGCCGGGCAGGGGACGGCCGCGCAGCCGGCCCAAGGTGGCGAAGAGCATATGGCCCCCGTCGAGCACCGGGATCGGGAGCAGGTTGAACAGGGCCAGGTTCACGTTGAGCAGGAGGGTGATCAGGAACACGGCCCGCAGGCCCACCTCCGCGGCGCTGTGCAGGACGCGCGCGATGCCCACGGGACCGGACATCTTGTCGAGGCCGATGTCCGACCGTGGATGAACTAGGCTGACGAGCGTCCGGTAGGTCCACCCGATCGCGTCGCCGAGTTGGCGGAACGGCGAGACGTGCACGGTCTGGAAACCGGTCTTCAGGGTGAGGCCCGCCCCCGGGACGGCCGCCGCGCCCTCGGCCGCCGGCAGGCGTAGCACGCGCTCGGCGCCCGCGCGGCGCACGCGGACCTCGAGTTCCCGCCCGCTCGCCGCCGCGAGCGCCGCGCGGAAAGGGACGTCGCTCCAAACCGGGCGCCCGTCGGCCTGCAGGATCTCGTCCTCGGGTTGGAATCCGGCCTGTGCCGCCGGGGAATCCGGGGCCACGGCGTGGACGAGCAGTTCGAAGCCGGGCCCGATGCCCACGCGGCGCACCCGCTCATCCCCGGCCAGTTGCGGGTGGATCGTCACGTCGAGGATGCGGCCCGCGCGCTCGACGGTGAACACGACCTGCGGCCGGCCGGCGGCGTCGCGGCCGGTGCCGAGGATTAGGGAATTCTGAATGTCGATCCACGCCGCGACCGGGCGGCCGTCGATCCGCCGGATGTGGTCGCCGGGTTCGAGTCCCGCCTCGCGGGCCGGGCTGGGGACCTCGCGGCCATCCGGCAGCGTGAGGGTGGGGGCGACGTGGCCGATGCGGGTGGAGAGCCCATCGCTGCTCATCGGCTGGCCGAGTGCCCAGAGGAGGACGGCCAGCACGAAGGCGAAGATGAGGTTGCACGCGGCCCCTGCGGCGAAGACAAGCATCCGCGTGCCGTACGTGACCGGCGGTCGGCCGCTGAGGTCGGCTCGGCTTGGGCCCTCGGCCGCGCCGAGGTCGGCGAGTTCGGGGAGCAGCACGTAGCCGCCGAGGGGGAACCAGGCGATTCGGTATTCCACCCCGTCGCGCCCGCGCCACGACCAGAGCGGTGGTCCGAAGCCGATGGAGAACCGCTCCACCAGCACGCCACGGCGGCGAGCGGCGAGGAAGTGGCCGAGTTCGTGGACGAAGATCGAGCCGCCGAAGAAAAGGACGACGAGCGCGATGGACCAGAGGTTGCCCAGCAGGGCGGGGAGCAGGTCGGTGGCCACGTCAGGTCAGGGGTTCGTGGCCGGCAGGTGCGCTCCGGCGCGGCGGCGGGCCTCAGCATCCGCGGCGAGGACCGCAGGGAGATCGGGGGAGGGCAGGGTGGGCATTTCCGCCAGCACCGTTTCCACGACGCGCGGGATCGCAAGGAAGGGTAGTCGTCCGGCCAGGAAGGCGGCGACCGCGACCTCGTTGGCCGCGTTGTAGATCGCGGGGGCGGCGCCGCCTGCCACCATCGCCTCCCGGGCGAGTCGCAACATCGGGAATCGGGCCTCGTCCACCGGCCGGAACTCCAGCCCGAACGCGCGCTCGAGGGACAGTGCCGGCTCGGTCCCGGGCGCGCGCTCCGGGTGGAGCAGGGCGTGCTGGATCGGGAACGTCATCGAGGGCGGGCAGAGCTGGGCCAGCATCGCGCCGTCGGTGAACTCAACCAGGCAGTGCACGATGCTCTGCGGGTGCAGGACCGCCCCACACTGCTCCGGCCGCAGGCCGAACAGGTGCTGCGCCTCGATCAGCTCCAGGCCCTTGTTGGCCAGCGTCGCCGAATCGACGGTGATCTTCGGGCCCATTGACCAGTTGGGGTGCCGCAGCGCGTCCGCCGGCGTCGCCTGTGCGAGCCGCTCCGCCGGCCAGTCGCGGAACGCGCCGCCGCTCGCGGTGAGCACGATGCGGCGCACGGCCGCCGCGGGATGCCCCTCGAGGCACTGGAAGACAGCGTTGTGCTCGCTGTCTACCGGTAGGATCCGCACGCCGTGCTGCCGCGCAGCCGCCATCACGAAGGGGCCCGCCAGCACGAGAATTTCCTTCGAGGCTAGGGCTAGGTCCTTGCCCGCCGCGATCGCCGCTAGGGCCGGTTCTAGCCCGAGGGTGCCCACGACCGCCACCAGCACGAGGTCCGCTTCGGGCAGTCGCGCCAGCTCACGCAGCCCCTCGAGGCCGCCGTGCAGGCGCGTGCCGGGTAGGAACGCCTCCGGGGCGGCTCGCGCGGCCGCGTAAGCGTCTGCGTCGAAGATTCCCACGTCGCGCACGCCGTGTTCCCGCGCGATCGCCGCCAGTTGCTCCCAGCGTCCCCGCCCGGCCACCGCGACCAGCTCCAGCCGGTCCCGGTGCGCCGCGATCACCCGCCGGGTACTTTCGCCGATGGAGCCGGTGGCACCCAGCAGAACAATACGTTTGCGGCGGGCGGACACGGGAACAGTGGGGGGGCGCCTTAGGCGAGCCCGAGGAGCAGGTAGCCGACCGGCGCGGCAAGGATCATACTGTCGCTCAGGTCGAACATCCCACCGATGCCCGGGATGGCGCGGCCGGAGTCCTTCAGGTTGGCCCGCCGCTTGATCACTGACTCGACGAGGTCGGCGACAATCCCCAGCACGGCCACGGGAATCGCGATCAGCGCGGCGCGACCAGGCGTCAGGTGGCCGCCGAGGACGTCGCGCGCCAGCCAAGCCACCCCGGCGCCGATTCCCATCGAGGAGAGGATACCGCCCGCGGCGCCTTCCCAAGTCTTCTTCGGGCTGATCTGCGGGGACATTCGGTGCCGCCCGAAAGCGAGGCCCGCCAGTAGCGCGCCCACATCGCAGAACTTGGCCACCGCCACCAGCCAGAGCCCGAGTAGCAGCCGCGCATCCGCGCCGACGGCGTCCCCGGGCCGCGGGACGAGAATCGCCACGAGGAACGAGAGCATCAGGGAGACGTAAACGATGCCGAAAAGGGTGGTCGCTAGTGCCTCGACGCGGGTCTCCGGTGTGCGTTCGCCAAGCAGGCGCACGGCGCAGACCACGACGGCGAGCGGCAGCACCATGCCCATCGGCCAACCGAGGCGCGCTTCCAGCCAAGGCGCGAGGGTCACGAGCACGCCGACGCCGACCCCGAACTTGTCGAACGGGTCGTAGCCCGCGCCCCGCATCAGCTGGTAGAACTCGCGGAGGGTGAACGCCGAGATCACGGTGATCACGACGAGGGCCCCAGGCGTGCGGAAGAACCAGAGCGCGCTACCGACGAGCGCCCAGAGAAGGACGGTGCTAAGGATGCGCTTGACCATTACGGAGCGGGGCTCAGACGCCGGCCGGCTGGACCTGAGCGCTGGTCCGGCCGAAGCGGCGCTCGCGCCGCTGGTAGTCCGCGATGGCCGTCTCGAGGTCCGCCCGCGAGAAGTCGGGCCAGAGGACTGGCGTGAAGTGGAATTCCGCGTACGCGGCCTGGAGGAGGAGGAAGTTGCTCAGCCGCGTCTCCCCCGAGGTGCGCACCACGAGGTCGGGATCCGGCAGGTCCGCGGTGTAGAGGTAACGCCGGAAATGCTCCCAGGACGCCTCGCCGGCCGGCTCCCGACCCGCCGCCACCGCCGCGGCGTAGGCTTGTGCCGCCTCCGCCACCTCGGTGCGCGAGCCGTAGTTGAGTGCCAGCACCAGCGTGTAGCCGGTGAGGTGCCGCGTCTCCGCTTCCGCTTCCCGCAGCCGCGCCTGTACCCCCGCGGGCAGGTCCTGGGTCCGCCCGATCGTCCGCAGCCGGATGCCCTCGCGGCGGAAGTTGTCCAGCTCCCGCCCGAGGTAGTACTCCAGCAGGCCCATCAGCGCGCCGATCTCGTCCGCCGGCCGCCGCCAGTTCTCCACCGAGAAGGCGTACAGGGTCAGCATCCGCACCCCGAGGTCGCGCGCGGCCCGCGATACTGCGCGCACGGTCTCGACGCCGCGCCGATGGCCCTCGATCCGGGGGAGCCCCCGCTGCGTTGCCCACCGCCCGTTGCCATCCATAATGATGGCGACGTGCGCGGGGACGGCGAGGGCGGGATCCATGAACGGGCGAAGTTGGGGCGCGGTGCGGGCGTTGACAAGCGCGCGGTCCGGGCCGCTCAGCGGCCGCGCAGGAACGCGAAGGTGCGGTCCGCCTGCCCCGGCAGCACCTCGTGCCCGAAGTCCGGGTAAAGCACGACTTCCTTGGGGCCCGGGATGCGGTTGAAGGCCGCGAACTGAGTGCTCGGCAGACAGATGGGATCCATCAGGCCGGTGAACATCAGGGTCCGCGCCCGGATCCGCGGCGCAAGGTGCTGCACGTCGATGTACCCGAGCCGGGTGAAGATCTCGTGCTCCCGCTCGTGCCGCGGGTCGAACGCACGGAAGAACAGCCGCAGTTCCTCGTACGCCTCCCGCGCCTGGTCCATCTCCCAAGTTCGCTGGTAATCGCAGAGGAACGGGTACACCGGGGCCGTCCGGCTGATCCGCGGCTCCAGCGCCGCGCAGGCCAGCGCGAGCGCCCCGCCCTGCGACGCCCCGCAACAACTGGCGCGCGCCGGATCGACCTCGGGGAACGCGAGCACCACCCGCGCCAGCTGGACGGTATCGAGGAAGATCTGCCGATAGAGCAGCCGCGTGGGATCCGGGTCGTCCAACCCCCTCACGATGTGCCCGCGCAGGGTCGGGCCGCGGACGCGCCCGTTGTCCTCCGAGCGCCCGCCCTGGCCCCGGCAGTCCATCGTCGCGTGGCAGCAGCCCTCCGCCGCCCAGCCGAGCTTGTCCACCCAGTCGCCCGAATGCCCCGCGTAACCGTGGAACTGCAGTACCGCCGGGCACGAGCGGGGGCGGGCGTCCCGCGGCCGCACGACCTTCGCGTAGATCCGGGCGCCGCCCACGCCGGTGAACCAGAGGTCGAGGCACTCGACGCGTTCCGTGGCGGGCGCCGCCGCCGCCGGCCGCAGCTCCGGTTCGGGCGGGGTGGCGTCAAGTTCGCGCAGCGCCGCCGCCCAGTAGGCGTCGAAGTCGTCCGGCCGCGGGTTGCGCCCGGCGTATTCGCGGAGCTGGTGGGGAGGCAGGTCGATCAGGGGCATAAGGTCAGAACACGCGCAGGAACGAGCGGGGGCCGAGGTCGATCAGGGCGCCCGCCCCGCCAGCGCTCCAAGTGCCGCGTCGCCCCCCGTCGGGGCCGAAGACGCCGACTTCGCCCGCGCCCTCCGCCAGCACAGCGTGGACCTCGCCCGTCTCCCCGTCGCAGGCGAGGGGGCCGGCCGCGGCGGCGGCGAGGCGGAATTCCCCCCGGCGCCGGCCCGCGAGGTCGTGCCGGGAGACGGTACGGCCATCCGCCGCGAGCACCACCAGCTCGTCCCGCACCGCGTCGAACGCGAGGCCGCGGGGGGCGTCCGCGATGCCCTCCAGCGCGAAACGCCCCACGGGCCGGCCAAGCCGGGTGTGTTCGGCCACCTCGCCCGCGGGGCCGACGAGCAGGAAGAGGTGTCCGTTGCGCGGCCGCACGGCGAGATCGCCGCCGGCGCTGCTCCCCGGCAGGTCCAGCTCGCGCTTCAGGCGCCGGGCGGGGCGGTCGACCACCCGGATGCGGTCGCCGGGTGCGAGGCGCAGGAAGAGGTGGTCGGTGAAGGGATCGTAGGCGAGGCCGGCCACGCGCTCGCCCCGAGCGATCAGGCTCGGCACTTCCGTGGCGCCCGCCGGCCCGAGGTCCGCCACGCGTTCCGGTTGCCCGGGTGCGAAGGCGTAGCGGTGCAGCGGGCCGGGCGTGGCGCAGCCGGCTGTCAGCGCGAGCGCGAGCCCGGCCGCCGCCCGCGCGAGGAGGGCTTTTCGCGTTGTCATCCGCGCCGCCCCGGGGGTGAGTGGCGGGATGAAGGTCGCGTTCATCAGTGGCACGAGCATCGTCAACTCCCCCCTGTTCTCGGCCTGGCCGGTGGAGACCGTCGAGACCAAATACGGCCCCGTCTCCTTCCGGCGGCGCGGCGACCACGTGCTGCTCAACCGCCACGGCTTCGGCGTGCCCCTGCCCCCCCACGCCATCAATTACCGCGCCAACCTCGCCGCGATCGCGGAACTCGGCTTCCGTCAGGTGCTCTCGCTCAACTCCGTCGGCTCCCTCCGCCCGGAGCTGCCGCCGGGCACCCTTGTCTCGTGCTCCGACTACGTCGCGCTCCAGCAGGGGCCGGCGACTTACTTCGACACCGAGCTGCGCGGGGGCGCCCCCGGTATCGCCAACACGCTGATCCCGCGGCTGGTGCGCGAGCTGGCCCCTGAGTTCGTCATCCATCCCGGCAAGGTCTACGTGCAGATGCGCGGTCCCCGCTTCGAAACCAAGGCCGAGGTCCGCATCATCCGCGCCTGGGGCGACGTCGTCGGGATGACCGCGGCCCACGAGGCGGACCTCTGCGTCGAGCTCGGCCTCAGCTACAACAGCTTGGCCCTCATCGACAACTACGCCAACGGCCTCGAGGGCACCTCGATCGACTTCGAGGCCTTCCGGGCGCTCGTCCGCGAGAACCAGGCGCGCGTCAACCGCCTCTTCACCCGCCTGCTCGAGCTGCTCGGGCCGGACGTCCCCGACGCTGGGTAATTCTACGGCCGGGCAGCGTACAAAACCCCTTTGCCCGGGGCCCCGGATCCGCCCAGCCTCACGCGATGACTGATTTCGTCGCCGCCCCTCGTATGGAGCAGGCTCGGGTGGTGCTGGATCGCCTCCGCGCCAATATGCGCGAGACCATCCGCGGCAAGGACGGGGTCATCGACCTCGTGCTCACCGGCCTTGCCGCCGGCGGGCACGTTCTGCTCGAGGACCTCCCCGGCGTCGGCAAGACGACTCTCGCCTACTCGCTCGCGCGCTCGATGGATTGCGCCTTCTCCCGCATCCAGTTCACCAGCGACTTGCTGCCCGGCGACGTGACCGGCGTGGCGGTGTACGACGAGACGATGCGGACGTTCGTTTTCAAGCCGGGCCCGGTGTTCGCCCATATCGTGCTAGCCGACGAGATCAACCGCGCCACGCCCAAGACGCAGTCGGCCCTGCTCGAGGTGATGGACCGCGCCCGCGTGAGCGTCGACGGCCAGACCCACGCGGTGGGGTCCCCGTTTATGGTCTTCGCGACGCAGAACCCGCTGGACTTCGAGGGGACCTTCCCGCTGCCGGAGAGCCAGATGGACCGTTTTCTGCTCCGGCTGCGGATGGGCTACCCCGACCCAGCTGACGAGCGCGAGGTGCTGCGCCGGGCCCGGGGCGGGTACGACGCGATCGCCCTCAACCCGGTCGCGAGCCGCGAGGAGGTGCTGGAACTGCAGGCGCTGGTCGGGGAGGTTTTCGTCGAGGACACGGTGCTCGATTACATTCTGCGGCTGGTCGGCGCGACGCGGGCGGAGCCGGAGTTCCGCCACGGCGTGAGCGTGCGCGCCGGCGTGGCCCTGCGGCAGGCGGCGCAGGCGCGGGCGCTAGTCGCGGGGCGGGACTTCGTCCTGCCGGAGGACGTGGCCGCCCTCGCGCCGTTCGTGTTCGCGCACCGGCTCGCGCCGCTGCGGCCGTCCGGCGACCCCGCCGAGGACACGCGGGCGGTCGAGGCGGCGCTGCGCCGCATCTTGGCCGCCGTGGCGCGGCCGGAGTGACCTGCCGTGGCGCCCGAGGCCCAGATCCCCGGGGGCGAAGGCTGGGAGGGCCCGCGGGGCCCCGGCCGGCGTCCCGGCTTCACGTGGCGCCGCCTACTTTGGTCGCTGCTCTGCCCGTCGCGCGGCAATCGCGTCGTGCCCACGCCCCCCGGCGCCGTGCTCGGGGTGTTGTGCGCGGGCCTCACCGCAGCCGCCTACGGCTCCGCGAGCAATATTCTGTTCATCACCGTTGCGCTGCTGCTCACCAGCCTTGTGCTCGGCGGCTTGCTGGGGTGGCTGAACCTGCGCGGGCTGCGCTGGCGGCTGCGGCCGCCGCGGGCGCTCCGAGCAGGGCAGGACGCGGTGGTGCCGCTCGAGCTGCGCCACGCGGGGCGTTTCCTGCCCGTGCGGTGCGTGGGCTTTGAACTCGCGGCGCGGGCCGTGCCGGCCGGGGGCGCGGGCGCGTCGGATCTGCCCG
>NEUZ01000071.1 GCA_002304435.1 Opitutia bacterium Tous-C8FEB | reverse complement strand
GTCGCCATACCCTCCGGGTATGCCTCGGTCTTTCGCCTCTGAAATGCGCTCGCCATCTCACCCCGCTGCTCCGCCTCCAACTGCATGAGTCCGGCTAAGGGCGGAAGCGCACGGTCTTCTCGGTCTGGCGGGCGAGGAAAACCAGCGTCACGCGCCGCTCGCCGTCGCGCACGCGCACGGAGTTGATCTGCGTCGGGAATTGCTCGCCGAGGGCTCGGTGGTGCACGCGACAGCCCTCGATCCCGTCGGGCAGCGGGATCTCAAAGTGAAACCACAGCTCGTTTTCCGCGTCGCGGACTTCGCGCCCGACCCAGACTAGCGGGGCGAGCTGGCCGTCCGGGGTGCGCACGGTGAAGGTCGCCGCGAGGTAAGCCCGGGTGGCCGCATCGAACTCGGCCGGCGGGGTGGAGGCGAGGGCGAGGCGGCGGCGCGCGTGGACGCTGAGCGCGGCCTCGAAATCGTCGATGAAGACGCGCAGGGAGACCTCAAGGCGGCGGGTGGCCGCGTTGTAGTCGGCCTCCGCCACGGAAGTGTGGATCGCGTGGGCGGCGAGCGGGGGAGCCGCCGCCAGGACCCCCGCGAGCAACGTTGCGCGCAGCCAAGGGGTCACGGCGCGGCGGGCGGGGCGGGAGCGGCCCGGAGCTCGCGCATCGGGTTTCGCTCCGCGTCCTCCTTGAAGAGCTGGAACGGCGTGCGCACCAGTCGCCGCGGCCAGAAGTTGTTCTCCAGGTCGCCGTCCGCCAGCTCGTCCCGGGGGTCGAGGGTCACGGCGCGCAGCTCTTTGGTCGTAAGGATCAGCTTGCTGCAGCGGGTGGTGTCGTGGCGCCAGATCTCCGCGCCGAGCAGGCGCTCCTCGACCGTGCCGTCGGTGTACTCCAGGCGCAGCGGCAGCGGCATCACGATCCCGCCGCGGTTGGCGAACTCGAGCAGGTAGAAGTTGCGCGGGGTGTGGAGCAGTGCCGGATCGATCTTCTCCGCGGCCAGCTCCTTCACCAGCGCCTCGTACCGCGCACGCTCGCTCGGCAGCACGGTGGCGTCGTCGTGGCCGTCGTAGAAGTCCCGCAGCTCCGGGTGCTGGTCGACGCGCTTCGGCAGGCTGGCGTTGAGCGCGCGGGTGGTGGTGACGGGGCGCGCGCGGCGCTCGGCTTCCATCCGCGGCTTCTCCACCGTGGGGTCGCGGCGGTCGAGCTGCAGCCAGCGCACCTGCTCGATGGCTAGATCCACGTGGTCGGTGCTGTAGAACCAGCCGCGCCAGAACCAGTCGAGATCCGTCCCGCTCGCGTCCTCCATCGTGCGGAAGAAGTCAGCCGGCGTGGGCCGCTTGAACTGCCAGCGCCGGCTGAAGGTGCGGAACGCGTGGTCGAAACGCTCGCGCCCGAGGACGACGTCGCGGAGGAGGTTCAGCGCCACGGCGGGCTGGTGATAGGCGTTGTTGCTGAGGTCCACGATGGAGTCGGACTGGGTCATCACCGGCACGCGGCCCGGTCGGCGCAGGTAGTCGCGCAGCAGCCGCGCGTCACGCCGCTGCGGGTAGTCCTGCTCCCATTCCTCCTGCGCCACGAGCTGCAGGAACGAGTTCAGGCCCTCGTCCAACCAAGTCCACTGACGTTCGTCGGAATTGACGATCATCGGGAACCAGTTGTGGCCCACCTCGTGGATCACGACGCCGATGAGGCCGTACTTGGTGCGCTTGGGGTAGGTGCCGTCGGCCTCCGGGCGGGGGCGGTTGAAGCAGATCATCGGGTACTCCATCCCGCCGCCGACGGGGGCGTTCACGGAGATGGCGACCGGGTAGGGGTAGGGCAAGGCGAGGCGCCCGTACACGTCGAGGGTGTGGACGATCGCGGCGGTCGAGTAGCGGTCCCAGAGGGGCATCGCCTCGCGCGGGTAGAGGGACATCGCGAGCACGGGGCGGCCCTCGTGGCGGTGACCCGGGGCGCCCTGGGCGTCCCAGACGAAGCGGCGCGAGCTGGCGAAGGCGAAGTCGCGCACGTTGCGCGCGGTGAAGTGCCAGGTGCGGGTGCCCGTCGCCCGGCCCTTGGCCGCCGCCTCCGCCTCCTCCGGCGTGACGATGAACACGGGCCGCGGGGCGGTCTCGGCGGCGCGCAGCCGCTCGCGTTGCGCGGGGGAGAGGACTGCGGCGGGGTTGCGGAGCTCGCCAGTGGCGGTGACGACATGGTCGGCCGGCACGGTGAGGCGGACGTCGTAGTCGCCGAACTCGAGGGTGAACTCCCCGCTGCCGAGGTACTGCTGGTGCTGCCAGCCGGCGTAGTCGGTGTAGGCGACGAGGCGGGGGAACCACTGGGCGATGGCGTAGAGGGCGTTCCCGTCGGGGAATACCTCGTAGCAGGTGCGGGAGGCGGCACCGGTGGCGGGGTTCAGCTGGTAGTCCCAGCCGAGGGCGAGGGTGAAGCGGCCGCCCGGGGCCAGCGGGGCGGGGAGATCGACGCGCAGCATCGTGCCGTGGATGACGTGCGCGAGGGCGCGGCCCTCCCCGTCGCGCAGGTCGCGCAGGCGGAGGTCGCTGTGGTAGGTCTCGGCGACCAGCAACTCTTGGAGGGTGCGGTAGGACATCCGGCCGCTTTCCGGGGGCGTGCGGGGCAGCTCGCGGGCGGCGGCGCCGCGGGCGAAGAAGTTCGGGTCGAGCTGGAGCCAGAGGTAGTCGAGCGCGTCGGGGGAGGCGTTGTGGTAGGTGATGCGGGCTTGGCCGGAGAGGCGGTGCGTGGCCTCGTCGAGGGTGGCCTCGATCACGTGGTCGGCGCGGTTCTGCCAGTAGGCGGGCCCGGGGGCGCCGGCGGCGTTGCGCTGGGCGTTGGGCGTCGGGAGGAGCTGCTCCAGTTGCTGGAAGCGGGCGGCCGGGTTGGCGGCGGCGGCCAGCGGGCAGAGCGCGAGCAGCAGGGCGAGGGCGCGGGACGACGGCATAGGAGCTGCCTACTGTGCCGCGCCCGCCGTCGCCAGCGCGGAGTTGAGGCGGGGCGCCGCCGTGATTCTGCCGTTGCGGGGGCGGGCGGCGGGCCTAGCGTGCGCGCAAATGGTCAAAGGTCAGAAGGTCATCTGCGTGAACGACGTGTTCTCCCCGACGGTGCGGGCGCTCTACAAGCAGCTCCCCGTCAAGGACACGATCTACACCGTGCGCGAGGTGTTCCTCGGGCGGGAGAAGATCGTCAAGGGCGGCGACAGCGCCACGGTCGGCCTACTCCTCGAGGAGTTAGTTAACCCGAAGGACCCGTTCCACCAGGGCGAGCAGGAGCTGGGCTTCAGCTCGGAGCGTTTCGCGCCCCTGAACGAGCTGCCGGACGAGAAGGCCGAGGTGGAGGAAGTGGTCGCCGTGGGCGGCTGGGCCCCGGTCCCCGCCTGAGCGGGGACGCGGGGCGCGCGGCGCTCAGACGAGCGACCAGGGGGAGCGCATCGCGCGGCCGCGCAGGCGATTGGCCATCGCGTCGCCGACGAACTCCTCCTTCACCGGGTCCCACTTCAGGGGCCGGCCGAGCACCATCGCGATCTGGCCCAGGTTGCACACGGTGGTCGTGCGGTGGCCGATCTCGACGTCCGCGATCGGCTTCTTCCGCGAGCGCACGCAGGCGAGGAAGTTCTCGTGGTGGTCGTTGCTCAGCTCCAGCTGGATCTTCTTTCCGGCGGCCTGCATCTCACGGAGCAGGTCCGGGTTCGAGGCGGTCATCCGGTTGCGCGAGATGTCTACCCAGCCGCGCTCGCCGATGAACCGCGAGGTGCCGCCGCCCTCGTGGCGGGTGCGGCAGGTCATCGGCACGCCGTTGGCGTAGCGCACGGTGAAGTCGACCTTGGTCGCGTTCGAGAACAGGCCGCTGCTCGGGAACTCGCCGCGCCCCTCCACCGCGACCGGGCCGCCCGCGTCCGCGTCCATCGCCCACTGGCCGATGTCGAGGTAGTGGGCGCCCCAGTTGGTGACCTGGCCGTAGGCGCTGTCGGAGATGAAGCGGAAGTTGTAGTGGCAGCCGAGCGACGAGTACGGGCGCCACGGGCTGGGCCCGAGCCACATCTCCCAGTCGAGGCCCGCCGGCACCGGCTCGGCCTTCCAGGTCGCGCCGACGTGGCGGTTGTTGGGCGGGATGAAGCACTCGATGCGCTCCAGCTTCCCGAGGCCCTGGTTGCGCACGTACTCGGCGACGTCGTGGAACCGCTTCATCGAGCGGTGCTGGGTGCCGTGCTGGGCCACGCGGTTGTACTTGCGCGCGGCGGCGACGACGGCCCGGCCCTCCTCGATGGTGAGGGTCATCGGCTTCTCGATGTAGACGTCCTTGCCGTTGCGCATCGCGTCGATCGCGACCAGCGCGTGCCAGTGGTCCGGGGTGCAGATGAAGACCGCGTCGATGTCCGGCCGGCGGTTCAGCTCCCGGAAGTCGGCGTACGCCTTGCAGTCTTGGGTGCCGTAGGTGCGGTTGACGCGTGCGGCGCCCTCGTCGCGGCGCTCACGGTCGACGTCGCACACGGCGAGGATGCGCACGGTCTCCTGCTCGCCGAGGAGTTTCCCGTAGTGGCTGTCGGCGATGTTGCCGGAGCCGACGATGCCGACGGTGATTTTCCGGCTCGGGGCGTTGGCGCCGCGGAGGCCGGAGGGGAGGATGAGGGGCGCGACGGCGGTGGCGGCGGCGAGGCCGGACTGCTTGAGGAACGCGCGGCGGGCGAGGGGAAGCGGGGGCGTCATACGGGTCAGGCTTTGAGGTGGTCGAGGGCGCGGGCCGCGGCGTCGCGGACCACGGGCGCCTCGGAGGGGTTGGCTTGGATGCCGGCGAGCACGGCGCGGACGGTCTTGTCGCCGCGCAGCGCGATGGTGCCGATCAGGCCGGCCTTGGCCGGGCCGGAGAGGGAGCCGAGCGCGTCGCGCAGGGCGGCGTCCGCCTCGGGGCCGGTCACGGGCTGGAGCGCGTAGCGCGCGTCCTCGGCGGACTTGGGATCCTTGAGGAGGGCGGCGAGCACGGGGACGCTGCGCGGGCCGGCGACGAGCGCGAGCATCTGGCAGACGAAGGCGCGGCCCGCGTCGGTGAGGCCGGCGCGGCGGAGGGCGTCGAGCAGGCGGCCCTCGATGCGCTCGCGGTCCTCGGGGGGCGCGTCGAGCACCTGCTCGCGCACGCTCCAGGCAAAGCTGCGGTCGCCGCCGTGCTCGAGCCGGGTGCAGGCCTCCCACGGGTCGGGCGTGGTGCCGGCGTTGGACTTGCGGTCGGCGCTGCGGGCCGCCTTTTCCGCATCAGTGGCGGTTTTCTTCCGTTCGCTCATAGGGTGCTGGGGTGGGCGGTCACGGAAGACCCGAACCGCGCGGCCGGCAAGGGCATTCCCGGCGCGGCGTCCCGCTTGCCCCCGCGCCCGCGGCCCGCCAACGCTCGGGGATGCCCCGCGCCCTCCTCCTCGCCTGCCTCCTGCTCGCCCCCGACCTCCGCGCCGCCGCCCCCGCCATCCCCATCAATTACGACGAGGCGAAGGTCCCGCCCTACACGTTGCCCGACCCGCTGGTGGCCGCCGACGGCACGCCCGTCCGCGACGCCGCCGACTGGCGCGCCCGGCGCCGGCCGGAGCTGCTCGAGCTCTTCGCCCGCGAGGTCCACGGCCGCACCCCCGGCGGCCGCCCCGCCGGGATGCATTGGGAGGTCACCGGCGTCGACCGGGCCGCGCTCGGCGGCAAGGCGGTGCGCAAGGAGGTCACGCTCTGGTTCACGGCCCGGCGCGACGGCCCGCGGATGCACCTGCTGCTGTACCTCCCCGCCGGGGCGCGCGGCCCGGTGCCGGCCTTCCTCGGCTATAATTACTACGGCAACGCCTGCGTGCACGCTGACCCGGGCATCACCCTCTCCACCGCTTGGATGCGCGCCAACGCGGAGTTCGGCATTGTGGGCAACCGCGCGACGGAGCGCACGCGCGGTGTCCACGCCGCGCGCTGGGACGTCGAGACCGTCGTCGCCCGCGGCTACGGGACCGTCACGGCCTACTACGGCGACGTGTGCGAGGACCGGCCCGAGGGCCTCACGGGCGGGGCGGGGGCGGTGTTTGGCACGGCGGAGATGGAGGCGCGGCGGCCCGACGAGTGGGGCGCGATCGGGATGTGGGCGTGGGGCCTGAGCCGCGCGCTCGATTACCTGGAGGCGGACGCGGACGTCGACGCGCGCCGCGTGGCGGTCCACGGCCACTCGCGGCTGGGCAAGGCGGCGCTGTGGGCCGGCGCGCAGGACGAGCGGTTCGCGCTCGTCATCGCCAACAACTCGGGCGCGGGCGGCGCCGCCCTGAGCAAGCGCGACTTCGGCGAGAACGTGGCGCGCATCAACACCTCCTTCCCCTTCTGGTTCGCGCGCAACTTCCGGGCCTACAACGGCCGCGAGGCGGCGCTCCCGGTGGACCAGCACCAGCTCGTCGCGCTCGTGGCCCCGCGGCCGGTGCACGTGGCCAGCGCCACCGAGGACGCGTGGGCGGACCCCAAGGGCGAGTACCTCGCCGCCGTCCACGCGGCCCCCGTGTACGCCCTGTTCGGCCGCGCCGGCCTGCGGGGCGCGGCGATGCCCGGCCCCGACGAGGCGATCCTCGGCGACGGCCTCGCCTACCACCTGCGCACCGGCAAGCACGACATCACGCCCCGCGACTGGGCGCGCTACCTCGACCACGCGGACCGCGTTCTCCGGCGCTGACCGCGCGCGCCGCCGGCCCGGGGGCGGTTCAGCTGAAGATCCGCGGCACGAGGTGGCCGTGGACATCCGTCAGCCGGTAATCGCGCCCTTGGAAGCGGTACGTCAGCCGCGTGTGGTCGTAGCCGAAGAGGTGGAGCAGCGTGGCGTGCAGGTCGTGGACGTGCACCGGGTCGCGCGCGACGTTCCACGCGATGTCGTCGGTCTCGCCGATCACCTGCCCGCCCTTCACCCCGCCGCCGGCGAGCCAGAGGCTGAAGGCGTTGGGGTGGTGGTCGCGGCCGGTGATCGAGCGGGAGCCGGGCCGGTTCTCGCCGAGGGCGGTGCGGCCGAACTCGGAGCCGCACACCACGAGCGTGTCCTCCAGGAGCCCGCGGCGCTTAAGGTCCTTGACCAGCGCGGCGATCGGCTGGTCGGCCATCAGGCAGTTGTGCGGCAGGTCGCGGTCGAGGTTGCTGTGGTGGTCCCACGAGGCGTGGATCACCTGGACCACGCGGACGCCGCGCTCCACGAGGCGGCGGGCCATCAGGCAGTTGCGGGCGAAGGTGCCGAAAAGGCCCGTGCCGCCGAGCGGGTTGCCGCCGGGCGCCTTGGGCTCGGCGCGGTTCACGCCGTAGAGGTCGAGCGTCTCCTGCGTCTCGCCGGAAAGGTCCATCAGCTCCGGCGAGGCCGTCTGCATCCGGAAGGCGAGCTCGTAGGCGGCGATGCGGCTCTCGATCTCCGGGTCGGCCGCGTCGGCCTGGCGCAGGGCGTTGAGCTCGTTGACGCCGGTGATCGTGCGGCGCTGCATCCCGGCGGTGACGCCGGCGGGCAGGTCGAGGTTGAGCACGGGCGTGCCCTCGTTGCGGAACATCACCCCCGAGTGGTGCGAGGGGAGGAAGCCGCTGGACCAGCTGGCGGAGCCGCCGGGCACGCCGCGGCCGACGCAGACCAGGACGACGAACTCGGGCAAATTTCGGTTCACGCTGCCGAGGCCGTAGGAGAGCCACGAGCCGAGGCTGGGCCGTCCGGAGATGGCCGATCCCGTATTCATCAGGAGCTGGCCGGGCACGTGGTTGAACTGGTCGGTATGCATCGACCGGATCAGGCAGATGTCGTCGGCGATCGAACCGATGTGCGGCAGCAGGTCCGAGAGTTCCATCCCGCACTGGCCGTGCGGGCGGAAGGTCCGCGGCGAACCCATCAGGCGCGCTGACTCCTTCGCGAGAAAGGCGAAGCGCATATTGGCCAGCATCGAGTCCGGCAGCGGCTGGCCGTCCAGCGCGTTTAGCTTCGGCTTCGGGTCGTACAGGTCCATCTGGCTGGGCCCGCCTTCCAGGTAGATGTAGATGCAGTTCTTGGCGCGCGGGGCGTGGTGGGTCGGGATGCGGCCGGGCCCCGTCGCGGTGTTCGCGAGGAGGCCGTCGGCGCCGAGGAGATTGGAAAGGGCGAGGGCACCGAGGCCGCCGCCGGCCCGGGTGAGGAACTGTCGCCGGTGGAGCGCGGGCGGGATCATTCGCGGGTGATGAACTCGTCGAGGTTGAGGAGCAGGCGGGCGGTGGCGAGGAGGGCCGCGCGCGCGTCGCCGAGGGCGAGCTGGTCGTCGTGGTGGCGCCGCAGGGCGGCGAGCTCCGCCGGCGCTGGCGGGCGGCCGAGGCAGAGCGCGAACCCGTGGCGCAGCCGCGCGTCGACGTCCCCGGGGACCTCCGCCAACCGGGTGGCCAGGGCCTCCGCCGCGGCGAAGAAGACGGGATCGTTCAGCAGGGTCAGGGCCTGCAGCGGGGAGTTGCTGCGCTCCCGTTGGAGGCAGGCCACGCTCGCATCGGGGGCGTTGAAGGCCGTGAGCATCGGGTAGGGCACGTTCCGCCGGAGGTGGATGTACATCCCGCGGCGGTTCGCCTCCGGGCCCTTCGTCTCGGGCCAGCTGCGGTTGCGGCCGAAGGCGAGGACGAACTCTGGCAGCGGCGGGTGGATGCTCGGGCCACCGATCCGCGGATTTAGCAGGCCACTGCTGGCCAGCGCCACGTCGCGCACGATCTCCGCCTCAAGCCGGTGTCGGCTCTGGCGCGCCAGTAGCACGTTCAGCGGATCCCGCTCCTCCAAGTCCGCGCGGCGCCGCGACACCTGGCGGTACGTCTCGGAGGTGACCAGCAGGCGGATCAGCGCCTTCCGGCTCCAGCCCAGCCGCGTGAACTCGGTCGCCAGCCAGTCGAGCAACTCCGGGTGCGAGGGCCGCTCACCCAGCGCGCCGAAGTTGTCCGGGGTCGCGACGAGCCCGCGGCCGAACAGCTGGAGCCAGATCTGGTTGACCGCCACGCGGGCGGTCAGGGGATGGGCCGGGTCGGTGATCCAGCGCGCGAGGTCGAGGCGGTCGGCGACGGCGCCGCGGGCGCGCAGCGGCGGGAGCACAGCGGGCGTGCCCGGCAGGACCTCCTCGCCCGGCCGCTGGTAGTCGCCGCGCAGGTGGACGCGGGTCTTGCGCTCGTGCGCCACCAGCACGGGCGCCGCGGTGCGCGGGAACTCCGGGCGCTTGGCAAAGTGCGCCGCGAGGGGCCGGTGCAACTCCCGGCCGCGCTCGTCGGCGAAGCGCGCGACGTGGCGCGCGAGGGCAAGTCGGTCCGCCGGCGTGCGCGCAGCCTCCGGGGTGTCGAGCACGGCGAGGATCTCGTCGGGCAGCGGACCCGGCTCCAACGGCCCGGGCGCGGTGGTGGCGGCGAGGCGGAAGCGGGTGAGGACGCCGGTGATGCGGTGTTCGAGCTCGACGAAGAGCTCCGTGCCGGGCGGGAAGTCCCGCGGTTCCTTCAGCTCGAAGACGATGGCGTGCGCGCGGTCGGTTTGGCCGGCCACGCCCCAGCCGGTGGTGCTGTCGCCATCGAGGGTGTGCGCGGCGGGCGTGGTCTTCGCCGCGAAGCTCGCGCGGGCGGCGGCGAACGGGAGGCGTTCCTGCGCGCCCCCGGGCGTGCGGGCGGTGACCGCGAACTCCGCGAGGTGGAAGTCGCCCCCGCGGCTGCGGCCGGGCTTCTCCCCGAGACCCGCGAGCGCCTCGAGTCGGAAGCCGGTGACCCCCCGCTGCGCGAACGGCGCGCGCACGACGTACCGGGTGCGGACGGGGTCGCGCTCGCCGGTGCTGACCGAGTGGTCGTCGTTCGGGGGGAATAGGCGTTCCTCGTCTTCGGTGATGAAGGTGATCTCCTCTGGACGAAGCAGGGTCCAGCGGGCGGCGGGCAGGGTCAGGCCGCGCTCCCACTCCGGCACGCGGGTGACCGCGAGCGCGGCGACGTGCGCCGTGACGGGCGCTTCAAGGCGGGCCCGCTCTGCCTCCCACTCGGCTAGTTTCCGTTCGTAGGCCGCGAGTTCGGCGGGCCGCGGCGCGGGGACGTCGCGCTCGGCCGTGCGGTTGAAGAAGGCGTAGAGCTGGTAGAACTCGCGGATCGAGACCGGATCGTACTTGTGCGTGTGGCACTCGGCGCAGCCGACCGTGAGCCCGAGCCACACCGCGCCGGTCGTGGCCGCCCGGTCGACGGCGTTCTTCACCCGGTCGAGCTCGAGGTCCGCCCCGGCCTCGTCGTTCTTCAGCGAATTGCGGTGAAACCCGGTCGCGATCCGCTGCTCCAGGGTCGCCTCCGGTAGGAGGTCGCCGGCCAGCTGCTCCACCGTAAACCGGTCGAAGGGCACGTCGCGGTTGACCGCGTCGATCACCCAGTCGCGGAACAGGTAGGCGTTCGGCCGCAGGGTGTCGTTGAGGTAGCCGGCGCTGTCGGCGAAGCGGGCCTGGTCGAGCCAGTGGCGGCCCCAGCGCTCCCCAAAATGCGGCGAGGCGAGGAGTCGGTCGACCAAGCGCTCAAGGGCGCCCGGCGCGCGGTCCGCGAGGAAAGCCTCCACGTCGGCCGGAGTGGGCGGCAGGCCGAGCAGGTCGAGGTGGAGCCGGCGGACGAGCGTCCGCGGGTCGGCTGCGGGCGCGGGGGCGAGGCCCTCGCGGGCAAGCCGAGCGCGGACGAGGCGATCCACCGGGTGGGTGGCGCCGGCGATCTCTGGCAGCGCGGGGCGGGCCGGGGCCTGGAAAGACCAGTGCGCAGGCTGTGGGGCGCCCTCGGCGATCCAACGCCGGAGGAGGTCCGTCTGCGCGGCGGACAGGGCCTTTTTGGCTTCGGGCGGCGGCATCACCTCGTCCGCGTGCGGGGAGGCGATGCGCTGGAGTAGTTCGCTCTGCTCGGGATCCCCGGGCACCACCGCGATCGCCCCGCTCTTGGTGGAGCCGCGGGCGCCGGCCGCGAGGTCGAGGCGGAGGCCGCCCTTGCGCGAGGCGTCATCGGGCCCGTGGCAATGGAAGCAATGGGTCGAGAGGATCGGCCGGATGTCGCGGTCGTAATCGACGGGCGCGGCGCGCGCGGCCACGGCGGTGAGCAGCAGCGCGCCAAGGGCGGCGGCGGGGAGGAGGCCGGGACTGGAGGGGCGCGGGGGCATCCGGGGTGGGACGGTCGGCGAAGCTGGCGGATCCGCGGGGGGGAGTCGAGCGCGGGCGCGGGTTTGGGCTGGCGGCCCGCGGCGGGCGCCGCTGGGGTGCCGGGATGCGCGCGATCCGCATCCACGAAGCCGGCGGCCCGGAGAAACTGACCCTCGATGAGGTCCCGGCCCCGCTCCCGGGCCCTGGCGAGCTGCGCCTCCGCGTCGAGGCGGCCGGGCTCAACTTTATCGACACCTACAAGCGCTCCGGTCTGTACCCGGTGCCCTTGCCCCACACCGTCGGCCAGGAGGCGGCGGGCGTGGTGACGGCCGTCGGGCCGGGCGTGACCGAGTTCCGGCCGGGCGACCGGGTCGCGAGCGCGGCCGTGACGGGGGCCTGCGCCGACGAGGCGCTGGCGCCGGTCGCCCAGGTCGTGGCCGTCCCCGCGGGGGTGACTTCCGCGCAGGCCGCGGCTGTCCTCCTGCAGGGGCTCACGGCGCATTACCTCACCACCGACACCTGGCCGCTGCGGGCGGGCGAGGCGGCGCTGGTGCACGCGGCGGCCGGCGGCGTGGGGCTGCTGCTGGTGCAGTTGGCGAAGCGCCGCGGGGCGCGCGTGCTGGCCACGGTCGGGGATGACGCGAAGGCCGCGCTGGCGCGGGAGGCGGGCGCGGACGCGGTGTGCGTGTACGCGCGCGAGGACTTCGCGGCGGCGGCGCGGGAATTCACGGGCGGGCGGGGCGTCGACGTGGTGTACGACGGGGTCGGGAAGGCCACCTGGGAGGGCTCGCTGGCGAGCCTGCGCCCGCGCGGCCTGCTCGCCTCGTTCGGCAACGCGAGCGGCCCCGTCCCGCCCGTGGCGCCGCTGGTCCTCTCGCAGCGCGGCTCCCTGTTCCTCACGCGGCCGACGCTCGCGCACTACGTCGCCACGCCGGCCGAGCTCCGCGGGCGGACGGCCGACCTGTTCGCGTGGATCGCCGACGGCTCGCTGCGGGTGCGGATCGGCGCGACTTACCCGCTCGCGCGGACGGCCGACGCGCACCGGGCGCTCGAGGCCCGGGCGACCACCGGCAAGGTCCTGCTGGTCCCCTGACCGCGGCGCGGGGCGCGTTCAGCGCTTCTCCGCCGGGGGGCGCACGTGCCAGTTCGCGGAGGGGACGTGGGCCTGCGTGAAGAAGGCGCGCAGTTCGCGCACGACCTCGGGGTGCGCCGCGGCCACATTACGCGCCTCCATCTGGTCCTGCTCTAGGTCGTAGAGCTCGAACTGATCGCGGCCCGGCTGGAGGTGGCCCTTCCAGCGGCCCCAGCGGGCGGCCTGCTGGAAGCCGCCGCCGCTGTACTGTTCCCAGTAAAGTTTTCGGGTGCGCAGCTCCGGCTGCTCCCGGCCGAGCAGCGTCGGCACTACGCTCACCCCGTCCAGCCCCCCGGGCAACTGGGCGCCGCCCAGTTCGGCCAGCGTGGGTAAGACGTCGGCGAAGTACCACGGCGCGGAGCTCACGGCCCCCGCCGGCACGCGGCCGGGCCAGCGTACGATCATCGGCACCCGCAGCCCACCCTCGTACGGCACCCCCTTTTTGCCGCGGAACGGGCCGACGCTGTCGAGCACCCCCTCGCGCCGCTCCACGCCGCCGTTGTCCGAGCAGAAGAACACGATCGTGCGGTCGTCGAGGCCTAGCTCGCGCAGCAGCGCCATCAGGCGCCCGAGGTCGCGGTCCAGGCGGGTCACCATCGCGGCGTGCACCTTGTAGTCCTGCGGCCAGTCGCGGTCGCCGTAGGTCTCAAGGCTGGGGACGACGTACTTCCCGTGCGGCAGAGTCCAGGCGAGATAGAGGAAGAAGCGGCGGTCGCGGTGGCGGCGCACGTAGTCGAGGGTGAAGTCCGCGAACAGGTCGTGGGAGTACTCCTTCGTCTGGCCGTTGAGGTTACCCTGCAGGGTGACGCGCTCCTCGTTCCGCCAGAGGTGGTCCGTGTAGTAGGTGTGGGCGTGCTGCTGGTTGAGGTAGCCGAACCACTCGTCGAAGCCCTTGCGGTTGGGGACCCCCGTGGTGCCCGGCTCCCCGAGGCCCCACTTGCCGGTGATGCCGGTGGCGTAACCGGCTTGGCGCAGGAGCATCGCGACGGTGACGTCCCCCGGTTCGAGTGGCACGCGCCGCTGTTCGCCGACGCCACCGCTCATCCCGGAGTTGCCGCGCACGCGGGTGTGCCCGAGGTGCTGGCCGGTCATCAGGACGCTGCGGGACGGGGCGCAGACGGAGCCGCCGGCGTAGACGTCGGTGAACCGCAGGCCCTCGCGCGCGAGCTGGTCCGCGTGCGGCGTGCGGATGTGGCGCTGGCCGTAGGCGCCGACGTCGCCCCAGCCGAGGTCGTCAGCCATCAGGAAGATGATGTTGGGCCGCTTGGAGTCCGCGGGACCGGCGGTGGGCGCTGGCGCCGCGCGCAGGAGAGGGAGGAGCGGCAGGAGCGCAGCGAGGGCAGCCGCGAGAGGTAGACGGGCGGGGGCGAGGCGGGGAAGCGGGGTCATCGGGGTGCTCCAAGCAAAGCCGCGCAGCCCGGGGTGCCAAGTCCCGAAGACCGGCCCCCAGCCGACCCTCAGGCATCCGGGTCGGACGCGGCGGATTCCGCGGCGGCGGGCGGCCGGAGGAAGGCGTGCAGCTCGGCGGCGAGGCGCGGGCCGAAGCCGGGCACCTCCGCGATCGCCTCCACCGGGGCGGCGCGGAGGCGCTGGATGTCGCCAAAGGCCGCGAGGAGCGCGGCCCGCCGCACGGGACCGAGGCCGGTGAACTCGTCCAGCACGCTCTCGCGCAGGCGCTGCGAGCGGAGGTCCGCGTTGTAGGTGTTGGCGAAACGGTGCGCCTCGTCGCGCAGGCGCTGCAGCAGGTTCAGGCCGGGGTGGTTGAG
>NEUZ01000070.1 GCA_002304435.1 Opitutia bacterium Tous-C8FEB | reverse complement strand
CCAAGGGCGACCTGCTCGCCGCCGCAGCCGCCAGCCCCGCCGCGCCCGCTGCCCCCGCGCCGGCTCCGGCCGCTCCCGCCGCCGCGCCCGTTGCCGCGACCTCCACCCCCTCTACCCGCCAAACCCGCCGCAAGCTCTCCCCGCTGCGCGCCCGGCTCGCGCAACGCCTCGTCGCCGCCCAGCACCAGGCCGCGATGCTGACCACGTTCAACGAAGTCGATATGTCCGCCGTGATGGCCCTGCGCGCGCGGTATCAGGACGACTTCGTCAAGCGCCACGGACTCAAGTTGGGCTTTATGTCCTTCTTCACCAAGGCGGTCGTCCACGCCCTGCGCGAGGTGCCGGCGGTCAACGCCCAACTCGACGGCGAGACCCTGGTCGAGAACCACTACTACGACGTCGGCGTCGCCGTCTCCACCGACCGCGGCCTGATGGTGCCCGTGATCCGCGGCTGCGATCAGCTGGGCCTCGCGGACGTCGAGAAGGCGATCGCCGACGCGGCCAAGCGCGCCCGCGAGGGACGCGTCACCCTCGCCGACCTCGAGGGCGGGGTGTTCACGATCACCAACGGCGGCGTCTTCGGCTCGATGCTCTCGACGCCCATCATCAACCCGCCGCAGAGCGCCATCCTCGGGCTCCACGCGATCAACGAGCGGCCCGTCGCGGTCAACGGCCAGGTGGTGATCCGGCCGATGATGTACCTCGCGCTGAGCTACGACCACCGCCTGATCGATGGTCGCGAGGCCGTAACGTTCCTCGTCAAGGTGAAGCAGGCGATCGAAGACCCCGCCCGCGTCCTGATCGGACTCTGACCCTGCCCCTCACGATGACCCGCTTCGACCTGATCGTGATCGGCGCCGGCCCCGGCGGCTACGTCTGCGCGTTCCGCGCGGCCCAGCTCGGCCTGAAGGTCGCGCTCGTGGAGAAACGCCCCGCCCTCGGGGGCACCTGCCTCAACGTCGGCTGCATTCCGTCCAAGGCGCTCCTCCATTCCAGCGAGCACTTCGCGTGGGCCCGGCACGACGCTGCGGCGCACGGCATCCGCCTCGGCGAGGTGAGTCTCGACTTGCCCGCCCTGCTGCGGCGCAAGGACGAGATCGTCTCCCGCCTCGTCGGCGGCGTCGCCCAGCTCGCCAAGGCCCGGGGCGTTACGGTGGTCACCGGACAAGCTGCCTTCACCGCGCCGCGGACGGTCGCCGTCACTGGCGCGGACGGCAACACGCAGGTGCTCGAGGCCGCGCACGTGGTGATCGCAACGGGCTCCGCACCCGTGGAGCTGCCGTTCCTGCGCTTCGACGGCCAGACGGTGATCTCCAGCGACCACGCGATCGCCCTCCCCAAGGTGCCGGGCAAGCTCGTGGTGGTGGGCGGCGGCGCGATCGGCCTAGAGCTCGGCTCGGTCTGGGCCCGGCTCGGCAGCGAAGTCACGGTGGTGGAATCCCTCCCGCGAATCGCCGCCTCGTTCGACGAGGACGTGGGGCGCGCCTTCACCCGCATCCTGCAGAAACAGGGTCTGCGGATCGAGGTCGGCGCCAAGGTCACCGGACTCCGCGCCGGTTCCCCCGCGGTGCTCACCGCCGAACGCGGCGGTCAGACGCTAGAATTCCCGGCGGACCGGGTACTGGTCGCCGTGGGTCGCCGGCCCTACACCGAGGGTCTCGGCCTCGAGCGCGCGGGCGTCGAGCTCGACGAGCGGCGGCGCATCCGGGTGGACGACCACCTGCGCACCAGCGCCCCGGGAGTATGGGCGCTCGGCGACGTCGTGGCCGGTCCGATGCTCGCCCACAAGGCCGAGGAGGATGGGGTGGCGGTGGCCGAATGGATCGCGGGCCGCGCCGGCCACGTGAACTGGGACCTCGTGCCCGCCATCATCTACACCCACCCGGAGGTCGCGTCCGTCGGGCTCGGCGAGGAGGCCGCCAAGGCCGCCGGCCGTGCCGTGCGCATCGGGCGCTTCAACTTCGCCGCGAACGGCCGCGCGCTCGCCGCCGGCTCCGCCGAGGGCTTCGTGAAACTCGTCGCCGACGCCAACACCGACCGGCTGCTCGGCGCCCAGATCCTCGGCCCCAACGCTGGGGAACTGATCAGCGAGGTTGTCACCCACCTCGAGTACGGCGGCAGCGCCGAGGACCTCGCCCGCACCATCCACGCGCATCCCACCCTGAGCGAGGCGGTCAAGGAGGCTGCCCTCGCGGTGGACAAGCGCGCCCTCCACGCCGTCTGACCAGGCCGCCCCGACCCCGAAGGGGGAAGGCGTCGCCCAGCCGGCCTAGCGCAGTCGAGGACCTCAGCCCTTGCCTGCCGCTAGGGTCTTCCGCGGCAGGCGCGTGACGCGCACAAAACGGGCGCGGAACAACTCGTCCAGCGTCTCGCGCACCGCGGGGGGCAGGCGGCCCACCAGTTCGTCGAGTTCGGGCGCGGGCCCAGCCGGCTCCGTTTCCGTAGCCTCGGGCTGTGCCGCCGGGGTCGGCGGCGCCGATACCGGCTCGCCCCGTTCGCGGGCCTCGCCCAAGAATTGCGCCTCCGCCGATTCATCCGGCCAGACCGCATCGGGCTCGTCCGACGGAGTAGCTTCGCCGGACGGAGAGATCTCCGCGGACGGTAGCTCTCCGGCGGGAGGCGCCGAAAGCGCGGCCACGGGTGCGGAAGGTTCCGGCGCGGCGACGGGGAGCGGCAGCGCGGCGGCCCGGGCGGCGGATGCGGAGGCCAAGCGGGCCTCCAACTGCTCAATCAGGCCTTTTTTTTTTCGTCGGCCGCCGGGGCCTCCTCGGCCAGCGCGGTCAGCTCCTTGAGCAGGCTGTCGATCGCACGCGCGCGGCTCGCTTCCACCGCACGGAGGAGCGTGACCTCGAAATTGATCTTTTCGGCGAGCCCGAGCTTCACCCCGCCCTCGCCCTCCCGCAGCGCGTCGAGGAGCCGCGTCAGCTGCTCGGTCGTGAGGGCGATACCGCCGAGCGCATCGCTGCGTCCGCCGCGCGCGATCGCGTCCAGCAGGGCGGTCCGGAAGACGGCCTGCAGGTCGGTGAGCAGCCGCACGAGGTCACGGCCCGCGGCGTCGCAGGCATCGACCAGCGCGACGATGCGCCGCTGGTCTCCGGCGGCCACGGCACCGGCGAGCTCCGCAACCTGCGCGGCGGAGACCAGGCCGTAGACTTCGAGCACATCCGGCTCGGTCACCGTGGTCCCGCAGAACGAGATCATCTGGTCGAGGATGGACTGCGCGTCGCGCATCCCACCGTCGGCGAGCCGCGCGATGCACGCCAGCGCGGCGGGATCAGCTTGGATGCCCTCGGCCGCGGAGATTAGCTGGAGCCGGGTGACGATGAGCTCCTCGGGGATCGGCTTGAGGTCAAAGCGTTGGCAGCGCGAGACGATGGTCGGGAGTACCTTCTGCGGGTCGGTGGTCGCGAAGATGAACTTCACGTGGGCCGGCGGCTCTTCGAGGGTTTTCAGCAGCGCGTTGAAGGCGGCCGCCGAGAGCATATGGACCTCGTCGATGATGTAGACCTTGAACCGGCCTTGGGCGGGGGCGTAGCGGACGGTCTCGCGGAGGTCACGGACCTGGTCGACGCCGTTGTTCGAGGCGCCGTCGATCTCGATCACATCGAGGTGGGAGCCCTCGGCGATGGCGATGCAGGCGGGATCGGCGGGGTCAAAGTCGGCGTTCGGCCCGCCGGTGCAGTTGAGGGCCTTGGCGAAGATGCGGGCGGTGGAAGTCTTGCCGGTGCCGCGGGGCCCCACGAACAGGTAGGCGTGGGCGATCCGCTGGCGGGCGATCGCGTTGCGGAGCGTGCGCACCACGTGGTCCTGGCCGACGACGTCGGCGAACGTGCGGGGGCGCCACTTGCGGGCGATGACCTGGTAGGCGGAGGACAAGCGCGGGGAGGTTGAGCGGGGCAGACGGGGCGGCGCGAGTCGAAATCGTCGCGCGCGGCCCCGGGCGCCGGCGGCGGGCAAAAAAAGTGGCCAGGCACTCCACGGCACTGGGAGAACGTCGTCACCGTTGCTACCTTCCGGTCCTGGCGGAGTTCACGCGCCTGCCCATGCATGGCACCTGGCCGACGCGCACGATGGGCCTGGGCCGGGGCGGCGCAACCCCCAATTTGGCGCGGCGTCAGAGCACCTGCAGTTTGCGGCGGTAAAAGGCCACAACCTCGTCGGGATCGTCGGTGAAGAGGATGTAGTCGGTCATCCACGCCGGCGCTCGGCCCTGCTTGATCATCACGCGCAGCTGGCGGCGCAGATCCTCCCAGAACTCGGCGTTGAAGAAGACGTAGGGCACCCGCGGGCGGATCCCCAGCTTAAGGTTGCAGAGCTCGATGCCGACTTCCTCGAGGGTGCCGACGCCGCCGACGTTGAAGACGCAGAAATCCGCCGCCTCGAACCACTTCTGCCGGAAGTGGCGCGAGTCCTCCTGGAACGTGTTGAAGAAGTCCACGCCGAGCTCCGGGGGCTGGGCCTCCAGCTGCAGGAAGCACGCGCCGGTGAGCGCGCCCTTGGCCCGCGCCTGCTCGGTGGCGAGGCGCATCACGCCGCCGCCGCCGCCCGTGAGCACGCCCAGGTTGTGGCCGATGAAGCCGGTCACCTTGTCCACCAGGGCGGAGATGCGCCCGGCGTCGGCCGGGTCAAGGTTCACGGCCGAACCGTAGAAGGCGAGGATGGTGGCCTCGTTGAAGCGGCGGGCGACCTCCTCGCGCACGAAAAAGCCGCGCTCTCGTTTGTAGGTGTGGACGTAGAGGTCGCGGGTGGTCTCATCGTACCAGTAGGTGTCGATGCCCAGCGAGCGGAGGGTGTCGAGCCGCCCGTGGGCGTGGCTGGAGAAGAAGTAGCCGTGGGTGCGCGAGGCCTGGCGGAAGACGATGCGCCGCAGGCCGAGCTCGGGCAGGCGGGCGAAGAGTTCCACCTGCTCCATCAGGCCGGGGAAGTACTCCGTGATCAGGGTGTCGGCACCAGGCTCTGCCGCGTCGAGGGCTTGGATCATCGTGCGGTGGCCCAGGGAGCTCCGCTTCGAATCGAGGAGCCGGCGGACGTCCGCGCCGGCGCGCACCACCAGCGCGCGGTTGTCGACCGCGCCGGACTGGCCGCGCACGGACAGCCGGGTGCGGGGCCGCGCTTCCTCGGCGACGCAGGCGGGGCAGTCGTCCATCGCCTTGAACAGGCCGGCCGCCGTCGCGAGTAGGCGCGTGCGCTTGCGCGCGAGGGTGCGCACCTCGGGATCCTCGGTCTGGGGGGCGCGAAAGACCTCGACGGAGACGAGCGGATTGACCACCGGCTGGTCCCCCGGGTTGTAGATCTCGAGCATCACGTTCGTGCCGAAGGTCTTCACCGGGTCGAGGAGGACCGCGCTGGTATGGATGCCAAAGTTGCCCTCACCCTGGTTGAGCACGACGTAGTGCTCCTTCAGGTACATCGAGCAGCTGGTGAGGATGCCGGCGCGGGGGGCGATGGCCAGCGGCGCGGCCTCGCGGCGCACCTGCACGCGGTCGAGGAAGCCCCGGCCCAGCACGCCGGCGACGACGCGCTCGAGATCGTCGCGCTGCAGTTTCGGGCTGAGGGTGTACGCGACCTGATGGGGGGTGAGGAAGACCCGGCCTTGAGAGTCGATGCTGATGGTGTTGGGCAGCTTGATCAGGTTCGCCTTCAGGGCATCCCAGATCTCCGCGGTGGTGAGCTTGGCCTCGGCGGGAGCGTGGTAGAGTCGCCCGGCTGGGGCGCCCACGCGCAGGAGTTTCTTCCAGTAGGCGGCGTGCGGGAAACTGGGGTCGTAGAGGAAGGCCTCTGCGTCGAGCTCGAGGCGCCCGCCCTCAACGCGGATGGGGCCGGTCAGGGTCACCTCGAGGCCGATCCGCGCGAGGGAGCTGCGCAGGGAGAAGCGCAGGCGCGGCAGGAGCGGGCGCAGGGCCTCCAGTTCCGCCGGCTGACGCGGCCAGAAGGCTAGGGTGAGGCGCACGGACCGTTCGTCCTTGTTTTTCACCGACAGGATTTGGCCGTCGAGACTCGTCCAGAAATGCTCGGGATGCATCGGGGTTTAGTCGCGCACAGTGGGCGCGGGGGCGCGCTGGGACAAGCGGGGAGAACGGGATTGCCTTCGCCGGGAGCGGCTGGCACGCCTTGCCGCCTTGCGGTCCGCTCCGCGCGATCGCGCCTCCTCCCATCCACCTCGAACTATGAAGTTCCCGTCCCTCTCCCTTCTCAGCCTGGCCCTCCTCGGGGCTGGCTCCCTCGCCGCGCAGGAGGCCAAAGTCACCCTGCCCGGCGCCGCCGCCCCGGCCGCCCCTGCCAAGCCCGCGTTCACCGACGCCCAGATTCTTGAGGAATTCGGCTGGTTCATCGGCAAGCGCGTCGGCCTTGGCGAGCTTGAGTTCTCAAGCGAGGAGCTGGAGACGCTGATCAAGGGTTTCCGCTCGGCCGCCGCCGGCAAAGACTCCCCCTACGAGCTGGAGAAGATCGGGCCCCTGATGGACGACTTCATGCAGAAGAAGCAGAACGCCTACACCGCGAAGCTGAAGACCAAGAACTCGGCGGTGAACGAGGCGTACTTCACCAAGCTGCGGGAGAACAAGGCCGTGGTCGAGCTGCCCAGCGGCCTGCGCTATGAGATCACCCAGGCCGGCCCCGGCCCCGCCCCCAAGGCCACCGA
The DNA here is from genome assembly GCA_002304435.1 of Opitutia bacterium Tous-C8FEB. Classification (GTDB taxonomy): domain Bacteria; phylum Verrucomicrobiota; class Verrucomicrobiia; order Opitutales; family Opitutaceae; genus ER46. Next base: position 7,742 of record NEUZ01000070.1, on the reverse strand, counting down.
CACCGTCCGCGTCCACTACGTGGGCAAGCTGATCGACGGCACGGAATTCGACAGCTCGATCAAGCGCGGCGAGCCGGCCGAGTTCCCGCTCGATCAGGTGATCCCCGGCTGGACCGAGGGCATCCAGAAGATGAACAAGGGCGGCAAGATCCGCCTCCACGTGCCGCCGCAGCTCGGCTACGGCGATGACGGCCGCCCCGGCATCCCGCCGAGCTCGACCCTCGTGTTCGACGTCGAGCTGCTCGACATCAAGTCGCCGCCCGCCGCTGCCCCCGCCGCGCCGGCCCCGGCCAAGAAGTGAGCCTCCCGCCCCCCGCCCAACCGCGGGGGGCTTTTTTTCGCCCCCGCTTGCCCGTCCCGGCCGCGACACCCTAAGTTCCTCTATTCCGATGCGTCTGCTCCCCACCCTGCTCTTCGTCCTCCTCGTCCCCACTGCGGCGCAGGCGGATCCCAACGCCCTCATCCGCCGCGCCGCCGGCGATGGCCGCGCGGCCTTCACCTTCGATGCCGGGGCTTGGGCCGATCCCGCCGCCGTACGCCGCCTGCCGATCGGCGTGTTCGACTCCGGGATCGGCGGGCTCACCGTGCTGGAGGCGATCCTCACGCTCGACGCCTTCAACAACGAGACGCTCGCGCCCGGCCCGGACGGCGTGCCGGACTTCGCCGCGGAACGCTTCGTGTACTTCGGCGACCAAGCCAATATGCCCTACGGCAACTACGGGGCCGCGGGCCGCACGGATTACCTGCGCGAGCTGATCCTCAAGGACACGATCTTCCTCCTCGGACGCCGCGCCTGGCCGGCGCAGGGCGACGCGCCTCACTTCGCGAAGCCGCCGGTCAAAGCCATCGTGATCGCCTGCAACACCGCCACCGCGTACGGACTGGAGGACATCCGCGCGGCCGTGGCGGCCTGGGGTATCCCCGTCATCGTGGTCGGCGTGGTGGAGGCGGGGGCGCGCGGCGTGCTGGAGACCAATCCCGCCGGCGGCATCGGCGTGATGGCGACGGTCGGGACCTGCGCCAGCGGCGTGTACCCGCGGACTATCGGCGCCACGCTCGGCCGCGCTGGCTTCGGCCCGCCGCCGATCGCGCAGCAAGGTAGCGCGACGCTCGCGGGGGCCATCGAGGGCGATACGGCCTTCACCGAACCGGTCGCGGTTTACGCGCGTCGCGAAGTGCGTTCCCTCGCGGAGGCCTACCGCGAACTGCGCCCCGGCCGGCCGCTCGAGACGGTCGTGCTCGGGTGCACCCATTATCCCCTCGCGAAGACGGAGATTGCGCAGGCATTTGCGGAACTGGCCGCGGATCCCGCGTGGCGCGACGTCGTTGCCCCCCGCCCTGCGTTCGTCGATCCAGCCACCCTCACCGCGCGGGAGTTGTTCCGGGAGCTGGCCCGCGCCCGGCTGCGCCTCAGCCCTGGAGAACGACCGGCCATCGCCCGTGACCAGTTCTACCTCTCCGTGCCGCGCAAGGAGTACCCTGGCATCCGCCTCGCCGCCGACGGCGGGCTCGAGCGCGACTACAAGTACGGGCGTGTGCCCGGCCAACTCGACCGCGAGGACACTAAGAACGTGCCCCTTACCCCCGCGGTGCTGCCGCCCGCGAGCGCCCGCCTGCTGCGCGAGCGCCTGACCGCCGTCTGGTCGCGCCTCGGGAGCGACTGAGCGGACGGCGGCGGCGGTTCACGCCGGTCGCGGTCCCGGGGCGAGGGCGAGTTCCGCGGTGACCTCGCCGCCGCTCCCGAAGTGAAGCGCGAAGCCCCGCCGGTGGCAGAGCCGCTGCATCGGGAGGTTCTCCGCCAGCAGCGTCCCCAGGAGGCGCGTACAGCCGGCCAGGCGCGCCGCCTCCTCCAGCCGCGCGAGCAACACCGCGCCGACCCCGCGGCGCTGCCACGCGTCGGCCACCACCAGTGCAAACTCGGCCTCGGGCCGGCCCGGATCACGGTGGAGGCGGCCGACGGCGAGGATCTCCTCGTCCGGCCCGCCGGCACCGCGCACGACGACGAGCGGGATCTCGGTGCGGAAATCGGCGAAGCAAAGCCGGCTCAGCCGGGTGTGCCGCACCCGCTGGGCCAGGGGGATCGGCCGAAAGTAGCGTTGGTAGACGCTGCGGTCGGAAAGCCCCGCGTGGAACCGCGCGAGGCGGGGCTCGTCCTCCGGCCGGATGGGACGCACGAGCAGGGCGGTGCCATCGGGCAAGGTCGCGGCCCCAGAGAGTTCCCCCGGCGGCTCGACTGTGGCCGGTTCCAGCGGTTCGAACCGCGACGTTTCCATCGGGATAGTGAAGCGCGGGCCGGACGGAGGCGCGAGCGGGAAGCGGCGAGGCCGCGCTTGCGGCCGGGAGCGGTGCCGCGTATCGATCCCTCACAGCTATGCCCACCGTCGTATTTTCCATCGCCAACCAGAAGGGGGGCGTCGGCAAGACCACCACCGCGGTCAACCTCGCCGCGGCGCTGGCCGAGCGGAAGATCCACACCCTGCTGGTGGACCTTGATCCCCAAGCCAACGCGACGAGCGCCGTGGGCGTGGAGAAGCAGGCGGGGCGCAGCCTCTACGGCCCGCTGCACGGGGAGGGCTCCGCCTTCGATATGATCACGCCGACGGCGCACGAGTGCCTCGCCCTGATCCCCAGCGAAGAGGACCTCGCCGCCGCGGAGATCGAACTGGCCCAAGGGGAAAACTACCTCGCACGGTTGCGGCGGGTGCTCGATCCGGTCCGAGACTCCAACGGCTACCGGGTGATTCTCATCGACTGCCCGCCCGCGCTGGGGCTGCTCTCGATGAACAGCCTCGCCGCCGCCGATTATCTGCTGATCACGTTGCAGTGTGAATACCTAGCCCTCGAGGGCCTCGGCCAAATCCTCCGCAACGTTGAGAGGCTGAAGGCGGCGCACGTGAATGACCGCCTCGAGCTGGGCGGAGTAGTGATGACGATGTTCGACGGGCGGACCAAACTCGCGCGCCAGGTGGTGGAAGAGGTGCGTCAGCACCTACCGGGGAAGGTCTTCGACACGCTGATCCCGAGGACTATCCGCCTGAGCGAGGCGCCGAGCTTCGGGAAACCGATCCTCGCCTACGATCCGCAGGGCCTAGGCTCGACCGCCTACCGGGGCCTGGCCGACGAGGTCATCAAGCGGTTCGGGCTCGAGCCCTGAGGCCCGCGATGCTGCGCGCCGCCGGCAAGTACCGCCAGGCCTTCCTCCTCGGGCTGCAAGGCAGCCTCGTGTACCGATGGAACTTCGCCGTGCGCGGGTTTTTCTCCCTGTTCCACCTCGCCGCCGTCTTCATCCTCTGGGGCGCCGCCTTCGCCGGGCGGGAGCAGGTGGGCGGCTTCGACCTGCGCCAGACGCTCACCTATTTCACGACCATCCTCTTCCTCCAGTTCCTGATCAGCGCCTTCAACGAGGACTACCAGATCAGCGAGGAAATCCGCCAAGGGCTGATCAACCAGTTCCTGCTCAAGCCGATCAACTACTTCCTCTATCGCCTGAGCATCTTCGCGGCCGCTCGGCTGGTGTCCGGTGCGTTGATCCTCTTACCCCTCGCCGTCGCCTATCCCTTTATCCACGAGGCGCTGTCCTTCCCGAGTGAACCCTGGCGTCTCGCCGCGGCGGTGCCGGCCCTCTTCCTCTCCGCGCTCGTCCAGTTCACCATCGCCTACTGCTTCGGGCTGATGACGTTCTGGTTCCTCGAGATCCAAGGCCTCGTGGTGCTCTCGATGGCGGTGGAGGCGGTGCTCGGAGGGCAGATCTTCCCGCTCGATCTGCTCCCGCCGGCGCTCCACGCCGTCGCCCGCTTCCTGCCTTTCTACTACCAGATGTATTTCCCCGCCGCGATCCTCACCGGGCGCATTGGGCCGACCGAGACCGCCGAGGGCCTCGCCCTCCAAGCCAGTTGGGTCGTGCTGCTGCTGCTGCTGGCGCACGCGCTGTGGGTCCGGGGCCTGCGGCGCCACACCGCCGTCGGGGGATGAGCGCGTTCGCCCACCACTTCCGCGTCTGGGTCGCCAGCGCGCGTTACTCGCTCACACGGGCGCTGATGTTCCGCGGGGACTTCGTCATCTGGTCGCTGGTCGAGCTCTTCTGGATGGGGGTCAATCTTCTGCTGGTGGAGGTGATTTACCGGCACACTGACTCGATCGCGGGCTGGAGCCGGCCCGAGATGTTGCTGCTGCTAGGCACCTCGCTCCTGATCCAGCGCCTCCTGATGGGTTTCTTCTGGAGTGGGCTCTACGACCTTGGCCGGAACGTCCGCAACGGGCACCTCGACTTCTTTCTGGCCCAGCCCGGCAGCGTGATGTTTATGGTTTCGACGCGGAAACTGGATCCCGACGGGCTGGTCAACTCGGTCGTCGCGCTCGGGTTGGTGGTCTACGCCGCAGGGGAACTGGGGCTCCGGCCGAGCCCGGGGCAACTGGCGCTCTACGCCTTGCTCGTGGGCTGCGGCCTCGTGATCCACTACAGCGTCCTGATGCTCTCCACCGCGAGCGTCTTCTGGCTGACTAGCGCGCAGGGCGTGGAGGGCGGCTACTTCAGTCTAATCGAGTTCTCGCGGATGCCCCGCGAGGCGTTCCGCGGCGCCGCCGAGGTCATCTTCGTCTGGCTCCTGCCCGTCGTGGTCGTGAGCAACGCGCCAGCCCGAGTCCTCCTGCACGGGTTCGAGCCCGCTTGGGCGCTCGGCCTCGCCGGGTTCGCCGCGCTCTGGCTCGGCCTCGCCGTGATCGTCTTTCACCGCGGGCTCCGCCGCTACGCTAGCGCCAGCTCATGAGTAGCTCCGCCACGCCACTCGAGGTCCGCCTCGGCCACGTCTTCCGCGACCGCGCGCTGCTTGCGCAGGCGCTCACGCACCCGTCGCTCCGGCAGGACCCCACGCCGGCCGAGAGCAATCAGCGGCTGGAGTTCCTCGGCGATGCCGTGCTCCAACTCGTCCTGACCGAGGCCCTGTTCCAAGCGTTCCCCGGGGAACGGGAAGGCGAACTCAGCCGCCTGCGCGCGACGCTCGCCAACGGCACCTGCCTCGCCGGCCTCGCCCGCGAAGCGGGCGTCGCCGCCGCGCTGCGCCTCAACCCCGCCGAGGAAGCCGCCGGGGGCCGCACTCGCCCCACTGCCCTCGCCGATGCCCTTGAGGCCCTGCTCGGCGCGATCTTTCTCGAAGCTGGCCTCGAAGGCGCCCGCCGCGCCGTTCAAGGGCTGTACGGACCACTCGGCCCGCACCTCGCGGCCGCCGCGGCGGACAATCCGAAGGGCCGCCTGCAGGAGCGCATCCAACCGGTGCACGGGAACGAGGCCCTCCGCTATGCCGTCGTCGCCACCGAAGGGGCCGACCACGCCCGCACCTACACGGTGACCGTCTTCCTCCACGACCAACCGGTGGGCACGGGCCGCGGGTCATCGAAGAAAGCGGCCGAGGAGTCCGCCGCCCGCGCGGCGCTGGCGGTCGTCTCAGGCCCACGCCCCGTCTGATGCCCGATTGCCCGCCGCCCGTCCGCCGCCTGACCGGTGTCTGCCCCGCCGCCCGCGGAGCCGTGCTCGCCGCGTTGACGGGCCGCGAACGCACGCCCGTCTGGCTCGTGGTCACCCCCACCCTCCGCGAAGCCGAGTTGCTGGCCGAGGACACGGCCTTTTTCCACCGCGCCCTCGGTTCTCCCGCGCCGCTCGCTGCCCTCGTGTTCCCTGAGTCGGTGCAGGAAACCGCCGAGATGCGCGAGGCATTCGCCGCGTCGAGCGACCGGCTCGCCGTGCTGTCGCGGCTGCGCGCGGTCCGCGGCCTCGCCGCGACGCCGGACACCCTCGTGGTCACGACGACCCCCGCAGCGCTGCTGCAACCCGTGCCGGCGCTGGAAGAGTTTGCGCGGCAGGAACTCACGCTGACCCGCGGCGCAACCCTGCCCTTCCAGAAGCTGCTGGAGGAGCTGCGCCGGCTCGATTACGACTGCGAGGCGGTGTGCGAGGCCCCCGGTCACTACGCGGTCCGAGGCGGCTTGGTCGACATCTACCCCGTCACCGCAGCGGCACCCTGCCGGGTCGATTTCTTCGGGGACGAGATCGAGTCGATCCGCCGGTTTGATCCCGTGACCCAGCGCTCGGGAGACGCCGTGGAGACCGTGGCAGTGCCGGCCTCACCGCGCGTGCGTCTCGCCACGTCGGTGACCGGACTCGCGGGCTACCTGCCCGCGACGGCACGGCTCGTCCTCGTGGAGCCGGCGACGTTGGAGTCCGAGTTATCCGCGCTGACGCCGGCCGGCGACGCCGACCCGCTGGCCGCGCTGGCCGCGCATTGCGCTGGCGTAAGCGGACTGGGAGATCTCGACGAGGTCAGTCGCCTGTGCGCGGGCGCGGCCGAGGAGGTGACGTGGGACACGGAGGCACTGGCGCACCACCGGCGGACACCCGGAGAGGGTTTGATCGCACAGGAGCGGCTGACGGCCGAAGAGGAGGCGCGCGGAGAATTCCTCGGGCAGGTCGCAGCGTGGGGCCGCGCGGGGGCGGAGGTCGCGGTGGTGATGTCGAAGGAGGGCGAGGAGCAGCGGGCGCGGGAGTTGCTGGATGCGGCCCCGGGCTGGCGCGAGCTGCGGCCGCGCTGGTGGCGGGGCAACCTCAACGAAGGGTTTCGGATCACCGCCCGCCCGGGCGCGGCGCTGGCGTTGCCGGCGGAGGCCGCCGGGCGCCGGCGCCGGGCCGCGGCGGCGGAAGAGGCGGCCCGGGACCTCGTGGTCGTCACCGAAACGGAGCTCTTCGGCCGGCGGCGGCCGCGCCGCGCCGTAGGAACGGCAAGGGCCGTAGCCCACCGCGCGCAGGTCGACCAGTTGCTCGACTTCGCGGAGCTGGTGGAGGGCGACTTCGTCGTGCACCTGCAGCACGGCATCGCGCACTTCCGGGGCATAACCCGGCTCGACACCGCCCAAGGCCAGCGGGAGGTCATTTCCTTGGAGTTCGACGACCAGGTAACGCTCCACGTGCCCCTCACCGAGTCGCATCTGATCAGCCGGTATGTGGGCCTGAGTAAGACGCGCCCGCAGCTGGGCCGGATCGGCTCGGGTCGCTGGGAGAAGGCGCGGCAGGCAGCGGAACGGGCGACCGTGGACTTGGCGGCCGAGCTACTCCGGCTGCAGGCGGCGCGGGAAGCGCAACCCGGGCAGGCCTGCCCGCCGGACAACGACTGGCAGCGCGAATTCGAGGCTTCTTTTCCGCACGCGGAGACGGCGGACCAGCTGCGGGCCATCCAGGAGACCAAAGCGGATCTGGAGCGGCAGCGGCCGATGGACCGGCTGATCTGCGGGGACGTCGGCTTCGGCAAGACCGAGGTCGCGATTCGCGCCGCGTTCAAGGCAGTGCAGGCCGGCCGTCAGGTGGCCCTGCTCGTGCCGACCACGATTCTCGCCCAACAGCACCTCAACACCTTCCGCGAGCGGATGGCCGGCTACCCGGTGGCAATCGAGATGCTCAGCCGTTTCCGTTCACGGGCAGAAACGCGGCAGGTACTCGCGGCGGCGGCGGCGGGCCAGGTCGACATCCTGATCGGCACGCACCGGCTCCTGCAGGGGGACGTCGTCTTCCGCGAGCTCGGCTTGGTCGTGGTCGACGAGGAGCAGCGCTTCGGCGTGAAGCACAAGGAGGCACTGAAGCGTCTGCGCGCGACGGTGGACGTACTCTCGATGAGCGCGACCCCGATCCCGCGCACCCTCTATATGGCGCTGACGGGGGCGCGGGACCTGAGCGTGATCGAGACCCCGCCGGTCAACCG
>NEUZ01000007.1 GCA_002304435.1 Opitutia bacterium Tous-C8FEB | reverse complement strand
CGGCCCGTCGTGACCGAGTCTGGCGACGCCCAAAGTTATTCCCAGCAGGAGACCTTCGCGGCCGATGTCCGCGACCACGCGCACCTAGTTCGGGTGCTGAAAGGGATGGTCGACGAGCTGTTGCCGAAGGTCCGGCGGGACGGGAAAAAGGTGCGCACGCTCACCGTGCGCGTCCGCTTCCCGGATTTTAGCGAGGGGATGCGCAGCCGCACGCTGCCGAACGCGACGGATCTCGAGCCGCCCTTTTATCCGCTGCTGGAACCGCTGCTCGCCGCCGCCGGCGTGGGGGCCCGGCCGATCCGGCTCGCGGGAGTCCGGCTCTCGGGGGTGGAAACGGGGGGCGGGCAGTTGGAACTTTTCGGCGTGGACGAGGCACGCCGACGTCGGCTCGCCCATGTGCGGGATCAGCTCAACGCCGCGCGCGGTGCGGGTGCGCTGCGACACGGCCACCAGCTTGCCAATCCCGCGGACGATACCTAGGAACGCGTCGTCTTATGCCGATCTACGAGTACTACTGTCCGGACAATCACACCGTCTACCAGTTCTACGCCAAGACGCTTGCGCAGGGGAGCACGATCCCCCGTTGCCCCGACAATCCCGCGTTTCGGATGCGCAAGCTCGTCTCTGCCTTCGCGATCACTCGCGGCGGCGCCGAGTCCCCGCCGGCGGCGGATGCCGCGTCTGCCGAACCGGTGGAGGACGCGCGGATGGAGTCTGCCTTGGGCGCGATGGAGCGCGAATTTTCCTCGGTCGACGAGAGTGACCCTCGTGCGATGGCGCGGATGATGCGGCGGATGTCCGAGCTCACCGGCGAACGCATCGACGGCGAGATGGAGGAAGTCGTCCGCAAATTAGAGGAGGGCGCCGATCCGGAGTCCTTGGAGGACCAACTGGGTGAGGGGCCGGGGGAGGGCGACGGAGGGCCGGAAGATTTTGATGGGGCGCCGCCTCCGGCGGACGGTGCGGCGACGGCGCCCAAGGCGGGGCGGCACCGCTACCGCGTTCGACGCCACGCTCCGCGCCGCGATCCGCGGCTGCACGACTACGACTAGGCCGGCGGATTGCGGCTGGTTTTTCGCCCGCCGCGGCGCCAGCGTGCGAAGATGGACTCCGCGCAATTGAATCTCCGGGTCGCCGCGGCGCGCGCGGCGGTGCTGGCCCAAGTCGACCTACTGCATCGCGAATTTGGCCGAGCCGAGAGCCGGTGGAAGGCCGACGGCACTCGGGTGACGGCCATCGACGTCGCCATCTCGGAGGGGATCTTCCGCGACTTGGCCCGTGAGTTTCCGGCGGACCAGTTCCTCAGCGAGGAGCTGCCCGACCCGGCGGGGCCGGTGGCGGTGACGCGTGCCTTCGCGTGGATTCTCGATCCCATCGACGGGACGAACAACTTCGCGCTGGGAATCCCGCAGTGTGCCATCTCCCTCGCGCTGCTCTGGGACGGCGAGCCGGTGTACGGCGTGGTCTATGACCTCGGCCGCCGGCGCCTGCTGCACGGAGGGCCGGGCTTGGGGGGGTTTGACGGCGAGGTGCCGGCCCGGGTCTCAGCCCGCCCGGTCTCCCGCGAGACGCTCGTCGGCTTTCACTCCCCGGGAGACAAGGCGCTGCTCCCCGCCGCGACCGCGGTGTTGGCGGATTTCAAGATCCGCGGCCTCGGCTCAGCGACGCTCCATCTGGCTTACGTGGCGGCCGGTCTCCTCGATGGCTGCGTTGATTTTAACGTGAAGATCTGGGACCTCGCGGCTGCCATCCCGCTGGTGCGCGCCGCGGGCGGCGAGGTTCATTTCCTCAACGGCGAGCAGTTGCCCGTGCGGCGTTTCGATTTGGGGATGCCGCGCATCGTCTATCTAGCGGGCTCGCCCGCGCTTTGCCGCCTACTCCGGGACCGAATGGCCGGAAAAAGGGATTGAGCCGAGCCCGTCCCCCGCGCGAACTTTAGCGGAGCTCTCGCTGCCTCCCACCCTGATGACGCCCCGTTTTCCCATCTGTCCCCAAGGCCCTGAAGTTTCCGCCATCGCCTATGGGCTCTGGCGCCTCGCGCAGGACCCCGAGGGCTCCTCGCCAGCGCGCGTGCGGGCGAAAATTGACGCCTGCCTCGAAGTTGGGATCACGACCTTCGACCACGCGGACATCTACGGCGGTTATACCTGTGAAGGGCTGTTTGGCCGCGCGCTGGCGGAGGCCCCGGGCCTCCGGGACCGAATGGAGATTGTAACCAAGTGTGGGATCAATGCGGTGGGGCCGAACCGGTCGGGGGCGCGCGTGAACCATTATGACGCTTCCGCCGCGGCGATCGCGCGCTGCGTCGAGCGTTCGCTGCGAGAACTGCGCACGGACCGGATTGACCTGCTCCTGATCCACCGGCCGGACTGGCTGACTAGTGCGGAGGAGACGGCGCAAGGGCTCGCGGCGGTAATCGCCACGGGCAAGGTGCGGGCGGTCGGAGTTTCCAATTATAGTGTTCACCAGGCGGGGTTGCTTGCCCATTTCCTCGGTCGCGCGCCGGCGACCAACCAAGTGGAGGTGAGCTTGCTGCAGATGGGAGCGATCACCGATGGCACCCTCGACCAGTGCCAGGCAGCGGGGTCGCGGCCGATGGCGTGGTCGCCGCTGGCCGGCGGCCGCCTTCTGTCGGGCGATGACCCCGCGGCGGTGCGGACACGGGCCGAATTGGCGCGCATCGGGGCGGAGTACGGCGTGAGCGCGGAGCAGGTGGCCCTCGCCTGGGTGGCGGCGCTGCCGAGTGGTCCCCAGGTTGTGATCGGCACGAACCAACTGGCGCGGATCCGCGCCGCGGCGGCGAGCGCCGGGCTGCGGTTGGAGCGGCAGCATTGGTACGAGCTGTGGACCGCGGCGCACGGCCGCTCGGTGCCCTGAACCGCCGATGTTCCAGCCCGCCGCCCAGCCCCCGGCCGCCCCGGCGATCCGCACCGCGGAGCGCCGCGCGGAGGTCGCGTGGTTCTCCGCGCTCTGCAACGAGGATATGGAATTCCTCGGCGTGCCGGACGGCCCGCGGCGCAGCAGCTTCGCGCATTGCGCGGGGCTCGTGCGCGCGGCGGACACGCTGGGTTACCAGAACATCCTGCTCCCGTCAGGCTGGGTGCCCGGCCAGGACGCGCTGACCTTCGCCGCCGCGCTCGCGCCGCAGACCGCGCAGATCAACCAGCTGGTGGCGCTGCGGATGGGCGAGGTCTGGCCGCCGATGCTCGCGCGCGCCATTGCCACGGTCGACCACCTCTCCGCGGGCCGGCTGGGATTGAACATCATCTCCTCCGACCTGCCCGGCCGGCAGGAGCCGAACGAGGTGCGCTATGAGCGGAGCAGCGAGATCATCCGGATCCTACAGCGTCTCTGGACCACGGACGGCCCGCTCGAGTGGGAGGGGAAGTATTACCAGTTCCGGCTGCCCGATTGCGAGGCGGCCAAACCCTACCAGCAGAACGGCGGACCGCTGCTCTACTTCGGCGGGATCTCGCCGCTCGCGCAGGAGCTGTGCGCGCGGCACTGCGATGTTTTCCTGATGTGGCCGGAGACCGAGGAACAGCTGGCTGCGACGATGCGCCGGATGAGTGAGCTCGCCGCGGGGCACGGTCGTCAGATCGATTTCGGCCTGCGCATCCACGTGATCGTGCGGGAAACGGAGGCGGCGGCCCGGGCGGCCGCGGACCGGCTCATCTCCCGGCTGGACCTCGCCCAGGGTCAGGCGATGAAGGCCCGCTCGCTGGATGCCAAGAGCGCCGGCGTGCTCCGCCAGGATGAGCTCCGCGCGCGCCTTGGCCCGGATCTGCTGCTCGAGCCGCACGTCTGGTCGGGGATCGGCCTCGCGCGCAGCGGCTGCGGCAGCGCGCTGGTCGGGGATCCGGACCAGATCGTCGCCAAGCTGAACCGCTACCTCGAGATGGGCTTCCGCGCCTTCATCCTGAGCGGCTATCCCCACCGCGAGGAGGCTGAGCTCTTCGCGCGCCACGTGCTCCCGCGGCTGCCGACCTGCCGGCTCAACGAGCTGCAGGGCCGACGCGTGCCGGAGCCGGTCACTCCGCTGACGACCGCCCAGCGTCGCTAATCTGCTTTCCATGCCCGCCACCCCCGCTCCCGTGCGTTTTGGTCTCGTCGGCTTTGGCGCTTGGGGCCAGCTGCACGCCCAGTCCATCGCGCGCCTGCCCGACGCTCGCCTCGCCGGCATTGCCGCGCCCTCGGAGGCCTCGCGCGCGGCCGCCGCCGCCGCTTATCCCGGGGTGCCAATCTATCCCGACCACCGCGCGCTGCTCGCGGCGGGCGGACTCGACATCGTCGATGTCGTGACGCCGAGCCACACGCACCTTGAGGTGGCGTCGGACGCTCTCGAAGCGGGCTGCGACGTGCTGCTCGAAAAGCCGATGGCCCTGACGGTGGCCGACTGTCGCGCGCTGGTCGTCAAGGCACGCACCCTGGGTCGGAAGCTTGCGGTGGGACACGAGTTGCGGCTGTCCTCCCAGTGGGGCGAGATCCGGCGCCTCATCGACCGCGGGGTGATTGGCGAGCCACAGTACGTGCTGGTGGAGCTCTCCCGGAAGCCGTACCGGCAGGGGGCGTCCGGCTGGCGCTACGATCCCGCGCGCGTGGGCAGCTGGGTGCTGGAGGAGCCGATCCACTTTTTCGACCTTGCACGCTGGTATCTAGAATCCGCGGGCCACCCGGTTGAGCTCCACGCGCTCGGCAATTCGCGGGATCCCTCGCGCCCTGGGCTCTATGACAACTTCAGCGCGACCTTCCGCTATGCGAATGGCGCCTATGCGGTGGTCTCGCAGACCCTCGCCGCGTTCGAGCATCACCAGACGGTCAAGATCACGGGCCGTCGCGGGGCGATCTGGGCCGGGTGGAGCGGCGCCCTCGATCGGACGCTGGAGCCGAGCTTTTTCCTGAAGGTCTTCGACGGGGAGCGGCTGGAGAATGTCGCGCTCGCCCGCCACAGCGGCGAGGTCTTTGAGCTGCGCGAGGAGATCGCCCGGTGCGTGGGGATGGTCCGCGGCGAGTGTCCGCCGGCGGCCACCGGGGAGGACGGCCTCTGGTCGACCGCCCTCTGCCTCATCGCGGAGGAGTCGATCCGGCAGGGTCGCCCGCTTCCGGTGGGGGATCTGCTGGCGCCGGGTTGACCGGGTGCCAGTGGGAGCCGGGCCTCGAACTCCGTCCATTCAGGCTCCGAACGGAGTAGGCACACCTACGAACGTGGATGACGTGCGCGCCGCGTTGCCCACGCAGGAGACGGCCGCCGTGCGCAATCGCGGGGTTGCGCACACCTAAACCATCGTCCCAATGGCGGCACCTTGAGGCTTACGCGGGCAACGCAGAACGAACTTTTACTCTGCTGAAACCGCACGCGCGTGGAGGCCGTCTTCCCGCCGCCGATGGCTTTTCCTTCCGCGCTAACGTTCGCCCGTGTTATGCCCGCTCTGAGGGTCTTCGCGCTCGCCGCGCTGATCTGGACGGGTGGTGCGGCGCCGGTCCCGGCGGAGTCGGGAAACGCGGGGCGCCTGAACGCCCGGCCGCTATTCCTCGAGGCGGCCGACGCGCTGCTGGAGTTGGCCGTCAAGCCCGACCAAGCGCCGGTCTGGCGTTTCCCCGGTTGGGTGCCCGACGAGGTCGAGGCGCGCCTCCGCCGGGCGGGGGTGGAGGAGGCGCAGCTGTCCGTGCTCCGCCGTCCCGAAGTCCGCCGGGTGGGTTCGGACGGCGTAGCGCTGCTGCCACCCGTGGCCCTGTTGCTGGAGTTTCGTCCGGAGGTCCGCGCCGCGGTGTACGCGGAGCTCGCCCGCTCGCCGCTGAATCCCGATCACTTCGGGCCCCTCTTTCTCTTCGGTCAGCCGGAGGCGTGGCTGGTGGGGTCCGACCTCAGCGCGACCCAGCAGGATCTGGTCAAGCGCCTGCGCTGGCAGCGGGGTGGGCATTGGCGATTCAGTGACGTCTCGGCGCTCATCCAGGCCGCCCGGTCCGCGCCGGAGATCCTCGCGGCGCGCCGGTTCATGACCCGGCGGCAGGCGTGGCGGCTCTGGCTGGAGCCGCCGGCGCCGGCGCAGCAGGAGGCATTCCTGCGCCACTGGACCGCGGATGAGCGCCACTTAGACACGCAGCCGCTGCTGACGGCCCTCGCCGCCGGCCGCGCGGGGGATTCGCTGGAGTTGGCGCTGCTGCTGCCGCCGCTCGCGCGCGAACGCGTCTATACTTACCCCTCGCTGCGTGACGCCGTCGCCGGACGTTTACCCGACTGCAACTGGACGGCCCTGAACTTCTTCTCCCCCCGTCCCGGGACCTACTACCTCGACCCGCAGCCGGCCTACCTCGAGCTGACGCAGAACTACCGCGAAGTGGCGTCGCCGGGAAGCTTCGGGGATCTTGCGTGCTTCATCTCTCCCGAGGGGCTCGTTTTCCATTCCTGCGTGGTCCTCGGGGACGGCTTCGTTTTCACCAAGAACGGTGAGGGGTTGTTCGCCCCTTGGCTGATCATGCCGATTCGGGATCTTGAGGCCGTCTACGGCGACGAGGGCCGGCGGTCGGTACGCTACTTCCGACTCAAGCCCTAGGGGATGACATTCGATTAATTGGCGCTCCCGCGGTGGTGTCATCCGCTGGCGGTTCAATCCGGGATGATCGCGGCGCGCAGTTTCCCGTTCCGGGGCGGTTTTTTTGCCCGACAGCCGGCGTCGGCGAGACCACTTGGGAGGAGGCGCTCGACTGGGCCGCTCCCCTTAATACCGGGGGCAATTCAGACTGGCGCCGCCCGATTCCGATGGAGCTCTTCAGCTGGATGAACCTCAGTGAGAGCAATCCCGCGATTAACCCCACCTTACTCCCACCGCGCTCGTGCAGGTCAGCGGCGTACCGCTGGACCCGCGACCTCTACGACCCGACCGAGGCGCGCCCGCGTAACGGCCACCGCGACGTCAACAATCTGGACGGCGTCCACGCTGATCGGGACACGATGCTGATGCGGACGCAGGTCCCATCCCCCGAACTTGAACGGGCTGCGCTCGTCATTCGGGCCCGGGCCGGAGATCTGCCGGCCCAAGCCGAGCTGGTACGGCTTTATCGCCGGCGTCTGCGCGGGTTCCTTCGGGGTCTCGTGGCCGACCCTTGGGCGGCCGAAGACGTGCTACAGGTGGTCTGGGTTAAGATGGTCACCCAGATCCGGTTATTGCGCGAGGTCCCGCGATTCGAGACCTGGCTTTTCACCCTGGCGCGCAACTCCGCCCTCGACCACCGGCGTCGCCTCCGTTGCCGGCCCGCGAGCCTCGTTGAGGAGGGCTTTTGGGCGGGCCTGACGGATCCCTCCGCGGAGGATCGCGTGCACGAGATTCGGGAGGCCTTGGAAATTGCCCTTCGGCGCTGTAGCGACCGCGATCGCCGGCTCATCGAGCAGGTGATTCAGGGCACCACCTATCAGGTGATGGCCGAAGAGGCCGGCTTCAGCCTCAACGCCCTCAAGGTCCGCCTGCACCGCCTCCGGCTCCACCTTCGCCGCGAGGTGCGTGCGCTGTGCGACTCGCCCGCAGCCTGACTCTTCCCGTCCGATTTCCCACCTGTAATGCCGAGTACCCGCTCAAGCTGGTGACTTTGGCCAGAAACCACGCCGCCGTTTCACTAGGACTCGAGGTCGCCGCCGTGGGCGAGGCACCGTGGTGAGGTTGGCCGAGATCTACCCGCTGCGGTGAGGCGAATTAGCTGACGCCCAGAATCCAGCCTTCCACGCGGGCCGCGGCCCGTTCCGCCGTCGGCAGTTCGGGATCCAGCCAACGCTCCAGCTCGCCCGAGTGATCCGCGGCGGCGAGGGCGGCGGCCGTAGCGAAGGCATCCTGTTGGTCCGGCGTACGCTGCCCCCTCGGCCACCGTCCGCTCCACCGGGAGGGATAGATCTCCGCTAGCAAGTGGGCGCCGGGCGGAGGGTGCCAGCCGTCGAACGGCCAACAGTGCAGGCGCGGGCCGAGCTCTTCCCTCAGTCGTTGCACCCAGGCGAGCCCGGCGTGGGTGGAGGTCGCGACGCTGCCCGGCACATCGAAATGAAAGACGGATTTGGCCCCGGTGCGCCGTTCGCAGGGGCGTCGCCACCGTGGATCGCCGGCGCGCGGGTTGCTCGCCCGCAGCGAGCGGACCGTGACGCCCGGGGCGTGCGCAGGCCAATGGCGCGTGAAGTCGGCCAAGAAACGGTCCCAATCTGCGGGTAGGGCGTGGCGCTCGAAGTAGGGCAGGGGACAGGAGAGGCCGTGGTCGATCCCGACGAGGGTGGGCGGACTCGCGGAGAGGGTGTCGATGAGCCAACGGGCAAGTTCGCGCCGGCTCCATCGCCCGCTCGCGGCCGGGGCCGTAACTTCACGCGGCGGTTCCGTCGGGTCCTCCGCGACGTAAGCCCGCAGGCCGGGGAGCCGGGTCTCGGGGGTGGCCGCCCCGGAATAGTCGATCCCGAGGTATCGGCGGAAGCGAGGGCGACGAGGCACGCGCGAAAGGGGGCGGTCGGCGGGCGGAGAGGCAAGCGCGACTTCGCGTTGCGCCGCGGGGTCGTGGCCGTTTGCCTGCCCAAAATGAATCTGATTCGCGCGACGGGGCGGCTCCTCATCCTTGGTCTTCTGGCCGGCCTGGGCGCGACGCTCCCAGCCGCCGAGCGGATCGGCGTCGCCCTGTATGGCGGCAACGGGCACCAGCTCCGCTTCGAGAAGTTCCGCGATCATCCGCACGCCCGGCTGGTCGCCGTCTCCGGGGTGCGTCAGCCCAATGCGCCGGAGGGCGTGAAGGTGGTCGCCGGGCTCGACGCGCTCCTGGCCGATCCCGCCGTGGGCCTGGTGGTCCTGTGCTCCCCTCGCCGGGCGGAGCAGGCGCGTGATGCCATCCGCTGCCTGGAGGCGGGACGCCACGTGTACGCGGAAAAGCCCTCCGCGCTGACCGAGGCTGAGCTCGATGCCATCCTTGCCGCCGCCCGGCGCTCCGGTCGCCAGTTCCGGGAAATGGCCGGCACCGTCTTTGCGGCGCCCTACGCCGCCATCCGGCGGCACGTCCAGGCGGGAGATATCGGCGAGGTGGTGCAGGTCCTGGTCCAGAAGTCGTACCGCTACGGCGCCGCGCGCCCGCAGGACGAGGGGATCGACGGGGGCCTTTTCCTGCAGGCGGGGATCCACGGCGCACGGATGGTCGAGCACGCGGCGGGCGTGCGGATGAGCGCGCTCACCGCTGACGAGACCGGCTTCGGCAAGCCCTCCTCCGAACGCGGGGATGGCAAGCTTGCGGCGATCGCCCAGGGCCGACTCGAGAACGGCGGCCTGGTCACCTTCGTGATCAATTACCTGAATCCGGGCGCTCCCGGCCTGCCGCACGGCAACGAGACCCTGCGGATCTTCGGGACCCGTGGCTTCATCGAGTCGGTCGATGGCGGCGCCCGGACGCGGCTGGTGCGCCGCGAGGGCGTGACCGAACCCCTCGACCGCACGCCCGGCCCCGATTACTTCGACGCGTTCGCCGCCGCGCTCGTGACTGGCGTCCCGATGCCGCTCACCTCCGAGGAGGAACTCCACCCGCTGCGCGTGATGCTCCGCGCCAAGGAGCGTCTGCGGGCCGCCGCGCCGCGCTGAGCGGCCCGGGGCGCGGCGTTTGACTCGCCGCCGCCCCGCGGCACCCTCGGGCAATGGTCTCGTTCGCGCGCGGTCTCACTGTGGTCGGCCTTGCGGCCGTTTCCCTTTTTCCTCCCCGGGCCGTCGCCGGCTCCGCGCCGGTCTGGGCGCGCGACGGGATGGTTGTCTCGCAGGAGGGGCATGCTTCCCGCATCGGGCACCAGGTGCTGCTCGACGGCGGCAGCGCGATCGACGCGGCGGTCGCGACGGCCTTCGCGCTCGCGGTGACCCATCCGACCGCCGGCAACATCGGCGGGGGTGGGTTCATCGTCTACCGGCCCGCTTCCGGCTCCCCGCAAGCCTATGATTTCCGCGAGACGGCCCCGGCGGGTTCCTCGCCGGAGATGTGGCTGCGGGACGGCAAGTACGACTTCGACCGCCACCACCTCAGCCACCGCGCGGTCGGCGTTCCAGGCACCGTGGCGGGCCTGCATCTGGCCTGGCGCGAGCACGGTCGGCGTCCGTGGAAGGAGCTGGTCCTGCCGGCGGTCCGGCTCGCGCGGGAAGGCTTTGAGGTCACCCACGGCCTGGCGCGCTCGCTCAAGGGCGTCCTGCCCCAGCTCAGCCGCTACCCGGCCTCGTTGGCCCAGTTCTCCAAGGGGGGCGTGCCCTACGAGGCCGGGGAGACCCTGCGGCAACCGGATCTCGCGCGCACCCTTGAGCGGATCGCGGAGCAGGGGCCGGAGGGCTTTTACGCCGGGGAGACCGCCGAGCTCATCGAGCGGGAGATGCGGGCGAACGACGGTCTCATCACGAAGGCGGACCTGCGAGCCTACCAGGCCCGCAAGCGCGAGGTGGTCCGAGGCACGTACCGCGGGCACGAGATCCTCGGGATGCCCCCGCCCAGCTCCGGCGGCATCGCGGTCATCCAGATGCTCAACATCCTTGAGGGCTATGACCTGAAGGCGCTCGGCCACGGCTCGGCGGCCGTTGTGCACCGGATGGCCGAGGCGATGCGGCGCGCGTTCGCCGACCGCGCCCGTCACATCGGCGACCCGGACTTCAACCCGGATCTCCCGGTCGCCCGGCTCATCTCGAAGGAGTACGCGGCGGAACTGCGGCGCACCATCAATCTGCAGCGCGCGTCGGTCTCCTCGCCGGCCTCGTTCAGCTGGCCCGCGGAGTCACCCGAGACCACCCATCTTTCGGTGGTCGACCGCGAGCGCAACGCCGTGTCTCTGACCTACACCTTGGAATACGCCTATGGGTCCTACATCGTGGTGCCCGGGGGGGGGTTCCTCCTGAACAACGAGATGGGCGACTTCAACGCCGCGCCCGGGGTTACCGATGACAAGGGTCTTATCGGAACCACTCCCAACCTCGCCCAACCCGGCAAGCGGATGCTCTCCAGCATGACACCGACCATTGTCGTGAAGGACGGGCAGTTGCTCCTCGTGACGGGTTCGCCCGGCGGGCGGACGATCATCAACACGGTCCTCGGCACGATCCTCAATGTCGTCGACTGGGGGATGAACGCGCAGGAGGCGGTCGACGCCGGACGGATCCATCACCAGTGGCTGCCGGATCGCATTGTGCACGAGCGTCACGCCCTCTCTGCCGACACCCTCGCGCTGCTGCGCGGGATGGGGCACGCGGTATTTGAGGCGCCAGCCAACCAGGGGGCTGCCGAACTGATCCTGCACCGGGCAGCGGAGGGCCTGCTCGAGGGCGGGTTCGATCGACGTCCCCCCGACGGCGCCGCGGTCGGCCGTTAGTTTGTGGTCTTCGCGCGGGGCCGCAGCAACGCGGCGACCCCGACGGTAATGAGGAAGCCGATCAGGGTGAACCAGGGCCAGAACACCTCGCCCCCGAAGGTGCGCAGCCACCATTCGCGGGTCGCGGGCACGGTGGCGGGCCAGTAGATCAGGTTCATCGCCGCGAAGGAGGTCAGCATCCCCCCGACCGCCGCCCGCGGACCGACGCCGCGCCCGAACATCGCCAGCGCGAGTCCGCCGAGCAGGGCGCCGCTGGTCAGGCCGCGCAGCGAGAACGCCGCGTTCAGGACGAATGTCACCTCGCGCGTCAGCCAGGCGACGAAGACCAGCACTCCGGCCCAGACGAGGGTGGAGTGGCGGCTGAAGCGGAGGAAGAACTCGTCGCCCCGTCCGGGAAGCGCCGGCTTCAGGAAGTCCATCGTCGAGACCGAGGCTAGGGCCGCGACCGCCGAACTGATCGAGGACATCGCCGCGGCGAGGATGGCGACGATCAGGAAGCCCTTCATGAGGTGCGGCATTTCGGTCACGATGTAGATCGGGAAGATGAAGTCATTGGACTTGATGCCCGGCCGGCTCTCAGGGAGCGGGATCTGGAAGGGGTGGCTCTGGTAGAAGACCCAGAGCAGTACCCCCACGAGGAGGAAGAGGAGGAAGAGCGGAAAGATGAGGACCGCGCTGAACACCAGCGCTCGCCGCCCTTCCGCCACGTTCCGGCACGCGAGTACCCGCTGCACGATCAGTTGGTCCGCCCCGTGGGAGGATAGCACGAGGAAAGTGCCGCCGATCAGGCCCATCCAGAGGTTGAATGGCGCCCCCAGTGTGAAGTCGGTACGGAGCCACTCGGTCTTACCCGCCGCCGCGGCCTTGGCGAGGCCCCCGGCTAGGCCGCCCTCGATCATCCCCGCAAGGTGCACGAGGGCGAAGAGCCCGCCCGCGATAAACAGCACCATCTGCACCGCGTCCGTCCAGACCACCGCCTTCATCCCGCCGATGTAGGTGTAGACCACCGACAGAACCACGAAGAGCAGGATCGCACCCAGAATCGGGTCCGTGAGGCCGCCCAAGCTGCAGATGTCGTCGCCCAGCATCAGACGGATAGGGATGCAGGCGACATAGACCCGGACCCCGGCGGAGAGGGGCTCGAGGAACAGGAAGAGGGCGCCCGCCAGCCGGCGGGGGCCGCGCCCGAGGTGCTGCTCCAGTAGTTGGTAAGGGGAGAAGATCTCGCCACGCAGGTAATGCGGCACCATCACCACCGCGAGGATCACCCGTGCGATCACGTATCCGAGGATCATCTGCAGGAACCCGAGGTTGCCCGCGTAGGCGATCGCGGGGACGCCGATGATCGTGAGCGCGCTCGTCTCGGTCGCGATGATCGAGGCGCCGATGCCCCACCACGGAATGTCTCGACCGCCGAGAAAGTAATCCCGGGTCGTGCGCTGGTCCTTGCCGAACCAGATACCCAGCGCGACCATCGCGGAGAGGTAGCCGACAATGATCACCCAGTCCCCGACGCTGAAGTAGGAATTCATAGGGTGACGGGAGCAAGCCCCGCCCGCAGAAAGCAGGCGAGGAATTTCCTGAGGCAGGCGGGAAGCGCGTTGCGGGGTGGCGGAATCCCGCCCAGCCTGCCGGGCGTGACCCCGCGCCTCCTCCGCGTTCTTCTCCTGCTTCTCCTCGGGTTCGGTGGCTCGCTGCACGCCGCGGAGGCGACCGCCCCGGCCACCCTCGCGGAACTGCAGGAACGGCTGGAGCGCCGCCTGCGAAGCGACCGCTTCCGCGGCGGACTCTGGGGGGTGCAGGTGGTGTCCCTCGCCTCCGGGCGCGTCTGGTTTGAGCACGAGCCCCGCCGGCTGATGAGCCCGGCTTCCAACAGCAAGCTCTTCGCCGGGGCGCTCGCGCTCGACGTGCTCGGGCCCGATTACCGCATCCGCACGCCGGTGCTCGCCTCGGTGGCGCCCAAGCCCGAGGGCACGCTGTCCGGGGACCTGTTCATTGCCGGGCGGGGCGATCCCAGCTGGCGCACCCGCGGGACCGGCCGCCCCTTTGACTCGATCTTCTCCCCGGTGGTCGCGGTCCTGCGGCGCGCGGGCGTGCGTCGCATCACGGGGGACGTGGTCGCCGACGCCACCTGGTTCCACCAGCCGCCCCAAGGCTCGGGCTGGACGGTCGATGACCTGAACGATTGGTATGGCGCGGAGCTCTCCGGGGTTAGCCTCGAGCAGAACTACGCCGAGCTGAGCCTGACGCCCGCGGCGGCCCCGGGCGGGCCGGTGGCGCTCGCGTGGCGGCAGCCGGACGCCGGCCTCGAGGTGCTCGCCCGGCTTCGCACCGTCGCCGCGGATGTTCCCGCGCAGGTGGTGGTGCGGCGTTTAATCGGCGAGTCCCGGGTGCACCTCTGGGGTGCGTTGCCCGCCGGAGGACGCCCCGAGCTCGTGAACGTCACGGTGCCGCGCCCAGCCGAGTGGTACGCGGCCGCGCTGCGGTCCGCCTTGGCGCGGGAGGGAATCTCGGTGGAGGGCCGGCCGCGCGCGGCGCGGTGGCCCGATCCGAGCCCGGTTCCCGCGGGTGCGGTTGCGCTTGGTGAACTGACGTCGCCGCCGCTGCGCGAGCTGGTGGCCGATTTCATGAAGCCCTCCCAGAACCTGGAGACCGACCTGATCTTCGGCCATCTGGGCGAAACGCGGCGTGGGGCCGCCACTCCCGCGCACCGCACGGGTGAGGCGTTGGCCCTCGAGGCCTTGCGGGAATTCCTGGTGCGCGCTGGCATCGATTCCGCAGAGGTGCGGTTCGAGGAGGGCTCGGGCCTGTCCCGAAACAACCTCCTTACGGCACGCGCCACGGTTGGCCTGCTCGCGGCGATGGCCCGGCATCCGGCGGCTCTGGAGTTTGCGGCGTCGCTGCCGGTCGCCGGGCGGGACGGCACCCTGCGCACGCGTCTGCGTGGCACGGCGGCGGAGGGTAACGTGAGCGCCAAGACCGGCACCTTGCGGTACGCCAACGCGCTTTCCGGTTACCTCACTACCGCCGGCGGCGAGCGCCTCGCCTTCTCGCTCCTCCTCAACCGGCACGCACCGGAGGCGGGTGCCCCGAGTGCACGAGAGGAACTGGACCAGATCGTCGCGTTGCTTGCCGCTTACGCCGGTCCCGGTTGAACCCGCGCGGTCGCCGCGCGGGGCGGCGGCCTCACTTCTCGCGGAAGAGGCGGCTCTGCACCACCGCGTGGATTAGCGAACGCAGGCCGTGGCCGTCGCCGCGGGTTTCCTCAAGGATGCGCTCCACTTCTGGCCGGTCGCTGTAGTGGGCGGGGGCGCCGGTGGCGAACAGCAGGAGTTGCCGGGCAAAGTTGCGGGCGAGCGCCGCCTCGTCGGCGCGCACGAGACGCTTGAAATCGCGGATGTCCCGGAAAGGCCGGCCGTCGGGCAGCTCGCCGCTCGCGTCCACGGGCAGCGCGAGGTGGAAGGCGAAGGGCTGGCCATTCTTACCCAGGCCGCGGAGGGCGGGCTTTTCCTCGTCGACCGCGCGGTAGCGTTCCCGCCAGCCGCCGAGCACGTCGAAGCTTTCCAGCGCGAACCCGGGCGGATCCATTTTTCGGTGGCAGGAGGCGCAGGAAGCGTCTTCGCGGTGGCGGGCGAGCTGCTCACGGATGGTCACGGCGCCGCGGATGTCGGGTTCGACCGCGGCGACGGGCGGCGGCGGCGGAATATCGATGCCCAGAATCCGCTCAACGATCCACTTGCCGCGGAGCACGGGCGAGGTCGTCGTGCCGTTGGCCGTTACCTTGAGCACGCTGGCCTGCGTGAGGAGGCCGCCACGCGGGCTGTCCGCGGGCAGGTCGACGCGGCGCATCGCGATCCCGCTCACCCCGGGCAGGCCGTAATGGCGGGCGAGCCGCTCGTTCAAGTAGGTGAAATTGGCATCTGCGATGAGCCGCGCCGGGTGGTTGCGGGCGAGCAACTCGGCGAAGTAAAGCCGGGTCTCCGCCACGGCCGCCTCCGTCAGCGCGTCGTCGAGGTAGTAGTCGTTGTAGAGGGTGGTCGATGGGGTGGAGTCTTCCATCTTCCGGAGGTCGAGCCAGTAATCGAGGAACGCGTCCCGGAAGCGCTCCGCCTTGGGGTCGGCGAGCAGGCGTTCGGTCTCTGCGCGCAGGACGGCCGGATCCCCGATGCGACCCGCGTCCGCGAGGCCGCGCAGGCGTGCGTCGGGCGGTGAGTTCCAGAGAAAGAGAGCGAGCCGGGTGGCGAGCGCGTGATTACCTAGGGGGCCGGGGGATTCCTCCAGGAAGAGGAAGCCGGGGGAGGCGAGGACGGCGGTGTAGGCTGCGAGCAGCGACTCGGCGAACCCCAGGCCCGCGGCGCGGCGTTCGTCGAAGAGCTGGATGAAGACGTCGGTCTCCCCGGGCCGCACGGGCCGGCGGTAGGCCCGGGCGACGAAGTTGGCGAGGAGGCGGCGACCGTCGGCGGCCGGGTCCGCGCTCTCGACCTCGACCTTCTCCTCCCCGAGGGGCTCAACGCGCTGGCCGGGATTGCGGCTGCCATCAGCGCGCGCGGCCTCGCGGACCACCGGCACCGCGACCCCGCTCTCCCCGGCCCGGGCCCGGCGCAGTGGCAAGTCGCCGAACAGCAGGCGATACCCTGCGAGCGTGGTGTCGTCCTGGAGCGGCCCCTCGACCTCCATCCAGCGGAAGGCGACGCTCGGCGTGCCCTCGGACGTCATCAGCGGGTTGCGGAAATTGTTCGGGCGGGAGCGGTAGAAACGGGAGGCGTCCGGTACGAGGGTCTCGTTGGCCAGCAGCCAGACCTCGCCGAGATCGTGCACCGCCGGCTCCGGAGTCAGGTCGAAGCCGCCAACCCGGCGGTTCAAAACGCCGTTGCGGGTGTAGACCGTGATCGGCTCCACGGTTCGGCCCGGGGAGAGCTGGTCGTAGTTCGGCACGTTGGGGTTCGGTGGGCGGGGCGTCCCCCGGCGGTCCGACTCGTCGGCGTACCGCTGCGCGATGCCGCCCGGTGCCGCCCAGAGGGTGTGTCCGCTGAAGCGGATCCGGTAGCGGCCGGCCACGGGGGCGCGGAAGCCGTCCCAGCGGTAGGTGAACCCGGTGACGTAGTTGCTAGACACCCAGCCGACCGCCTCGCGTTCCCGCTGTGCCGGATCGGCCGGGCCCGCGGTCAACGGCACCTGCAGTCGGCGAACCGCGGGCTGCGGCGTGATGAGGTCGAGGATCGGATAGGTCATCCGGTCCGGCGAGGAGTTGAAGATGCTGCCGCTAAACTTGCCCGTGAGGGTGCGCTGGTCCCGAGCGAAGTGACGGGTAACCGTGGCGGGCGTGAGCGCGTGCCGGACGCTCAGGACTTGGCGGAAGGCGTGGTCGGCGGCGCTGAGGTAGCGGGCGAGATGGACGTGCGACACGTCGAGGGCGGAGGCGGCCTTGTTGAAGCGGTGCGCTTCGCCGTCCTCGGGAAACTGGCCCCGGAGCTGCAGCCACGGGGCGGAGAGGAGATCCCGGACCGCGTTCTCGTACTCGAGCGCATTGAGCCGGCGCGCGCCGCTGCGGCCGGCCGCGGCGATGCGCGCCTGCTCGGCGGCCTGCAAGGATTCGCCGAGCTCCCGCAGGAAGCCCGCAAGCGCCGCCGGTTCGGGCCGGGCCTTGTTCTCCGGGGGCATCTCGCCGGCCGCCGCGCGGTCGTGGATCCGAGCCCAGCGCGCGAGATCGCCAGGGTTAGCCGGGTCTAGGCGCAGCGCGCCGAGGTCGAGGCCGCCCTTGCGCTCCACGTCATCGTGGCAGCCGGCGCAGTGCCGTTCGATGAAGGCGGTCGCGCCGGCCGGGAGGGCCGCGCCCGCGCTGGCCGCAGTGAAGACCGCGAGGAGGAACCGCTGGAGCCAGCGCCTCATCCGGCGAACTCAAGTCCCCGGAAGGTGCCGGTGGAGGAGGCGAATCGCTCCGCGGGGATGCCCATCCGCTGCAGCATCGACACAAAGAGGTTCGGCAGCGGGTAGTTATGGGCGGTGTTGAACGCGTGGTGGCGGCCGTGCCGGAATCCACCACCGGCGAGCACGGTCGGCAGGTTGAAGCAGGTGTGGGCGTTCGCGTCGCCGAAGTTCGAGCCGTAGAGCACCATCGTCCGGTCGAGCAGCGGGCCGCCGTCCTCGCGCGTCTCCTTAAGGTCGGTGAGCAGTTTGGCCAGCAGGCGCATATGCCACTCGTCGATCCGGCGGAGCTCGCCCCGCTTCTTCTCGGATTTCCCGTGGTGGGAGAGGTTGTGGTAACCGTCGGTCAGCGTGGCCTCCGCCAGTTCGAGCGCGGGGGTGCTCACGCCGTCGAGCATCAGGGTGATCGCGCGGGTCGAGTCGGTCTCGAAGGCGAGGCGCGCGAGATCGTACATCACGCGCACCTTCTCCATATAGGCCGCGGGGTTGGCGGGGTCGATCGGCACCGGCACGCTGACCGCGGGCTTGGGCCGCTGCTCCCAGCCGCGCGAGGCTTGGAGCCGCTGCTCGAGCTCGCGCACGCTGGTGAAGTACTGGTCGAGGCGCTCGCGGTCCGGGGCGGGCAGGTCGCGGCGGAGGGCGCTGGCCTGGCCGGCCACGGCGTCGAGGATGCTGCGCCCGGTGTCGAGCCGGCGCAGTTGCGCGGTCACCTCGGCAGCCGAACCCTGGAGGAAGAGCTGGCGAAATACGTCCGCCGCCTTGTCCTCGGGGGGGATCGCGACGCCGCTGCCGGTCCAAGAGAGGCTGCGGGTGCGGGTGTTGACGCCGAGGGTCAGCGAGGGGAAGCGGGTGAGGGTGCCGATCTGTTCCGCGATGACTTGGTCGAGCGAGATGGTGTTGCGGAAGGAACTGCTACCGGGGTGGGGAGCGGCGGTGAGGAAGCACACATCCGCGGGGTGACCGCCGTCCACGTTCGGGTGGGAGACGCCGCTGAAGACGGAGAAATCCGCGCGGTGCTCTCCGAGTAGGCGGAGGTAGGGCGAGGCGGTGTAGCCGGCGCCCGCGTCGGTGGGGAAGAACTGGTCGGCGAGCAGGCCGAGGTTGTTGCAGATCGCGAGCATCCGCCGGGGCGCACCGGGCGCGGGCGCGGCGCGGCCGAGCACGGGGGACATCGCCTGGAGCAGCGGCAGCGAGAGCCCGATGCCCGCAGAGCGCAGGAAGGCCCGGCGGGAGAGGGGGATGCGGCTGGCGACGTAGGGGGCGCGCGAGGGCTTCACGGTTGGGACCTTGGCGGTCGGGCGCGCGGGTGGCAAGCGCCCCCGGGAAATTGCGTTTGCCCCGCGGCCGGCCGCCGCCCACGGTGACCCTCCGTCCCGATGTCCGACGCCCAAACCGACCAAACGCACGACCAGCACGCCGTCCGCCGCCAGAAGCTGGCCGAACTCCGCGCCGCGGGCACCGATCCCTTCCGCGCGAGCTTCACCCCCACGCATTCCTCCGCGCAGGCCCTCCGGGCGCACGTGGCGGGCCAAGACTACACTGTCCCGGTGGCGGTCGCCGGCCGCCTCGTGACGATCCGAGACATGGGCAAGAGCCAGTTCGTCAAGCTCCTCGACCAGGACGGGCAGATCCAGCTCTACCTCAAGCGCGACGTGGTGGGGGAGGAGGCCTATGCAGGCTTCAAGCGCCTTGACCTCGGTGACATCATCGGCGCGCAGGGCACGCTGTTCACGACCAAGTCCGGCGAGATCACGGTGAAGGTCGACCGCTTCGTACTGCTCGCGAAGGCGCTGCGACCCCTGCCCGAAAAGTGGCACGGGCTCAGCGACCCGGAGCAGGTCTACCGCCAGCGCTACCTCGACGTCATCGTCAACGCCGAGTCCCGCGCGCGGCTGCTGCTGCGGCCGCGGATCGTATCGCACATCCGCCGTTTCCTTGAGGACCGCCGTTTCCTTGAGTTGGAGACGCCGGTGCTGGAGGCGACGCCGGGCGGGGCGGCGGCCCGGCCGTTCAAGACGCATCACAACGCGCTCGGCGCCGACTTTTTTCTCCGCATCGCGACCGAGCTACGCCTGAAGCGGATGCTCGTGGGTGGATTCGATCGCGTGTTCGAGATCGGGCGCATCTTCCGCAACGAGGGCGTCTCCCGGAAACACAACCCGGAGTTCACGATGCTCGAGGTTTACGAGGCCTACTCGGATTTCCGCGGGATGATGCGGCTAGTGCGGGAACTGCTCCAGTCTCTGGTGCGGGAGGTTGTGCGTCCCGCCGACGGGAGCCTGCGCCTGCGCCACGCCCCGAGCGGGCAGGATATCGACTTCGGTGCCCCCTGGCGCGAGGTGCGCTACAAGGACCTCATCTGCGAGGCCACGGGCGACGCCGACTGGTTCACGCGGTCCAAGGCCGAGAAGATCGCCGGCGCGGAGCGGCTTGGCCTCGGGGTGAACCCGGCGTGGGAGGAATTTGAAATCACCAACGAGATCTTCTCCAAGCGGATCGAGCCCACGCTGATTCAGCCGACTTTCGTGACCCACCTGCCCCGAGAGCTGTGCCCGCTGGCCAAGCTGACGTTAGACGATCCGAGCACGATCGACGTGTTCGAGCTGATCATCGGCGGGATGGAGGTCGCCCCGGCCTACTCGGAGCAGAACGATCCCGATGTGCAGCGGGAAATGTTCGAGCGGCAGGCGGGCGAGGAGCGGCAGAATATCGACCAAGACTTCCTGCTTGCTCTTGAGCACGGGATGCCCCCCGCCGGCGGCATGGGCATCGGCATCGATCGGCTCTGCATCCTGCTCACCGGGGCCGAAAGCATTCGGGACGTGATCCTGTTCCCGCAGCTCCGCCCCGGCGGTGGCTGACCGCTCGCGGGTGCCACGCGCCCGCCTTCTGATGCCCTGGTACCTCTACCTCGCCCTCCGCCAGTTGTTTCCCGCGGGGCGGCGCTTCCCGTTCTTCACCGCGATCTCGGTGCTGGGCGTGGCGCTGGGCGTTGGCGTCTTGGTCATCGTTACGAGCGTGATGGGCGGGTTTGGGCACGAGATCCGGCGGATGATCGTGCGGACCGAGGGGGAGATTCAAGTGAAGGCGAAGGGGCTAATCGAGGATCCCGCGGCGGTGCTCGCGGCGATCCGCGCCGCGCCCGGGGTGGTCGGCGCGTCGCCCTTCGTTGAAGGACCCGTGGCCGCCCTCGCGGCGAACCGGCCCGCCTTCCCGCTGCTGCGCGGCATCGACCCGCTCTCCGTCGGCAGCGTCGCCGAGCTCGGCCGTTACGTGCGTGCCGGGAGCCTCGACGAGCTGGACGACGATTCGGTGATCCTCAGCTGGCAGGTGGCTGAACAGCTCGGGGCCGGGCTGGGGAGCCTGGTCGAGCTTTACTCGCCTCTGCTGTTCGAGCGGTTGAAACAGGACGAGGTGATTTTGCCGCGCCGTTTCCGGGTGGTCGGGCTCTTCG
Source organism: Opitutia bacterium Tous-C8FEB (assembly GCA_002304435.1). GTDB lineage: Bacteria > Verrucomicrobiota > Verrucomicrobiia > Opitutales > Opitutaceae > ER46. The sequence continues at coordinate 24,205 of NEUZ01000007.1, read as the reverse complement.
AGATCGGCCACCAGCACCTCGACAGCAGCCTTGCCTTCACGACCCTGCGCGCCGCCCAGGAGCTCTACGGGCTCGGCCGGGCGGTGCACGGCATCAACGTGCGTCTCGCGCCTGGCCGGGACGAGGTCGCCGCCCTGCCCGGGGTCAACCGGGTGCTCCCCGCGGGGATCGAGGCACTGCCGTGGACGCGGAAGTGGGAGAGCTTCCTGTGGGTACTGAACCTCGAGAAGACGATCACGGCCTTCCTCCTGCTCTTCATCGTCGTGATCGCGGCCTTCTCCGTGATGAGCTCCCTCTTAATCTCGGTCGTGCGCAAGACGCGCGAGATCGGCCTGCTCGGCGCGCTCGGCGCCAGTCGCCGGGGCGTGGCCCTGTGCTTCTGCGCACAGGCCTTCCTCATCGGGGTCGCGGGCACGCTCCTCGGGCTGGCCGGCGGCTTCACCGTGCTCGCGTGGCGCAACGAGCTCGTGCGGCTGATCGCCCGCGGGCTGGGACGCGAGGAGACCCTCCGCCAGTTCTACCATTTCACCGACCTGCCGGCCCACACGCTACCGTCCGACCTCGCGCTGACGGTGGTGGCGGCGATCGTCATCTCCACGCTGGCCGGACTCTTGCCGGCGTGGCGCGCGAGCCGGCTCAAACCCGTGGAGGCGCTGCGCAGTGAGTGAGCTGATCCTCGAGGCGAGTGGCGTGGCGAAGGCATTCGGCAGCGGGTCCGCGCGGATTCCCGTGCTCCGCGCGGTGGATCTCGCGCTGACGGCGGGCGAGAGCCTCGCGATCCGTGGCGAATCCGGGTCGGGCAAATCCACGCTGCTGCACCTGCTGGCGGGGCTCGACGCGCCGGACGCCGGGTGGATCCACTGGGGCGCGGCGGCGCCAGACCCCTCGCGCCGCAGCCGATACCTCGGACTCGTCTTTCAGTCCTTCCATCTTGTCCCGGAGCTGGACGCGCTCGGCAACGTGCTCCTCGCCGCGCGGATGCTCGGCGCCCCGGACGCCGCGACGCGGCAGCGGGCGGAGGCGCTCCTCGGGCAGGTCGGCCTTGGCGGACGCACCCGGCACCTGCCGGCGCAGCTCTCGGGCGGCGAGCGCCAGCGGGTCGCGGTTGCGCGCGCGCTGATGAATCGCCCGCGGCTGCTGCTGGCGGACGAGCCCACGGGCAATCTCGACGAACACACGGGCGAGGCGGTCATCGACCTGCTGGTTGGGCTCTGTGCGGCGACAGGCACGGGTCTCGTGCTGGTTACCCACAACGCCGCGCACGCCGCCCGTTGCCGGGGCATCCGCACGCTCCACGAGGGCATCTTGCGCTGAAGCGCTTTCGGATGGCGCCCGGGGAGCGGGCGGCTACGGTTCGCCTTATGGTTCCCAGCAAGATCCGTTGCGGCGTGGCGGGGGTGGGCTCGCTCGGCCAGCACCACGCCCGCATCTACGCGACGCTCCCCGGCGTGGAGTTCGTCGGCGTCTTTGATGCGGACGGGCGGCGCGCGGCGGAGGTCGCCGGCCGCCACGGCGGGCGCGTGTTCCCGGATCTGGCCGCCTTGGGGGCCGCCTGCGACGCGGTTTCCGTCGTCGTGCCCACGGACCGGCACGCCGAGGTGGCGCTCCAGTTGCTGGCGGGCGGCAGCCACCTGCTTATCGAGAAGCCGCTGTGCGCCACGCTGGCGGAGGCGGAGCAGGTGCTGGCGGCCGCGCGCGCAGCCGGGCGCATCGTGCAGGTCGGGCACATCGAGCACTTCAACCCGGTGATGGCGTTCCTCGAGCGGGAGATTAATCGGCCTCGTTACCTTACCGCGGAGCGGCTCGCCCCATACCAGCCGCGCGGTACGGAGGTGGGCGTGGTGCTGGACCTGATGATCCACGACATCGGGATCGTCCTCGCGCTGATTAGGGCCCCGCTCACCCGGATCGACAGCGTGGGGATCCGGGTCTTGTCGCGGAGCGAGGACATCGCGAACGCGCGCCTGCAATTCGCCGACGGGTGCGTCGCGAACCTCAGCGCGAGCCGGATGAGCCTGAAGAAGGCGCGCGAGATCCGGATCTTTCAGGAAGACGCCTACCTTTCGCTCGATTTTATGAACCAGGCCGGGCATCTCGTGAAACGTGATGACCTCGTCGCCCACGCGGTCCGGGTGCGCGCGGGGGACTTGAAGGGCGGCGAGGCCGTCCCGGTGCGAGAGATCCCGATCGAGAAGGGGGAGCCCTTGGCCCTCGAGCTCGCGCACTTCGTGGAGAGCGTCGCGCGGGCCAGCCAACCCAAGGTCGGGGCGGCGCTAGGCAAGAGCGCCCTCGAGGTCGCGCTCGCGATCACCGAGCAGATCCGCGCGGCCGAAGCCGCGCCCTGAGACCATCCCGGTTGTGTCGCACCCGCCCCACCCGAGTTTGCCGTTGCCCCCGCCGGTGGAGGGGCGGCCGGACGTGCTGGTGATCGCCGGCGAGCACTCCGGCGATGAGCACGCGGCGCGGATGGTGGCCCGGTTGCTCGGGGCGGAACCAGGCCGGAAAATCGCGGCCGTGGGCGGGGAGCGTCTCCGCGGGGCGGGTGCGCAGTTGCTGCACGACCTGACGTCTTCCTCGGTCGTCGGTTTGGTGGAGGTGCTGCGCCACTACGGGTACTTCCGGCGGCTGTTCACGGCCCTCGTGGATTGGATCCGCGAACACCGGCCGCGGGTGGTGTGCCTCGTGGACTACCCCGGGCTAAACCTCCGGCTGGCCGCCGCGCTCAGGGAGCACGGTCTCTCGCGGGCCGGCGGCGGGGACGTGCGGGTCGTCTACTACATCTCGCCGCAGATCTGGGCCTGGAAGGCGCGGCGCCGCTTCGCGATGGCGCGCGACCTCGACGCGTTGGCCGTGATCTTTCCCTTTGAGCCGGCGTGCTACGCAGACACGCCGCTGCCCGTGGAGTTTGTAGGCCATCCGTTCCTGGATCCCGGGCACCGCGCACCGGTCGCGGCGGATCCTACGGGTCCCGTGCTGCTGTTGCCGGGCAGTCGCCGCCAAGCGGTGGCGCGGATCTTTCCCCGGCTGCGCGCCGGGTTTCTGGCGTCGGGCCGGCCGCGTGCGGTTGCGCTGCACCCTGGGGGGGAAATGCCGCGGTTGCTCGCCTCGGCGGGGCCGATGCCCGGGATCGAGGTGCGGGAAGTGCCGCGGGCGGAGGCGCCGCCCGTGGGCGCCTCGGCCGTGCTGATGTCGAGCGGGACGATGTCCCTCGAATGCGCCTTGGCGGGGATTCCCGGGGCGATCGCTTATCGCGCTCACCCTGTCACGTACGTCCTCGGGCGGATGCTGGTCCGGGTTCCGTACCTCGGCATCGCGAATCTATTGCTGGGCGAGGAAATGTACCCGGAGTTCATCCAGGGCCGCGCGACGGCGCACGCGTTGGCGGAGGAATTGCGGCGTTGCACGGAAGATCCGGCGCGCCGGGAAACGACGGCGGCGCGGGCCCAGCGGCTGCGCGGGATTCTGGCCGCGCCGGCGGGACGCGACGCGGCGGGCTGGCTGGCGCGCCAGCTGGCCGCTCCGGAAGGCCGCTAGCGGGTTTCTGGGACCGACGTGGAGGCGCTGGTCCGGGCCGGCTCGCTGGCGGGCGGGGAGCTGGGGGCGGTGACCTGCGCCGCGACCTGCTGCCAGAGCGCCCGGGCCTTTTCGCCGGCGATGGCGCGACCCTTGAGCGTCTCGGCTTCGCGTGCCGCACGATTCTCCTCCGCGATCCGCGCAAGGTCATCGAGGTTGTAGAGGAACACGTTCTCCAGCTCGGCGACTGCGGGGTCGATATCGCGCGGCAGCGCCTGATCGATGAGGAAGAGCGGTCGAGCGGGCCGGCGGGCCATCGCGGCGCGCACGGCGGAGCCGGGGAGGATGATTTCCGGGGCGGAAGTGGCGCACACCACGATGTCGAACTCCGCGAGGCGGGGCTCGCGCTGCTCGAAGGGCAGGGCGCTGGCGCCGAGGGCCGTCGCGAGCTCCATCGCGCGTTCTAGGCGGCGGCTCGCGACGGTGAGGGACGCGGCGCCGCGGCTTTGGAAGGCCTTGGCGGTCTTTTCGCCGATCTCGCCCGCGCCGAGCAGGAGGATGCGCGCGTCGGAAAGCCCGCCGAAAATCGTGCCCGCGAGCTCAACCGCCACGTTCGCCACGCTCACCTGCCCTGCCGTGATCGCAGTTTGGGTGCGCACCTGCTTGGCGGCCTGAAATGCCTTCTGGAAGGCGCGGTTCAGCACGGGCCCGGTGTTCCCCGCGGCCTGGGCGGCGGCATAAGCCTGCTTCATTTGGCCAAAGATTTCCGTCTCCCCGAGCATCTGCGAATCGAGGCCGGCGGCGACCTCCACCAGATGCTGCAGCGCGGCCGCATCGCGCAGATCGAGTCGGAAGCGGGCGAACTCGACGGGGTCGAAGTTCTGCCGCCGGCAGAACGCCCCACCCACGTGTTCCGCGACCTCGGGCCCCGCCGCGACCCCGTAGAATTCGATCCGGTTGCAGGTGCTGAGGACCGTGAACTCGCGCAGTCCAGGCAGCGCCGCAAGCTGGTCGCGGAGCGCTGCGGTGCCGTCGGCGTCGAGTGACAGCCGCTCGCGGACCTCGATGGGTGTCCGGTGGTGCGTCGCTCCAATTACGAAGAGATGGCCGTTGCTCATCGGGCGACGGGGTCAGGGCGAGCCGGTACGCGACCGCGACCCGGTTCGACGGTGACGAGCGACAGGAGCGCAGCCGCGTAGAGGATCAGGCAGGCCACCGCGAAACGGCGCGCGAGCAAAATGCCGCGCAACCGGAGGAGGAGCAGCGCGAACGCGGCCCCAGCCACCGCCACGGTCACGAAGACCTTCTCGAGGTTCACGACCGTCTCCGGGCGCGCCCAATGCACCGCGCCGACGGCGACCGCGAAGCCAAGGATCGCGGCCCCCGCGGCGAGCAGTCGCACGCCCATATGGTCGAGGTCGCGGATCGAGGGCAGGAAGGAGAACCAGCCGCCGAGTCGCTTAGATTTTAGAGAGAAGTGTCGCAGCAGGAACATCAGCGAGGTGAGCGCGAGCAGCGCGAACACTCCGTAGCTGAAGACCGCGAGTGCCGCGTGCAGCTCGATCCAGGGGTTGTGGCCAAAGATCCGCACGCGCTGGCCCGCGTCCCAACTGGGGAAGAGGAGCGACACCAAGGTGACGGTCGAGGCGAGGCAGGCCGTAAAGTAGCCGAGGAGACTCAGGCGGAAGGTTGCTCCGACCACGAGGTAGAGGGTGATCGCGGACCACGCGGTGAACTGGTAGAGTTCGAACGCGTTGCCGAGGGGGCAGCCGCCGACGGCGCGGCCCCGGAGGCCGAGCCCGGCCAACTGCGCGAGATAGCCCAGCAGGATGAGCGCGTAGGTGGCGCCGCCGGCGGGACGCCCCCGCTTGAAGAGCGCGATCGATCCCTGGATGAAACCCGCCAGGTAAAGCGCCGCCGCCAGCCAGAGCCAGGTGCGGTCGGTGAAGGGCAGGATCATCGGAGGCGGGAGGCTGGGTGGCGGAGGTCCCCGGGGCAAGCCCCGGCCCCGCGTCTTACCCGGTCCAGGGCCGACTCGGCCGCACTAGGATCTCCTCGACGTTGGCCCGCGCCGGGAGGGAAAGGGCGAACCAGATGCATTCCGCGATATCCTCCGCCCGCAGCATGCGCGCCCGTGCCTCCGGGGGCGGCGCGGCGGGCCGTTTGGCCAGCAGCGGGGTATCGATGTCCCCCGGGAATACGCAGCAGGCGCGGATCCCCCGGTCGCGTTCCTCGGCGTTGATGGTCTGGGTGAGTCCGGTCAGGCCGAACTTGGAGATCACGTAGGCGGCGCCGGACTTCGCCGAGGCCTGCCGGCCGGCCTCGGAACCGACGTTCACGATCGTGCCCTGCCCGGCGCGGCGCATCGTGGGCAGGACCGCCTGTACCAGCGCCAGCACGCCGTCGATGTTGGCTGCCATCACCGCCCGGTAGTCCTCCGGGGACAGGATCTCGAGCGAACGCCGCGGGATGTTGTGACCGGCGGCGTTGACGAGCGCGTCCACCCGTCCGGCAATGCGCCCTGCCCGCGATGCGAGGCGCGCGATGGCGTCTGGATCCGCCAGATCGCAGGGGAGAAAATGGAGGCGCGCCCGCTGGGCGGCCGGCACGAGCGCCGCGGTTTCCCGGAGAGTGTCCGCCCTGCGTCCGCTAGCGGCCACGCTCCAGCCGCCGCGCAGGAGTCGCAGGGTCGTAGCGCGGCCGACCCCGGAGCCGGCGCCGGTCACGAGGGCAAAGGGGCGGGAGGAGGGACGGGCACTCGGCATAGACTTCAGGGTAGTGGGGCGGTGGCACCGGCGTTCCGGCAGACGGTGAGCGGAAGCTCGGTCAGCAGCCGAACGCCCGGGGCTGCGGCCAGCAAAGAGGGGATCACGTTGAGCAGTGCGGCGACGGTCGCGTCGTCGCCCGCGACGCCACCCTGGAGGTGTACGTTGAGGCCGGGTCGGCCATGGATCACGATGGCGTCGTGGGGAAGGGGTGCCCCGAGGTACATCTGTAGGTCGAGCCGGATCCGCGTCTCCCCGCCGGCGAGGCCAACGCAGCGCTGGTGCAGACCGAGGGTGCGGCCTGGCGCCACGTCAAAGTGGGCCGTGACGACCCGGCTTTCGGCGACGACGGGCTCGCAGGTCTCACGGATTTCGTCGAGCCGCCAGCCCAGCCCGTGGGCCAGCAGGGCGACCGACTGCCGGAAGCCGGCGTGCCCGGCCGTGCCGGCGGCGAACCGGGCGCGGAATTCGGCCGGATCCTGCCCGCTGCCGATCTTCGCCTGCAGCGGCTGGCGGCGCGTGCGGGCGTCAACGACCCGCTCCACGTACACCGCGGACACCTCCCGGCAGACGCCCGTCAGACACAGCGGGAGCACGTCCATCACGAACCCGGGGTTGACGCCGGTGCCGACCAACCGAGCCCCGGTACGGCGGCAGAGGGCGTCGATCTCCTCGGTCCTCTCTGGCGCGAGCAGGCGCGGGAAGATCAGTTCTTCGCAGGTGGAGGCGACGCTCACGCCCGCCTCGAGCGCCGGCAGCACCTGCGCAAAGGAGCGGGTGGCGTCCGAGCCGGCGGTGTGGAGGAGGACATCGGGCAGACCGGCGTGCGCGGTGAGCGCGGCGAAGGTAGGGTGAATGCGCGCCCCCGCGGGCAAGGGGCACCCCAACGCCTCGGCGGCCGGGCGACCGGCAAGGGCCGGGTCGATCTCGACGGCGCCGATCACCTCTAGGTCAGCGCGTTCCGCGGCAAGCCGCAGCGATTCCTTCCCGATGGGTCCGAGGCCAAATTGAGCGATCTTGATCCGACGCATCTGGCGAGGCTCAGCACCCGGGCGCCGCGGGGCAAGGCGAACCCTCCGTTCCTCCCTCGGCGTTCTCGCGGCGGCCGCGGAAGAATGCCTGCAACAACGTGCGGCATTCCCCCTCAAGGACCCCGCCGGCGGTGAGCTCGAGGCGGTGGTTCATTCGGGGCAGTTGATTGAGGTCCGTGGCGCCGCCCAGACATCCCATCTTCGGGTCCGGGACGGCGTAACAGACCCGCTGGACACGGGACATTAGCAGCGCCCCGGAGCACATCGGGCAGGGCTCCTTCGTCACGAAGACGGTGGCCCCGTCGAGCCGCCAGTCGCCCCGCGCGGCCGCCGCTTGGGTGAGGGCGAGCATCTCCGCGTGGGCGGTTGGATCCCGGTTGCCCTCCACGGTGTTGTGAGCGGCGGCGACGACCTCTCCGTTCACGGCGATGATCGCCCCGATCGGCACCTCGCCCAACCGCCACGCGTCGATCGCCTGGTTGTAGGCGAGGCTCATAAAGAACGCGTCGTCCCGGACCAGCTGCGAAGGATGGAGCTTGGGGAATGGGCAGGGAGGCGGGGGCGCGGCCATAAGGCGAGGGCGGGAAGCTTGACTAAGGGTGCCGCCTTCTGGCTTACAAGGGGTTTCGAAAGTCCCTTATGCTCAACACCTCGTTCCGGATCGCCCTTCCGTCCTCCTATGTCGTCTGACAACAACGCGATCGAGGTGGAGGGCAAGGTGGTGGCGGTACTGCCCGGCACGATGTTCAAGGTCCAGCTGTCGAACGGGCACGTGGTGCTCGCGCACATCTCGGGCAAGCTCCGCAAGAACTTCATCAAGATCGCCGCGGGCGACACGGTGAAGATGGAGATGAGCCCGTACGATCTGGAGAAGGCGCGAATCACCTTCCGGATGAAGGAGCAGAATTCCAATTACACGCCGCCACCGCGGCGCCGGAATTACTGAGCCGCCCCCGGCTCCTCGCCGATGGCCGACGACCTGAGCCGGGCCCGGGGTGCTTGGGCCGGTCCGATCGACGCGCTCCTCTCCTTCCTCGGGCTTGAGCGCGGGCTTTCCGCCAACACCCTTGCCGCCTACCGGCGTGACCTCGATCAGGCCGCGGCGTTCCTCGCCCGGCGCGGGGCCGCCGATTGGGGCGCGGTGACCGGGGACCACGCCGCGGCTTGGCTCCAATTCCTCGCGGCCGGCGACTACGCGGTGGCCAGCGTGGCGCGCAAACTCTCGGCGCTGCGAATGCTCGCGCGCCAACTGGTGCGGGATGGGGTGCGGCCCGACGACTTCACGATCCTGCTGTCCGGCCCGCGCCCGGGTCGTCGGATGCCCCGCGCCCTGTCTGCGCCGGAGGTCGCTCGGCTGGTGACCGCGCCGGTGGGACCGGAACCGCGCTCGCTCCGGGACCGGGCGATCCTGGAACTCTTCTACTCGAGCGGGCTGCGCGTTTCCGAACTTGCGGGGTTGCTGCTGACGCAGCTCGACCTTGAGGGCGGCGGGTTGCGGGTGTTCGGCAAGGGTTCGAAGGAACGGGTGGTGCCGGTCGGTCGGCAGGCCTGCGCCGCATTGCGTGACTACCTCGCGGGCGGGCGGCCCGCGCTGGTGCGGCCCCACACGCGCGGGCACGTTTTTCTCAACCACCGCGGCCGCGGCCTCACGCGCGTGGCGCTGTGGATGATCGTCAAGGCGCACGCGCGGCGCGCCGGGATCGACCCGCGGGTGAAGCCGCACGACCTGCGGCACTCGTTCGCGACGCACCTCCTTGCGGGCGGGGCCGATCTGCGGGCGATCCAGGAGATGCTGGGACACGCCAGCATCTCCACCACCCAGATCTACACCGCGGTGGAGCCCCGGCGGCTGGCCGAGGGCCATCGAAAGCACCACCCGCGCGGCCGCGGCGCGGTCTGAGGCCGACGGGTTTAGTTCAGGGGCGGGCGAGGGCGATTGCGCCGCGCACGTCCTTTTCGCCCAGGCGGGCGACGTTCACCGGCGCATCGACGCCATCGCGGGGGATCTCGTTCGCGAACTGCCCGGTGTCACCCAGTTGCCGCTGCAACCGGGTGATCTCGGCCCGCAGCTTCGCGAGATTTCCCGCCTGGGCGGGATCGCCAGCGAGGTTGCGCTGCTCGTTCGGATCACGGGTCAGGTCGAAGAGCTCCCAAGCGTCCTTCTTCCAATAGTGGATCAGCTTGTGGGTCGCGGTGCGCACGCCGTAGTGGGCGCGCGTATTGTGGTGGCCGGGGTCGTGATAGTAGCGGTAGTAGACGGAGGTGCGCCAGTCGGCCGGCTCCGCGCCGCGGAGGATAGGGGCGAGGGAACGCCCGTGCATCTCGGACGGGACGGGCAGGCCGGCCAGCTCGAGGAAGGTCGGCGCGAAATCAGCGTTGAGGGCGAAGCGCTGGGTCACGGCGCCGGGCTTCACGCCGGGCCCGCGCACGAGCAGCGGGATATGGAAGCCCGGCTCGTACATAAAGCGCTTGTCGTACATCCCGAGGTCGCCGAGGTACCAGCCGTTATCGGCGGAGTAGATCACGATGGTGTCCTTGGCCAAGCCGGTGCGGTCGAGGTACTCGAGCACCTCGCCGATGCTGTCGTCTACGTCCTGCACGCAGGCGAGATAGTCCTGCATATAGCGTTGGTACTTCCAGCGCACGAGCTCCTTGCCCGTCAGGGTCTGGCGGGTGCCGTTAGGGAGGGTGACCTCGACCTCGGTGGGTTTGACGTTTAGCCACTGCTGACGCGCGGGCCCGGGCGCTAGGTCCGCGGGGGGCTCGAGCTTCAGGTCCCGGCGCGTGAGGTCGTTGGCGACGGTCTGGCGGTTCTCCGGCAGGGCCGCCGGGCGGGTCGCGTAATCGTCCCAGAGGGTTTCGGGTTCGGGGATCACGCGGTCCCGGAAGCGGGCCTTGTTGGCGGCGTCGGGTTCCCAGGCGCGGTGGGGCGCCTTATGGTGGAGCATCAGGAAGAAGGGGCGGTCTTTCGGTCGGGTCTCCAGAAACTCGATCCCGAGCCGGGTCGTGAGCGGCGAGACGTGCCCCGGTAGGGTGAGCCGGCCGTGGGGCGTGAGGAAGTCCGGGTTATGGTAGAGACCCTGTCCCGGCAAAATGATCCAGCGGTCGAAGCCCGTCGGCATACTCCCGAGGTGCCATTTGCCGATCATTCCGGTGTGGTAGCCGGCGCCCTGCAGCATCCGGGCAACGTGCGGCTGGGTGCCGTCGAAGACGTTGAACACCGGCACGCCGTTGGCGTGGGAATACTTCCCGGTGAGGACGACGGCGCGGCTGGGGGTGCAGATCGAGTTGGTGACGAAGCAGTGCTCGAAGCGGGTGCCCTCGCGGGCGAGGCGGTCGAGGTGGGGTGTTTGGTTCACCTTCGAACCGTAGGCCCCGATCGCGTGGCGCGCGTGGTCGTCGGAGAAGATGAAGAGGATATTCGGCCGGCCCGCGGGCGCGGCGGAGGCCGCGGTGGCAAGCAGTAGCGGTAATAGGAGGGTGGGGAGGCGCATCGGAAAACGGTTTAGGCCGGTTGGGCGGGTGAGGCGGAAGGGGCGGGGAGGGGTTTGGTTAGGAGGGCGGAATTGAGGCCGGGCAGACGCTCGGAGAACTCCTCGCCGGGCGCGGCCTGACGCAGGGCGCGCTGGACCATCCCCATCCGGGCATCGAGGTTGTCGATCATCGACACGAAGACCGCCTCTGGGGTGGCCGCGTACACGGCCGCACCCCACTCGGGTTCACCCTGATGGGAGAGGATGATATGCTCGAGGCGCTCAAGGCGGTCCGCGTCCAGCCGGGCCTTCATCCCGTGCTTTCGGGCGAGCTGGTAGCCCAGGACCACGTGGCCCTGCAGGATCCCGCGGCGGCTCCGGCGCGTCGCGAGGGAGCCCTCGTACTCGATCGCCTTGCCGGTGTCGTGCAGGATAATGCCCGCGAGGGCGAGGTCGGCATCGACCTCCGGGTAAAGGGGCAGGAGCGCACGGCAGGCCCGGGCCATCCGCACGGTGTGTTCGAGGAGACCGTGCCGGTAGGCGTGATGCATCGCGACAGCCGCCGGCGACCAGCGGAAGGTGGCACCGATCTCCTCGAAGACCCCGCGCACCGTAGCCCGGAGCTCTTCGTGCCGGAGCGCGGTGATGCACGCCTCCAGCTCCGCCCAGAGCGCCTGCGGGTCCTCGGGCGCCAACTCGACCAGATTGTCGATGACCCCCGGGGCGCCCAACTCCTGCTCCCCGAGTGCCTCCACCTGCTGCAGCCGCGGGGAAAGCCGGCCCTGATAGTATTCGATCCTCGCCTCGATCCGCACCACGCCGCCCTCGCCCGCTGCCCGCAGGGCATCGAAGACCGGGCTGTCCCCGAACACGGTGCAGCTAAAGGAACCGGTCCGGTCCCCGAGTTCAGCGCTCAGGAAACCGTTGCCGTTGCTGGCGGTCTTCAGCGCGGCTTTCTTTACCACTAGCACCGCGGAGAACGGCCGGCCACTTCCCTCGGCGCCCAAGGCCTTGAGATCACGGACCAGCACAGTGGAGGAGGCGTTGCTCATAAGTTGGATCCCGTGGATCCGTGATCGCCGGCGCGCGCCTTGACGAGCGCGGTGAGGCCCCGGAAGAACGGGTGGCTGGCGTCTTGCACGAGCGAGTAAAACACGGTCTCCGCCGGCAGCAGGTGGCAACCGAGCCGCGCCAGCGCGCCGAGCGCGGCCGCGGCGTCCGTCGTCCGTCGGGCACCCACGCAATCGGTGAGCACGGTGACCTCGAGCTCCGCGCGGAGCGCGTCGATCGCGGTCTGGTAGACACAGATGGGCGTCTCGATGCCGGCGAGCAGCAGGTGCCGGGGGCCGGCAGGGCCGAGGAGCGCGCCGCGCACGGCTTCGTCGCCGAGGGCGGAAAACGTCTGTTTCGCCCAGACCGGGGCGGCCGGGGCGGCAGCGCGGAGGCCGGTCACGGTGGCGCCGAGTTTTGTCGGCACCTGCTCGGTGAAGGCGACCGGTAGGCCCAGCCCGGTCGCGGCGGCGAGCGCGAAACGGCAATCGCGCGTCAGCGTCCCCGCCGGGTCGATCGCGGCCAGAAGGCCCGGTTGCAGATCGACGGCGAGCAGCAGGAGGTCGGAGGGTGGGGAGGACGCCGCGGCCACGTTCGCGGCAAGTTGGCGGCGGGCGCGGGGCGTGGGAATGTTTTTCTGCGCGCGCCGGCCATCTTCGGGCTAGCCTCCGGCAGGGGCGTCCCTTGTCCTTGTCCTGCTTATGGAGCTATCCCTGCAGCCCGTCGCCACCACCTGCCAGGTCTCGGGCGAGCCCTTTGCGGCGGGTGCCCGGGTGGCGAGCCATCTGGTCCAGGTCGGGCCGACGCTGGAGATCGTCCGCTGCGACGTGCTGGAGCAGCACCTCGGCGCCTTCACGCCGCCCGGGAAGGTAGCGTGCCGCTGGGTGCAGGCGTTCCGGCCCCGGCGCGCCGGCGAGAATCCCGACCGCGCGCTCAAGCTTACCGCGGAGAGCTTGTTCGTGACCCTCGCGGACCCGACCACGGAGCCCACGCCCGAGAACACGCGGCTGCTGCAATTCCTCGCGCTGATGCTGGAGCGCAAGAAGGTGCTGCGGCCGCGGGGCCGCACGGCGGATGGGCTGCGTCTCCGCTACGAGCACGCCCGCTCCAAGGCGATTTTCGAGGTGCCGGCCGGGGAACTCACCGCCGAGTTCTTCGTGGCGGTGCAGGAACAGCTCAGCGTGCTCGTGGGTGCGCCCAAGCCTTCGGCGGCCGCCTCGCCGGCGCCTACGGATCAGCCGGTCACCCCCGCCCCGGCGGCTGGTTAACGACGGACGGGCAAGCCTTGGAGGGCGAGGTAGTCCTTGACCTGCGGGATCGTGAAGGTGCCGAAGTGGAACAGGCTCGCCGCCAGCACGGCGCTGGCGCGGCCGTCCTCGAGCACCTCCGCAAAGTGAGCCATCGTCCCCGCGCCGCCGCTGGCGATCACGGGCACCGGGACGGCATCGCTGACCGCGCGGGTGAGTGGGCAGTCGTAGCCCGCCTGGGTGCCGTCGGCGTCCATACTGGTGAGCAGGATCTCGCCCGCGCCGAGCGCTACTGCCTCCCGGGCCCACGCGACCGCGTCGAGCGCCGTCGCGTTCCGGCCGCCGTGCGTGTACACGCGCCAGGAGCGGCCGTCCGGCTCGCGCTTGGCGTCGATGGCGACCACGATGCATTGGGCGCCGAAGCGATCAGCGGCGTCTCGGACGAGGCGCGGTTCCCGGATCGCGGCCGTGTTGAGGGAGACCTTGTCCGCCCCGCTTCGGAGCATCGCTTCGATGTCGCTCACCTGCCGCAGGCCGCCGCCGACGGTGAGGGGCATAAAGCACTGTTCTGCGGTCGCCGCCACGACCTCGCGCATAATGCCGCGGTCGTCACTCGAGGCGGTGATGTCGAGAAAGACTAGCTCGTCCGCGCCTTGGCGGTCGTAGGCGCGCGCACACTGTACGGGATCGCCCGCGTCCCGGAGTTCCTGGAACTTCACGCCCTTGACGACGCGGCCCGCGTTGACGTCCAGGCAGGGGATGATGCGCCGGGAGAGCATCGGCGAGGAGGAGGGGCGGCGCCGGCGGGTCGTCTCAGGCGTCGACGCGCGCGACGTCCGGCTCGAAGTTGACGGCCAAACGGTAGACTTGGCCCGGGCGCATCACGAGCGGATGGTCGCGGACCAGCGACTGGAGGTAGTGGATTTTGCCGTAGTTGGTGCGGTAGGCCGGGTCGGCGCTCACGACCTCGGTTTCGCGCCAAGTGGCTTGGAAGTCATCCTTGGCGACGCTGCAGCGGTGACCCTGGGCGCCGAGCGTGATCGTGCCGGTGGCGCGGTAGCGGGAGTGGGGGGCGGCGATCGCAAGAACGTAGCGGAACTTGTCGAGTGTCACCTGCTGGCGGACGGTGTACGCGAACTCGCAACCAATCTTGTTCCCGGAGAAGGTCCAGTTGACCTTCACGCTGCCGAGGCCCCGCACGAACTCCTCGCGGGTGTTGATGAGTTCGGGCTGGTCGTAACGGAAGAAGAAGCTGTTGCGCAGGCCGAGCCCCGTGACGCAGTTCTTGCCGTAGAAGGACGGTAGCGTGACGTGCTCTCCGAAGGTAAGCTCGGGCAGCAGGATCGGGCTGTAGACGTTGTTGGGCCAGTCGAAGATCCCCGGCGCGTGGGGGAACGCGAGGGAATCGCTGGTGAGGGTAGAGCCGGAACTGACCAGCGGGATCTGCAGGTGCAGCCCGGAGTCGGCGTCGCGGTAGAGGAACAGGCCCTGCTCCTTGCGGTTGGACTTGTCGAAGATGACGAACCGGCCGGAGGTACGGTTGGGCTCCACCTTGGGCGCGCCGGGGGGCATCTGGACCGTCTTGGCGAGGCGCGACCACTGACAGAGGTAGCGGGCGGCGTCGAAGTTCGCCATCCGGGTGGTATGCTGGCCGTAGGCGGTACGCTCTTCGTCGCGGAGGTCGAGGAAACCGTGCTCCTGATCGAGGTAGGTCTCGTAGAAGAACATGAACAGCCGCCGCAGAATATCGTAGTACTTGACCTTCTGGTCGTCAGCGATCCAGCCGTCGCGGAGGCCCTGCATAATGAGGCTGATGCAATGCATCTGGCCGTAGGCGCCGGCGGCGCGGCCGAAGGCCCACCCGAGGCCGTCCTGACGGACGAGGTCGGGCATCATCTTAATGTATTTCTCCGCATAGGTGCGGAGAGTCGGTAACTTGCGGTCTCGCACGCCGCTGTTGGCGTGGAGCTGCAGGGCGGAGCGGGTGAAGACGAACGCCATCACCCCGTAGAGGTTGAAGTTGCCGCCGAGGCCTTCGGTCGAGTCGTCGAAAAACCCGTTCGAGCTGGTCTGGCCGATGCGGTCGCACATCCGCTCGATCAGGCGGGAGGTCTCATCCTTCTTGGAGAGGCCGAGGCTGAAGCGGGCGACGGCCTTGGCAATGTTGAAGGCCTGCCAGTGGTTGTCGTAGTCGCTGCGGTGCAGCAGGGACTTGTCGATGCGCAGCTGGGTCTCCTCGACAAGGCGCTCCCAGACGGGGTTGCGCTCCTTGGAGGGGCCGAAGGCGAGCAGGCCGAGTGCCGCGTAGGCGAGGCCGTTTTCGGCGGCGGGCTCGGTGAACATCTGCGCCGTGATGCAGCGGGCGGCGAGGTCGACGAGGTCGTGACCCTTGAGCGTGGTCTCGCCCGTGGCGCGGTAGAATTCGCCGAGGGCGAAGGCGACGTGCCCCGGCTCATCCGGACGGGATTGCTCTTGGTGCGCGGGCAGGATGGTGCCGTCGGGCTGGATGGAGTCGAGGTTGTGGCCCAGCATTGAGCGGGCCATATCGAGACACTGCTCGGAAAAACTATGCATGCGTGGTGGGTCGGGTCGCGGGAATCAGGCGGCGGAGGAAACGGAAAGGGTAAATTTCAACAAGTGGGGCGGAGCAAGCGGTAATTCCTTCGAGATCAGCGGGCGATGAGCTTGAGGAACTCCGCGTTGGTCTTGGTCTTGGAGAGCCGGGCGTTCATCGTCTCGGTCGCTTCCTCGATCTTCTGCGCGACGAGGGCGCGGCGGAAGAAATGGATGCCCTCGAGGGTCTTGGCGTCGATCAGCAGCTCCTCCTTGCGGGTGCCACTCGCGCCGATGTTGATCGCGGGCCAAAGGCGCAT
Source organism: Opitutia bacterium Tous-C8FEB (assembly GCA_002304435.1). Classification (GTDB taxonomy): domain Bacteria; phylum Verrucomicrobiota; class Verrucomicrobiia; order Opitutales; family Opitutaceae; genus ER46. The sequence continues at coordinate 8,253 of NEUZ01000007.1, read as the reverse complement.
CTCGGCGCACTTGCGGTCGAGTACCAGCTCCATGTTGCCGGTGCCCTTGAATTCTTGGAAGATCACGTCGTCCATCCGGCTCCCGGTCTCGACGAGCACGCTGGCGATGATGGTGAGGGATCCGGCCTCCTCGGTACGACGCGCGGTGGCGAAGAGCTGGCGCGGCTTCTCGAGGGCTCGGACGTCGAGGCCGCCGGAGCCCGTCCGGCCCGAGTTGCGCGCGGTGTTGTGCGCGCGGGAGAGGCGGGTGATCGAATCGACAAAGAGCACAACGTCGCGGCCGGCCTCGACGAGGCGCTTGGCCCGCTCGATGCAGAGCTCGCCGATGCGGATGTGGTTCTCGATCTGCTCGTCGTTGGAGGAAGCCCAGATCTCGGCGGCCGGCACGCTGCGGCGGAAATCGGTGACCTCCTCGGGGCGCTCGTCCACGAGCAAAATCATCACGTGGCACTCTGGATTGTTCTCGAGCACGCCCAGCGCCATATCGCGTAGGAGCGTGGTCTTGCCGGTGCGGGGCGGCGCTACGATCAGGCCGCGGGTGCCCTTGCCGATCGGGCAAAAGAGGTCGACGGCCCGGGTGGTCAGGCGGCCGTCCTTCATTTCCATCCGCAGGTGCTGGTTCGGTGAGATGGTCGTCAGCGTCGTGAACTCAAAACGGGCGCGGCGGTCCTCCAGCGGGACACCGTCGACCGTCTCGATGAAGCGCATCTTGGGATTGGGGAACCGGCCGTCAGGCGGGAATGCAGTGCCCCCGATCATCGAGCCGGCGCGGAGCTTGAAGCGGCGGATCAGCTCCTTGGGCACGAAGGTGTCGGTTGGCCGCCGTTTGCAGCCGCGGGCAAGGTCGATCAGCTGGCCGTTGCCACCACGTTGCAGGTCGATGTCGAGCACCCCCTCGACGCGGATGGTGTTTTCCGGCGGGGTGGAGGGAGCCGAGGGAGTGACGGGCGCGGCCGGGTTGGCGGGCGCGGGCGTGGGGCCGTTGGGGGCGGACGGAGGCGTTTGATCCATATCAGAGAAGAGGCTGTTCCCGGCCCGGGCTTGACGCTCGAAACTTCGGTCGGGATAAAAAACGCGTTCGGCGTCCCTTAAACCCTACAATCCGACACGCACGTGCCAGACCAGACGATTACCTCAGTATCCCGGGAGTCCCGGAAATTCAGGCCTTCGGCCGAGTTCAAAGCCCAAGCGAACCTTGGGAGTGAAGCTCGGTATAAGAAGCTCTACGCTGAGTCTGTCAACTCCCCAGAAAAGTTCTGGGACCGCCAGGCCAAGGAGCATCTCGTCTGGCGCAAGGCGTACCGGAAGGTGCTGAAGTGGAATCCCCCGCACGCCCAGTGGTTCGTGGGCGGACGCCTCAACGTGGCGGAGAACTGCCTCGACTGCCACCTAGGCACGGCCCGCGAGAACAAGGCGGCGCTGATCTTCGAGGGCGAGCCGGGCGACGTCCGCACGATCACCTATAAGCAGTTACACTTCCACGTGTGCCGGATGGCCCACATTCTGGAGAATATGGGGGTCGGCGCCGGCGACCGCGTCGCCCTCTACTTACCGATGATCCCGGAGGCGGTGATCGCGATGTTGGCCTGCGCGCGCGTCGGCGCTATCCACACCGTCGTCTTCGGCGGCTTTAGCCCGGAGTCGCTCAAGGACCGCATCAACGACTGCAAGGCCAAGCTGGTGATTACGGCCGACGGCGGCTGGCGCCGGGGCAAGGTCATCGAGCTGAAGGCCAACGTCGACAAGGCGGTCGAGGGCACGCCCTCGGTCCAGTCGGTGATCGTGGTCAAGCGCTGCGGCAACCCCGTGACGATGGTCGAGGGCCGCGATGTCTGGTGGAAGGAGGCCTGGGAAGGCGCGCCCAACCAGCACAAGGCGAAGGCCTTCGACTCCGAACACCCGCTCTTCATCCTCTACACGAGCGGCTCTACCGGGAAGCCCAAGGGCGTGCTCCACACCAGCGCCGGCTACCTGCTCGGGGCGAAGCTCAGCGCCCACTACGTCTTCGACCTAAAGGAGAACGATCGCTACTTCTGCTCCGCCGACATCGGCTGGATCACTGGTCACAGCTATGTGGTCTACGGCTTGCTCTCCAACGGGTCGACCGTGTTTATCTACGAGGGGGCACCCAACCATCCCGAGCCCGACCGTTTCTGGGAGATGATCGACCGCCACGGGCTGACGATTCTCTACACGGCCCCGACCGCCATCCGCGCCTTCATGCGCTGGGGAGACAACTACGTCCTGCGCCACCGGCTCGACTCGCTGCGGCTGCTCGGCTCGGTCGGCGAGCCGATCAACCCGGAAGCGTGGATGTGGTACCACCGGATGATCGGCAAGCAGCGCTGCCCCATCGTCGACACGTGGTGGCAGACGGAAACCGGCTCCATCATGATCACTCCGCTGCCGGGCATCACGCCGACCAAGCCGGGCTCTGGGACGCGGCCGTTCTTCGGCGTCGTGCCCAAGGTGGTCGATGAGCGCTGCCGCGAGGTGCCCCGCAACTCCGGCGGCAAGCTGGTCATCACCCAGCCCTGGCCCTCGATGCTCCGTACCCTCTGGGGCGACGATGAGCGCTACCAGCGCCAGTACTTCTCCGAGTTCCCTGGCCAGCCCGGGGTCTACTTCACCGGCGACGGCGCCCGGCAGGACAAGGACGGTTACTTCTGGATCGTCGGCCGCATCGACGACGTCCTGAACGTCTCCGGCCACCGCATCGGCACGGCGGAGGTGGAGAGCGCCCTCGTCTCTCATCCGTCCGTCGCGGAGGCGGCCGCCGTGGGCCGGCCCGACGAGCTCAAGGGGCAGGCCCTCTGCGTCTTTGTCACCCTCAAAGCCGGGATCGAGGCCACCGAGGAGCTCAAGGAGGCGCTCCGCAACCACGTGGGCAAGGAGATCGGCTCGCTGGCCAAGCCCGACGCGGTCCGGTTCGCCGCCGCCCTGCCCAAGACGAGGAGCGGCAAGATCATGCGCCGGATCCTCAAGGAGATCGCCTCCGGTGGCCAGGTCCGCGGCGACACCACCACGCTGGAAGACTTCAGCGTCGTGGCGGCGCTGCAGGCCGAGGACTGAGCGCGCGCGGCGGCCGTCCGGATACGGCGGTCGTGGGGCCTGATCCCTTCCGGGAGATCCGGCTCCGCCCCGCTGTAACGTCGGACGGCGCGCCGCGTCCTTCCCGCTATGCCGCACGTCCCCCCGTCTCCGCTGATCCTCCCCCGGAGGATGGGGCGCCGCGCGCGCGCGGGGTTCACGCTGCTGGAGGTGCTGGCGGTCACGGCGGTGGTCGCTGTGTTGTTCACGCTCTCCGTCGGAGCCATCCGCGGGGTGAAGGAGCGGGCGCAGACGGCGCGCGCCCGGGCGGAACTCGCGGCGCTGGCGACGGCCCTGGAGGATTTCCGCCGGCTCTACGGAGATTACCCGCAGACCGGAGAGTTCACGCAGGCGCCGGCGACGCCGACCGCCCGCAATTCCGGTCCCGGGGTGCAGACGGCGCAGGCCAAGCTCTTCAATTGCCTGACCGGCACCTTCGGAGCCCGGGATCTCTCGACCCGGATCAACGGCCCGAACCTCATCGAGGTGGGTCGCTTCGTGGTGAACGGCACCCTGACGAACCAGTTTCTCCAGCCGGTCAGCAATGCGCCGAACCCGCCCTCCAAGCCGGAGCAGAACGCCTGCCTGCTGGATCCGTGGGAGCGGCGCTACTCCTACTATTACAAGAACGCCCGCAGCCCCGCCGGCTGGCAGGCCTCGTCCTACGTGTTGTTCTCGCCGGGACCCAAGGTGGCGCCCAATGGCTCGCAGACGCCGCCCATCACCGTGACCTCGGGTCTCTTCCTCGCCACCCAGTCGGCGGAGATGGTCGACAATCTGTATGCGAACCCCTGAAGTCCCGAGCACGATGCGCCGCCCGACCGCCCCTAAACTCCGCTCCGGCTTCACGTTGATCGAGCTGCTGACCGTCATCGCCATCCTTGGCATCCTCGCGGCCATCCTCGTGCCCACCACCTCGTCGGCTCGCACCGCCGCGAAGAAGGCCAAGACGCGGGGCCAGTTCGCCCAGTGGGCGGGCGCGATCGAGGCCTTCCGGCAGGAATACGGCTACTACCCGACCTTCGAGACGACCGGTGCCGGCGCGAACAAGGTCAACGGCAACACCGCGGGCGGCGCTAATCTCGCGGCGGTGCACCGCTTCTACGAGATCCTCGTCGGTGCCCGGCGAGACGGCGTCGCGTTACCGACCACGATGACCGGCAACCCGCCGCCGCCGCAGGCGCAGAACACGCGCCGCATCCAGTTCATCACCTTCACCGAGGCGGATATGGTCCCGGTCGCCACTACGGATGCCACCCTCTCGGCTAAGCGGGGCCTGATCCGGGACGCCTTCAGTGGCACCGACATCGCGGTCCTCGTCGATCGCAACCTCGATGGTGCGATCAAGGTCGGTGGGGCGGGGGGAGACGGCATTACCACGGTGCCTGCCGTGGCGCCGCCGGACAACACGGGCCTGCGGCTCAGTCCGGTGACCACTGGGACGACGCCTGACCTGCCCCCGGTCGCGCAGGGCGGGCTACGGGTCGGAGTCGCCTTTTACTCCCTGCCGGACGGGGCGCGGACGGCCTCCGAGTTTATCTTCAGCTGGAAGTAAATGCATTCCCTGCGGCCCAGTCGTCTCCCGCGGCCGGTGGCGCCCCGCCGAGGTTACACGCTCGTCGAGTTACTCGTGGTGATCGGCGTGATGGTCCTGCTGGCCGGCGTGGGGGCAATGGCGCTCGCGGGGCGGGGAAGCTCCGGCGCGGCGCTCTCGGGCGCCCAATCGGTCCTCGCTGGAATGGTCGCGAGCACCCGCGCACAGGCGGCCCTGCACCAGACTTTCGCCCGCCTGATTATCCACGCGCAGCAGCCTCCAGCCGCCAGCGCGCTCGATGCCGAGAGGTACCTGCGTCGGCTGCAGGTCATCCGACGCGAGACGCTGCCAAACGGCAGGATTGTATGGATCGCGGCCGGTCCCGCGGTGTCGTTGCCGACCCCGATCTGCGTGGTGCCGCCCGCCCCGGTGCCGACCAATCACCTGCGCTCGGGCGTGAGCTGGAACAACAACGCCGCCACGGGACCGGTCTCGACCCTGCTCACCGCCACGGGCTTCAGCTACCGCGGGCAGTCCGCCGCGGCCAGCAACCAGTTCTTCGACCGCCAGGGGCAAAGCGGGCGGATCCACTACCTGGAGTTCGGGCCGGACGGCACCGTGGTCTCCAACGCCACTGGAAATCCCACCAAGATCGCCCTCACCACCGCGGTGCTCGGCGGCAACACGCTGCCGGCGTTTGACAGCGCGACCACCGTCCGCGGGCTGTTTGTCCGGCGGAACGGCGCGGTCGCGATGGTCGATTCGGCGACCGGATTCTGATGATGCGCCCCCCGTTTCGCCGAAGCCGGAAGCGTGCCGGATTCTCGCTCATCGAGGTCATCGCCGCGGTGGTGATCTTCGGCATCGGGATGCTTGCCGTGGCCGGGCTCTACGCGCCGGTGACCCGGGCGGTGGGAGGGGTAGCCGATGCCGAGGCCGCCGCTCGCGTCGCCGACGCTGTCCGCGCCCGGTTGCGCGCGGTCCCGTTTGAGACGGGGCTGGCGCTCGTTCAGTCTCCGGCGGCGGTGCAGGCGAAGGACGCGAACGGCGCCTACAACCCGAACGACGGCACGCGTTACCCCGAGGTGCTGTTCGGCAAATTGGACGGGGAGGTCGGGATTTACGACGCGGCCTCGAATCGCCGCCAATGGTACGACTCGCGCAACCGGGTGATGCCGAATACGGACAAGTTCTTCGAGATCGATTTGATTCGGCAGCCCGCGGTCTCCCCCGCCGAGCTCGACGCGACGGCGCCGGCGGTTGTCTACACGCTGCGGGTCCGGTGGCCGGCGTTCGTCCAGGTCGCGCCTGGGGCGGCGGTCCAATCCGCCCAGAACGCCGGCGGTCCAGTCGCCTTCGACCACGGCCGTAAACAGGTGTTGTACTTCACGGGGGTGCTTGAGCGATGAGCGCGCGGTCGTTCCGCCTCCTCCCAAGGCGCGCGCGCACCGGATTCACCCTGGTGGAGCTGCTGGTCGCCGCCGGGATCACGACGTTTATGGCCGGCTTCATCGCGGTGATCGTGATGAACATCTCGTCGAGCGCCTCGCGCTCGAGCTCGCGCTTAGGCGCCGATGCGCAGGCCCGGCTGATTCTCGACCAGCTGGAGCGGGACCTCCAGGGGGCGCTCCACCGGGACGACGGCAATGTCTGGCTCGCCGCGGACATCCTAAACGGCTCCAGCGGCGGCCCCACCGGCCTGTGGCAGGTCGCGCCCCGTAATCCGAAGCCGGTGGGCGGCATCTCGCTGCTCCTCAATACGCCCTCCATCAATGACGCGCGCTTCGGCACCGCCGGGGTCTGGCTGCGGTTCTTTACCCACGGTAACCCGGCGACTGACGCCAATGGAAACGTTATCGTTCCGTCTGCTCCGGTCGCGGTCGGCTACCAGATTATCCGCCGCTATAAGGCCACGAATAATCAGAATCTCGAAACCGCTTACCTCCTGCATCGCGCCGAGACGCGCCCCGGATTGGCGAACAGCCGACCCGGGGTATTCGAGTCCGGCTACAACATCACCGGTGCCGCCTACACTGGCGGAGGGACGAACAACAGCAACATCACCGGTGACCCCCGCACGGTACTCGTCCCCGGGACGACCCGCACGCTCGACGCGGTGATCGGCGACAACGTGATCGATTTCGGGATCCGCGCCTACGCCCGCGACGCCGCCGCGCCCGGCGGCCTCCGCCTGCTTTTCCCCGCCACCGCTGCTGGTGCGCTCTCCAACGCCCCGGCCGCCCTCCAGTCGCGGCTGCCGCCGGGCACTCCCGCTACCGCCTCAACCTACAACCGCATCTTTCCGGACGTGATCGACGTGAAGGTGCGGATTCTCACCGACGCCGGCGCGGAGCAGATCGCCAATCTGGAGAAGGTGCAGACGCCCGCGCTTGCCGTGCCGCAGCGCTACAACGGCAACGCCCAATTCTGGTGGTGGGGCGTGGCCGCCGAGAACTCCCGGGTGTACACGCGTCGGATCGTCCTGCGGGGAGGTGGGTTGTGAGCCGTCTTCCCACCGCCGGCCGGCGCGGCTTCGCGCTGCTGATTGTTGTCACGCTGTTGGCTTTTATCGTGGTGCTGCTGGTCGGCCTTGCCGCCTACACGCGGATCGAGACTTCCGTCGCGGGCAACACCCAGCGACAGGCGCAGGCCCGCGAGCACGCGCTCACCGGCATGCAGGTGGCGCTGGCCCAGCTGCAGCGTCACGCCGGTCCGGACCAGCGCGTGACTGCCACCGCGGCCTCCTTCGGTGGGGTCAACGGTACCCGCTACTACACCGGGGTCTGGGGTCCGGATGGCTCCGGTCCGCTCACCTGGTTGGTCAGCGGCAATGAGTTCGCGGCTCCCGCCACCGGCAATGACCAGTCGCCCGCGCTGGCCGTCACGCCGGCCAACGCACCGCCGCCGGCCCGGGCAATGGATCTGGTTGCCCGGGGCACCACTAACACGACCAACCGCGCCCAATTTGTCAGCGTGCCCCTGCAGGACCTCCGCGCGCGCGGGCTTCCGGGAGCGCCGAACGCCGAAGCCACCTACGGCCGCTACGCCTGGTGGGTCGGTGACGAGGGCGTTAAGGCGCCCGTCGCGGTCCCGGACAATTCGGGTACGCTCACCGCGGCGCCGTATGACTCCGCGGACCTGCGGGGTCGGGTCCGGCAGCAACTCGCGGTCGGGGCCGGGGCGGCGAGCACGGACGGGAATCCGCTCTTTGAGCCCCGGAGCGACAACAACGCTGCGTTGGTCGCAGGCGACAGGGTCCTTACTGCAAACCAGATCGCTTTTCTGAGGAACTCGGCCTCGTCACCGCCGGGGGGAGGGCTCATTGGATATTCGCTGCTGCGGGCGAATTACCACCTCTGGTCGCCCAACAACCTTGCGGTCCTGGCGGATTCGCGGCGCGGCGGGCTCCGCCAGGATCTTTCGCTTGCGCCCGGGCTGCTCGGCTCGGCGTTCGCGGCGTGGACTAACTATCCCGCCTACACCGAGAGCTACGTGCCGGTGGACCCGGAGACGGTGGATCCCGCGCTCGCGGCGATCGCTCCGCCCGCGATCTCGCCCGCCTACGGCTCGGACCCCGTACGCCGCCGGTTGCGGATCACGCCGCCGCTGATCGCGGAGGGCGGGGCCCA
>NEUZ01000069.1 GCA_002304435.1 Opitutia bacterium Tous-C8FEB | reverse complement strand
GAGCGTCAATCCTTTCTGCGTAGTTCCCAACATTTTTACTGCCAACAGGTAATGCGATTTTATTGCACCATTATTGCAGCAGCTTTTCAACCGCCTGAAAGCCCCGCCAACGCGCCCTGAGCGTCCGTACCACTGGCCCTTCTCCCCAAATCCCCACCCACGGCCAAACTTCCCCATTGCCCCCGTCTCGCGACCCGTTTTGCCTTCGACTCGCCCCCCGTTGAAACCCGGCCCCGCGCCGGTCGTCTCCACGCTTACGTTCGCCGCCCTCTGCCTCTAGCCCCCTCACCGTTATGTCCCACCCTGCCGATTCCTCCGAACAGCTGACCCACCCAGACCACCCCTGCTGCGGCGTCTCGACCGACCTCGCGGACTACTTCCTCACGCGGCGGCAGTTCCTCAACCGCGTCGGGATGGGGATGGGCGGACTCTCCCTCGCCCACCTGCTGAGCCCGCAGGACCTCGTCGCGGGCCCCGTTAAGGGCGCGACCGGCCCCCTCTCGCCCAAGGCGCCGCATTTCGCCGGCAAGGCCAAGGCCGTCATTCACATCTTCGCCCAGGGCGCGCCGTCCCACCTCGACACCTGGGACCCGAAGCCGACCCTCTCGCGGATGGACGGCAAGACGATCATCGGCAACGAGATTGCCCTCGGCTCCCCCTTCACGTTCCAGAAATACGGCCAGAGCGGGCTCGAGGTCAGCAGCGCCTTCGCCAAGACCGCCGCCTACGCGGACGACCTCGCGGTCATCCGTTCGATGTGGACCGACATTCCCGCCCACGAGGTGGCCACGGTGTTTATGAACACCGGCTCGCTCCGCATCGCCAAGCCCAGCCTCGGCTCCTGGCTGGTCTACGGCCTCGGCACGGAGAACCAGAATCTCCCCGGCTTCATCGCCCTCCGCGGCGGCGGCCAACCCCCGGGCGGCGCCACCAATTACCAGTCGGCGTTCCTCCCCGGCGTCTACCAGGGCACCAGCATCAACACGCAGGCCCCCTCGGTGCCGCAGATGATCCAGAACATCCGCAACACCTACGTGACCGCAAAGGAGCAGCGGCGCCAGCTGGACCTCATCCATCAGCTCAACGAGGTCCACGCCCGCAACCTGCAGCGCGACGCCGCGCTGGAGACCCGCCTCGAAAGCTACGAGGTCGCCTTCCGGATGCAGGCCGAGTCGCTCGACGCCTTTGACATCAACAAGGAGCCCGAGGCCGTCCGCGCCGCCTACGGCACCACCGAGCAGGGTAAGCAGCTCTTGATTGCCCGCCGCCTCGTCGAACGCGGCGTGCGGATGGTCCAGGTCTGGCACACCGGCTGGGACCATCACCAGCAGCTCGAGACCCGCCTCGGCAACAAGGCCCGCGAGATCGACCAACCCCTCGCCGCCCTGCTGGGCGACCTTAAGCAGCGGGGTCTGCTCGATTCCACGCTCGTCGTCTGGGGCGGCGAATTCGGCCGCAAGTCCACCCGCGACCGCAACGGCTACGACAGCCCCGGCCGCGACCATAACGCCAAGGCGTTCTCGGTCGTGATGGCCGGCGGCGGCGTCAAGGGCGGCACGGTCCACGGCGCGACCGATGAGTTCGGTTCCGCCGCGATCCAGGACAAGGTTCACCCCCACGACCTGCACGCGACCATCCTCCACTGTCTGGGCCTGAACCACGAGAAGCTCACCTACCGCTTCAACGGCCGCGATTTCCGCCTCACGGACGTCGCCGGCAACGTGGTCCGCAACATCCTCGCCTGAACCGATGCGCACCGCCCTCCGTCTCCTCCCGCTGCTGGGCCTGTTGACCGGAGCGGCGCACGCGCTGCCCTCGCTGGCCACGCCCGCCCTCGCGCCGGCGGACCTGCAGTTCTTCGAGGCCAAGGTCCGCCCCATCCTCGCGAATAAATGCTATTCCTGCCACAGCGCGAAGGCCGACCGGGTCCGCGGCGGGCTGCTGCTCGACACCCGCGAGGCCACGCTCGCCGGCGGCAACACCGGTCCCGCGCTCGTGGCGGGCAAGCCCGACGAGTCCCTGCTGATCCAGGCCATCCGCTACGCGGATCCGGACCTGCAGATGCCGCCCAAGGGCGAGAAGCTCTCCGATGACGAGATCGCAGCCCTGACCGAATGGGTGCGGCGCGGCGCGCCGGATCCGCGGGTGAAGCCCGCCGGCGCGCCCGGCGGCACCTACGCGGGCACCGGACGCAACCATTGGGCGTTCCAGCCGGTGAAGAAGCCGGCCCTGCCCGCCGTGCAGGACGCGGCCTGGGCCCGCTCGCCGATCGACCGCTTCGTCCTCGCCAAGCTCGAGGCCAACGGGATGCGGCCCAACGCCCCGGCGGACCGCGCGAACCTGATCCGCCGCCTGTACTTTGACCTCATCGGCCTGCCGCCCCACCCGGCAGAGGTGCAGAAGTTCGTCGCCGATACCGCCCCCGACGCGGTAGAGAAGCTCGTCGATCGCCTGCTCGCCACCCCGCAATACGGGGAACACTGGGCCCGCTACTGGCTCGATGTCGCCCGTTACTCGGACACCAAGGGCGACGCCCCGCGCCAGGAGGACAACCGCTTCGCCCACGCCTGGACGTACCGCGACTGGGTGATCAACGCCTTCAACGCGGACCTGCCCTACAATCAGTTCATCATCGCCCAACTGGCCGGCGATCGCCTCCAGGCGGGCATCGAGAAGCGCGCCAAGGACCAGGGCGTGGAGCCCCCCGCCAATCGCGCGATGCTCCCGGCGCTCGGCTTCCTGACCCTCGGCAATCAGTTCAATGGCCGGAAGGACGACATCATCGGCGACCAGATCGACGTGACCACCAAGGCCTTCCTCGGCCTCACCGTCACCTGCGCCCGCTGCCACGACCACAAGTTCGATCCCGTCTCCATCAAGGACTACTATTCCCTGTATGGCGTGTTCGCGAACACCTCCGTACCCGAGGTGCTCCCGCCGATCGCGGCGACCGTACCCAAGACGGACGACTATCTGGACTATCTGGAGAAGACGGCCGCCTTGGACAAGCGGGCGGCCGAATTGAAGGAAGATCAGGCCGAGCTGCGCCGGGCCACGGGCGGTAAGGGCAAGGCGAAGGCACCCGCCACCAAGATCGATCCCGGCCTGCGCCAGCGCCTGCAGCGGATGGAGCGCGAGCTCCACCGCGACATCGCCGAACTGGAGACCAAGCATCCTGGAGCACCTGCCCGAGCCAACATCCTCGTCGATGCGCCCAAGCCGCGCGACTATCCCGTGCTGCTGCGCGGCGAGCTCCAGAACCGGGGCGACATTGTCCCGCGGCGCTTCCTCGAGATCCTCTCCCCGGACCCGAAGAAGCGGCCCGAGTGGAAGGAGGGCTCCGGCCGCTGGCAGCTCGCGATGGCCATCGCCGACCCCAAGAACCCCCTGACCGCCCGCGTGATCGTCAACCGGATGTGGCAGCAGCACTGGGGCCAAGGCTTCGTGGCGACGCCGGACGACCTCGGCAATATGTCCGCGCCGCCCACCCACCCCGAGTTGCTCGACTGGCTGGCCGCGACCTTCATCGAAGAGGGTTGGTCGCTCAAGAAGCTCCATCGGCAGATCGTCCTGAGCGCCGCCTACCAGCAGAGCACGCAGACCAATCCGGCGTACGCGGAGAAGGACCCCAACAACCAGCTCCTCTGGCGCTATAATCTCCGCCGGATGGACTTCGAGGAACTGCACGACGCCCTGCTGGCGATCGCCGGCGAGCTGGACCGCACTTATGGCGGCAAGCCCGTGGCCATCAGCAGCGAGGGCTTCGCCAAGCGGCGTGCCGTCTACACCATCATCGACCGCACCAATCCGCCGGAGCTGCTGACCCAGTTCGATTTCCCGAGCCCCGATGTCGCGACCGGACGGCGCCACGAGACCCTCGTGCCACAGCAGGCGCTGTTCCTGATGAACAGCCCGATGGTCATCGAGACCGCCCGCAAGCTGGTCGATCGGCCGGCCTTCGCGGAACTCAAGTCGGATGAGGACCGGGTGACGCTGCTTTACCTCGCCATCTTCCAACGCTGGCCGAGCCGCCAGGAGGTCGATCTGGGCCTCAAGTATGTGGCGTCCAATCCGGGCGGCGCGGACGTGAAGCTGACTGCCGACCAGCCCGCCCCCAAGATCAGCGCCAAGGATGCGGCCAAGGCGAAGAAGGCCGCCCCCAAGGTGGCGCCCAAACAGCAGGGCCGGTTCAATACCCAGATCGGCGGCACCTTTGAGAACCGCCTGCCGCTCGACGCCTGGGCCAAGCTCGCGCACGCCCTGTTCCAGACGAACGAGGCGATGTTCTACAATTGACCCGGCTTGCCGGGTCGGCCGCGGCAGGCACGCTCGGGGCGATGACCCCCGGTGACACCCTGACGCGGCTGGCGGCGGACCTCGCAGCCTTCGAGGACCCGCAGGAACGCCTCGCTTTTGTCGTGGACCGCGTCCGGCGCGTCCCCCCGCTGCCCGCGGCGGAACGGATCGACGCAAATCGCGTGACTGGCTGCATCTCCATCGTCTGGCTGACCGGCCGGGAGGAAGGCGGGCGCTGGACTTTCCGCGCGGACGCCGATTCGCCCGTGGTGCGCGGCCTGCTGTTGCTCCTGTGCGAGGTCTATTCGGGCGCGGAAACGGCCGATATCGCGACCTGCACGCGGGATCCCCTGGCCGAACTGGGCTTGCTGCGGGACCTGTCCCCTACTCGGCGCAACGGGCTCGCATCCGCGCTCGCCCGCATCCGTGCCCTCGCGGCCGCGGAGGCTCCTGCTCGCCCCTAGGATGCTGTACGACGCGCACAATCACCTGCAGGACGATTGGCTGCGGCCGCATTGGGACCGCATCGCGGCGGACCGCGCGGCGGCGGGGATCGGGGCGATGGTGGTCAACGGCACCTGCGAGGCGGATTGGCCGGTGGTGGCGGAGTTGGCGCGGCGTTTCCCGTGGGTCCGGCCCAGTTACGGCCTGCATCCGTGGGACGTGGGCAATGCGTCGCCGGGTTGGCGGGACGCACTCCGGCGCCAGCTCGACGCGGATCCGCGGGCGGCGGTCGGCGAGATCGGGCTGGACCGCTGGATCCTGGAGCGGGCGCGCCCGGACGATCCCCGGCTGGCGGGCCTGCGCCGGGCGTCCCTCGCCGAGCAGGACGAGGCGTTCCGGTGGCAACTGGCGCTCGCGGCGGAACGGGGCCGGCCGGCGAGCGTGCATTGCTTGGAGGCGTGGGGGGCGCTGAGTGCGGCGTTGGCGGAGACGCCGCGGCCGCCGGCCGGCTTTTTGCTGCACGCCTATGGGGGGCCGGTGGAGTTGATTGGGGCGTACGCGAAGCTGGGGGCGTATTTTTCGTTTAATGGCCACCGGCTGGGGGCGGCGGCGGGGAGTGCCCGCGCGGAGCGGTTCCAGGCGCTCGTGCGGGCTTTGCCGGAGGAGCGGCTGTTGGTGGAGACGGACGCCCCGGCGATGCCGTTGCCGGCCGAGCGGAGGCGTTTTCCGTTGCCCGCGCGGGCGGACGGCACCGAGGTGGCCCATCCGGCGGATCTCGTGGCGGCGCAGGCGGCCCTCGCGGAGCTCCGCGGCGCGGACCCGAAGGCCCTGGAGGTGCGCCTGGAGCACAATTTCCACGCCCTCTTCGGCTCGGGCTAGCAACATTTGGAAGTATTCCGACCGAATCAGAATCGAATCAGAACCGAACGAGAACCGAGGGAGGACTGGAGGCACACTGTAGGCACGCTGGAGGAACACTACAAGCGCACTATGGGCGCAGGGTAGGCGCACTCTAGGAGCAGTGGAGGCACGCCGGGGGCGGCCGCGGGGCAGGCGCAGCCGAGGTCAATCCACGGAGCACCGCGAACGGAGTGGAGGCGCCGGTGGACCGGAGCTCGCAGCCGCGCCGCGGAAGAGAAGACTACGGCGCCTCAGCGCAGGCTGAACTCGGCGCTGACGGTCGCGGAGATCGTCTTCTCGAGGGTGCTCTGGTCGTTGTTGCCCTCCCACGAGGTGGCGGTCCCGTGCAGGGGGTTCACCTGCACGACCCCCATCCGTGCGGTCCGCAGCTCGCGCACGGCCCGGCCGCCGCGCCCGGCGATCTCCTCCGCGCGGCGGCGGGCATCGTCGGTCGCCTCGCCCATCATCGTCAGGCGCGCCTCGGGCAGCTTGGTGTAAATGTACTGGATGCCGGAAGTCTGCACGACCACCCCGTCGGCCAGCAGCTTCAGGCATTCGGCAGCTAGGTTCGGCAGGTCCTCGACCCGCTCCGAGGTGATCTGCACCCCCTGCAGCAGCTGATAGCCGATGCGTTGCGGCACTTGGTCTTCATCGGCGTCCGGCGAACCCTTGGCGCGGGGGGTAATGTCGCGCACGTGCACCGGGGAGAGGGTGTGTTTCGCGAAGCCCTTGGCGGTGAGGAAAGCCACCAGCCGGCGCTGGTCCCCCTCGAACTTGGCGCGCGCCTCCTCCAAGGTCTTGCCCTCCGTCTGGAGCACGCCGTTCCAGACGCAGAGGTCGGAACGCACGTTTTTGCGGGCGGAGCCGGTGACCTGGATCAGCTGGCTCTCCTTCAGGTGGACCCAGGTGCGGGTCACCATCACCGAGGCAAAGCACAGGGCGGCGGCGAGGAACAGCCCCGCGAGGAGGCCGAACAAATGGGGACGGGGGAGCGGAGGCGGCATGGAGTTGGACATTGAAATGGAACGGTCAGTGCCCGGGCCCTCAGGCGGCGGCGCCGCCGAAGCCGATGGCGGGACGGTGGCGGGCACCGGGCTTGTGGCGGCACTCCGCGTCTAGGGCGGCCGCCCAATCCTCCGGACTGCGCAGCGGCCGGAAGCGGTGCTGGCGGGCCACCGCGGCAAAGTCGCCCGGCGCGAGGGCCGTGAGCCGGCAGACGCGGCCGTCCACCTCGGCCCCCGCGGGCGGGAGGCCCGCGTTGGCCAGGTGGGCCTGCAGCAGCGCGACCGCCTGGTCGGGCCGGAGGTAATCGAACTTGGCCTTCAGGTCGAACCGGCGGAGCGCGGCCGGGTCGAAGCCGTCGATCAGGTTGCTGGAAGCCACGAAGATCCCGGGGAAGTTCTCCAGCTGGGTGAGGAACTCATTCACCTGCGTCACCTCCCAGCCGCGCTGCGCGCGGCTCCGGTCCTGGAGGAAGGAGTCGACCTCGTCGATCAGGAGCACCGCGCCGGACTCTTCCGCCTCGCGGAAGGCGGCGGCGATCTGCTTCTCGGCCACCCCCACGAAGGGGCTGAGCAGGTCCGAGGCGCGGCGCACGAGCAGGCCGCGGCCCAGGGAGCGGGCTAGGTGCAGGGCGAAGGCGGTCTTGCCCGTGCCCGGCGGCCCGTAAAGGCACAGGCGGCCGGAGCCCGCGGCGCGGAGTCCCTCCACCAGGGCGGCGGGGTCGATGTCGGAATGGATGAACCGCGGATCGTAGACCTCAGGCGCGGCGGCGTGGGCCTTCAGCGTCGAGTGGCCTTGGGCCCGGAGCGTCTGGTTAACGAGGGCCTCCAGCTGCCGCGAGGCATCGAGACCGGGCGTCGCGGCGGCCACCGTGGCGACCACCCCCGCGGCACGCTGGATCACCGCCGGGGTGAGCTGCGGATGATCCGCCAGCCGCGCCAAGGTCTGCGGCGCGACCGCGATGGGAAGATCCTTCAACTGGGCCTCGCGGGCCGCCTGCGGCGGCACCTTCAGCTCGAGGGTGAAGTCGAACCGGCGGACGTAGGCCGCGTCGAGCGCCTCGACCGCGTTGGTCAGGTAGAACGTGAGGGTCGCGTTCTGCTCCAGCATCCGGTTCATCCAGCCCTTGAACGACCCGCCCCGCTGGCCGCCGAAACCGAACGGGAACGGCCGCGGGAACACGTCCTCGATCTCGTCGAAGCACAGCAGCGCTCGGCGGCGGGCGGTGAACTCCTGCGCCACCCGCAGGGCCTGCAGGCGCGACGCATTCCCGATCGCGTCCCCATCGGCATCCTCCGTGCTGACCTCGTAGACCTCCGCAGCCACCTCCCGTCCGAGGAGGCGGACGAGCTGGGTCTTGCCGCAGCCGGGGGGGCCGTGGAGGAGGACATTGACGCCCTTGCGCCCGGTCCGAAGGGCCTCGCTGAGGTAGGTGCGCAGCGAGTTGGCCAGGTCACCCAGGTGGGCGAAGTTCGCCCAGGCCATCTGGGGCGCCGGGGCCGGCACCACCCGGTCGCGGAGCGCCTTCAACGGGTCGAAGTTGGCCTCGCGCATGGCCGCAGCGAAGCCGCGGGAGGTCCAGTCCCACTTACCCAGCAGCCGGAGCTCGCTGCGGTCGCGCTTGAGCAGCTGGCAGGACATCAGGCGGGACTGGGCGGAGAAGACCTTGGCCACCTCGGCCGCGGAGAGCCCGGTGGCCGTGGCGACCGCGTGGTCGGCCATCCGGTCATCCAGGTCGTGGCCGAGGCAGTTGGCGGCGGCGTCGAGCTTCGACTCCGTCCCCAGCATCAAAATGAAGGCGAGCACCAGCCGCTCGGAATCGGAGAGGTCGAGCAGTTGGGCCACCGCGGTGACGCTCGCCCGGGCGTCCGGGTCGAGGCCCTCGAGGGGGGCGCGGTCGCCGAGCAGGCGTTCGGTGCGGGCAATCCGCCGCCGCAGCCCGGTGCGCAGGTGGTCGAGGGCGCCGGGCTCATCCGCGTCCCAATCCTCTTCGCCGAGTTGCTGCGCGACCTCCCCGGCGACCTGCAGAAGGGAAGCAGTCCGCGGGAGCTTTGGGCGGCGCGAGGGGCCGGACTTCTCCTCCAGTTCCTCCAGCACCAGGTCCAGTTCGTGCCTGGGTTTCCGCTTGCGCGCGGGCAACCCGGGGAAGGCCGTGCCCCCGGCGCTGACGAGGCTGAGGTGCAGGAGCCGGAGGCGCCAGAGGGTGACGAGGAGAGAAGATGCGGTGCTCATGGTTGCACTTTAGCAGAGGACCTCGGTCATCTGCTGACCGACATCTGCGCGAAGCGTGGGGAGCAAGGGACCAGAATCGCTCCGCGATCCTGCGCTTCCGCCTGCACGAACCGGGGCAACGCGCCCACCTTCGCACCCGCTACGGCGGACAGGCCCCGGCCTTCCTCCCACCGCCTTTCGAACCGCCCCCGAATCCTCAGAAAAACATCGCCTCGCTCAGCGCCACCTCGGGCGCCAACAACGCTAGGCCCGCCGTCAGCTCCGTCCGACCCTGGCCGAAATCTGCCCGGAAATGCGCGTGACCCGCCGCCAGATCCCCGCTCCACACAAACTCCTTGCCGCCCCCCGCATACCGGAACCGCAAGCCCAGATCGACCCCCGCCTCCACCTGCTCCCGCACCTCGACGCCGCCCGGCCCAGCGCCCCACCCACACGCCCCCAGCCGCTCGCCGACCCACTTGGCCAATACCCGGCCCTCGGCGCGCCACGCAGCCCCGTGCCCCACCTCCACGCCGCTCAGGCCGCCCGTCAGGGCCTCGGGCGCGTACGCCGCCAAGAACTGGCCCACGCCCTGCCGCACCGGCAACAACCGACAATACGCCAAATCCCGGATCGCCGCTGGATTCGGCCACGGGTACCTCATCGCATCCGCCGGCGACTCCGCACTGTCCAGAATCACCCGCTTCGCCTGGCCGAGCAAAAACCGGTAATCCGCCAGGCGCCCGCTGTCCGCAAAGCGATGCGCCCAATAGTAGAGGGGCAGATCGGTCGACAGGCAGATCGAGACCTGGTCCTCCAGCTGCGCGCGGGCACTGCGGTCGTAACTCAACATCACGAACTCGACGCACCGCTTGTCCGCCCGCGTCCGCCCGAGGAAACACTCCCCGTAAATCTTGGCCCGCAGCGGCGGCCCGCCCGCCGCCGGCGCCCGCGGACACAGCACCACCACCCGGCAGGGATACCGCTGGGCAAAGCGCACCACGGTCGCGAACTGCCGCGCCGCATCCGCCGCATCGGTATTGAACCCCAGGTGCAGCACAAAGTTGACCTGCGTCGCCTTGGCGTCCTCCGCCTCGGGCGCCGGCCGCCCCCCGGCTGCTTCATCCGCCCACATCCGCGCCAAGCTCCGGCCAATGCCGCCCACCGGCACCTCGAGCCCCGGCAATGCCTCAAATATCGCCTCCATTGCGCAGCGTGCCTCGGTTCAGGGCTGACGCCAGCGGTGCTGCGCGCCCGCCAGTAACGCCTCCGCACTGGCCGGACCCCAGCTGCCCGCCGGGTAGGTGTCCATCCCCTCGCGCCCCGCCGCCCGCCACGACTCGAGCACCGGCGTGTACAGGCGCCAAGAGGCCTCGGTCTCGTCGCCCCGGATGAACAGCGTGCCGTCGCCGATGATGGCATCGAGCACGAGCCGTTCATACGCCTCGGCGGTGTTGGAGCCAAAGGTGGTCGCGTACCGGAAGTTCATCTTCACCGGCTGAGTCCGCGTCTCCAATCCGGGGATCTTGGTGTTCAGGATGAGGCTCAAGCCCTCGTCGGGCTGGATCTGGAACGCCAGGGTGTTGGCCGCGAGGTCGAAGCGGGCGGTCTCGCCCGCAAACAGCGTGCCGGGCGGCCGGCGGAAGTTCACCGCGATCTCGGATACGCGCCGCGCCAGCCGCTTCCCCGAACGGAGGTAAAACGGCACGCCCTGCCAGCGCCAATTGTTGATCGAGAGCCGCAGCGCCGCGTAGGTCTCGGTCGCCGACGCCGCTGCGATCCCCTCCTCCTCCAAGTATCCCGGCACCGCCCGCCCCGCGACCATCCCGGCCGCGTACTGCGCCCGCGCCACATCGCCGCCCGGGCCGACGACCAGCGGCTGGATCGCGTTCAGGACCTTCACCTTCTCGTCCCGGATCGCCTCTGGCGCCAAGGAGCCGGGCGGCTCCATCGCGGTCAGCGCGAGTAGCTGCATCGTGTGATTCTGCAGCATATCGCGCAGGCACCCGCTCTGCTCGTAATACCCGCCCCGCAAGCCCACGCCGACCTCCTCGGCCACCGTGATCTGCACGCTGGCGATGAAGTTGCGGTTCCAGAGCGGCTCGAAGATCGCGTTGGCGAAACGCTGCACCAGCAGGTCCTGCACCGTCTCTTTCCCGAGGTAATGGTCGATGCGATAAACCTGGTGCTCCGCGAACACCCCGCGGATCGCCGCATTCAGAGCCAGCGCCGAAGCTAGGTCCTTGCCGAAGGGCTTCTCGATGATGACCTTCGAATGTAACGGCGTGTCCCGGTGCACCGCCGCTAACCCGCACGCCCCGAGCTGCTCGATGATCGGCGCGAAGACCGAAGGCGGGGTCGACACATAGAAAATCCGCTGGAGGTCCCGCCCGAGCTGGCGCTCCAGTTCCGCCAACTGGGCCGCCAGCCGCTGGTAGGCCGCCGGCTCGTCGTACCCACCCGCCACGTAGGCGGTCCGCGCTGCCACCCGGGCCCAAACCTCCGGCTCTGGCTCCCGCCGCGAAAACTCCTTCACCGCCGCCGCCGCCGCCGCCCGGAACTCGTCGTCGGCCATCACCTTACGGCCGAAGCCCACTAGGTGAAAATCCGCCGGCAACAGGTTGTCGTGGCTCAGATTGTAGACCGCCGGGAGGAGCTTGCGCGCGGTGAGGTCGCCGGACGCGCCGAAGATGACGACCACCGTGGGCGGCGCGCCGCGATGCTTGCTGAGGCCCTGTAAAAAGGGATGACGCCCGGTTTCGGCCATAAAAACCCCATCTCCCGCGCCTAGGCACTCCGGGGCAAGGCAAATGCCGCCGAGCGAGCATTTCCGCCTGCCTTGGGGGCCTCTGACCGTCGCCCGGAACTGAGGCTCCTGCCCTATTTTTTTAGTGCAAAGGTCTTTCGAATGGGGGATACCCACACCTGCTCCCAACGACGGTGCCGCCAGCGGCGACCGCCACCTCAAATTCAAAATTCTGGCCCCAGGAACGTCCTCCGCCCCCAGGGCCTCCCCCACCCCGGCCGCCCGTCGTCCTGCGACGCCGTGCACCGGGCTGGCGGCAGCTTGCCAAAATCCGGCGTTTAGCCCGAAGTCGGCCGCGTGAACTGGTACTGCCTCCACACCAAGCCAAAACGCGAAGCGGCGGTGGCGGAGTACTGCGGCACGTCCCTCGGCCTCGAGACCTACCTCCCTCGCCTGCAGCAACACCGTACCATCCGCCGCGTCCGGCGGTTGGTCACTAGCCCCCTCTTTCCCCGCTACCTGTTCTGCCGGCTCGAGCTTGGCACGCATTACCGCGCCGTCCGCTACGCCCCCGACGCCCTCGATCTGGTTCACCTCGGCAGCGGTCCGGCTCCGGTACCGGATACCCTGATCGGCGATCTGCGGGCCTGGGCCGGCGACAAGGGCGACGTCCTCCAGCTTCCCTCGCCGCTGCGTCCGGGAGATACCGTGGAAATCACCGACGGCCCGATGCGCGGGCTCTCCGCCGTGATCCTGCGCGCCGAAGAGGAGAAAGATCGGGTCGCGATTCTACTCTCCGTCCTGCAAACCGGCATCCCCGCGACCATCAGCCGCACGCAGCTCCGCAAGGTTTGAGCCAACGTTCGCCCCGCGAACGAACCCCCAGCCCACCCGCAGTTGAATGGCGCCCTGAGCGCCCGCCGGTCGCCTCTCGGCCACAACGCCAACGCAAGCTTTTTTCCGGTGCTAGCCGACGCGGAGATCCCCTCCGCCTGGCCGCCCGGTCCTACGCAATGCCACGCACCTGCAATGTGCGTTTTCCCCCTCCCCCGCCCGTGGACAGTCCCCCACTCCCCTCCGACGCTGTTCCCATGCCCGCGCTGACGCCGTCCGCCGCCGATCCGATCCCGGGAGGGTTTCCCCGGGGCCGTGCCGCGTCCGCCTCCCCCCTTTCGCGCCGCCATGTCGTCTGAGGTCCAGCCCCCCCTACCGCCCTGGAAGCGCGCACTCGACGTGACGTGCTGCCTGGTGGCGTTCCCGGCCTTCGCGCTGCTGACCCTGTTCATGGCGGTGCTGCTGCGGCTGCGCTCGCCCGGTCCGATCCTGTTCCGCCAGGAGCGCGTGGGGCTGCACGGAGAGCGGTTCCGCATCTACAAGTTCCGCACGATGCACGTGGGCGCGGACACCCGCGGCCACCAGCAGCATTTCCAGCGCCTGCACGAGACCAACGCGCCGATGCGCAAGCTCGACGGCACCGACTCCCGCCTGATCCCGCTCGGCTGGTGCCTGCGCGCCACGGGCCTCGATGAGTTGCCGCAGATCGTGAACGTCTGGCGCGGCGAGATGAGCATCGTCGGCCCCCGGCCCTGCATCCCCTACGAGTACGAGCTCTACACCCCGCGTCAGCGCGCCCGCTTCGCCAGCGCCCCCGGCCTCACCGGCCTCTGGCAGGTCTCCGGCAAGAATCGCACCACCTTCGACGAGATGATCCGCCTCGACCACGAGTACACCGCCCGCCGCGGCTTCTGGCTCGATGTGCGCATCATCCTCCTGACCGTCCCGGCGCTCATCGTCCAGTTGGCGGACATCCGCCAGAGCCGGCGCGCCCCCGCGGTCGCCGGCCTGGGCGAGCCCCAGCCGGGCCCCGGCCTCAGCCGCAATTCCTGAACCTTCCGTGAAGAAAATTCTCAACGTCGGCATCGTCGGCCTCGGCTACTGGGGCCCCAATCTGGTCCGCAACCTCCGCGCCCTCCCGGACTGCCGGGTGAAGACGGTGTGCGACGTGAGCGAGGACCGCCTCCGCCACATCTGCTCCCTCTACCCCGGCGTCGAAGGTGAGACCGATTACCAGCGGATGGTGGCGGATCCGGAGATCCACGCGGTGCTGATCGCGACCGCCGTGCGGTTCCACTTCCCGATGGCGAAGGCCAGCCTGCTCGCGGGCAAGCACACCTTCATCGAGAAGCCGATGGCCGCCTCGGTCGCCGAATGCGAGGAGCTCATCGCGCTGGCCAAGCAGAAGGGCGTCACCCTGATGGTCGGCCACACCTTCCTGTATTCGGCCCCCGTCCGCCGCATCAAGCAGATCGTCGACAACCACGACATCGGGGAACTGCGCTACATCTCCGCCCGACGGCTGAACCTCGGGCTGTTCCAGAAGGACATCAACGTGACCTGGGACCTGGCCCCGCACGACATCTCGATCATCCTTTACATCATGAATGAGCGCCCGCTGAGCGTAAACTGCCGCGGCGGGGCGCACGTCACCCGGGGGATCGAAGACGTGACCTCGCTCAGCCTGACCTTCGCGAAGGAGCGGACCGCAATCATCCACAGCAGCTGGCACGACCCGCGCAAGGTGCGCGAGATGACCATCGTGGGCTCAAAGCGAATGATCGTGTACGACGACATTGCGCCGCAGGAGAAGATCAAGGTGTTCGATGTCCGGGTGGAGCGCCCGCCGCACTACGACACCTTCGCCGAGTTCCAGTACGCCTACCACTACGGGGACATCTACAGCCCCTACATCAAGCAGGATGAGCCGCTGCGCACCGAGTGCGCGCACTTCCTTGAGTGCATCCAGCAGAACCGGGTGCCGGTGACTTCTGGAGAAGCCGGGCTCGAGGTCGTCCGTATTCTCGAAGCCTCGTCCCGCTCGCTGAAGCTGAACGGCGCCCCCGTGGAACTGACGCCGGCCGCCACCGCCTGAGTATGGCCTCCCACCAAGAGTTCCAGCTGACCGGCGCGGGCGTGAAGCTCGGCCCCGGCGCGCGGGTGTTCGGGTTCACCAACCTCTACGGGTGCGAGATCGGCGCCGACACCAAGGTCGGCACCTTCGTCGAGATCCAGAAGGGCGCGAAGATCGGCGCCCGCTGCAAGATCTCCAGTCACACCTTCATCTGCGAGGGCGTCACCATCGAGGACGAGGTGTTCATCGGCCACGGGGTGATGTTCACCAACGACCTCTTTCCCCGGGCCACCAACCCCGACGGCCGCCCCCAGACCGAGGCCGACTGGCAG
>NEUZ01000068.1 GCA_002304435.1 Opitutia bacterium Tous-C8FEB | reverse complement strand
GACGCGCAGCGGCTCGAGTGGGCGCAGCGGGTGGTCGCCGCGATGGGCAACCGCCTCCCGGTGACCCAGCCCGAAATCTACGCGCGCGAGCAACTCTTCCTGCACGAGCGCAAAGAAACCGAGATCGTCGTGCAGGCGCTGCGCCTCGGCGATATCGCGATCGCGACGACGCCGTGCGAGACCTACGCCATCACCGGCCTGAAACTGAAGGCTGCCAGCCCGCTGGAGCGGACGATGGTGATCGAACTCGCGAACGGCGGCGACGGCTACATTCCGCCCCTGGAGCACCACCTGTTTGGCGGCTACAACACTTGGGCGGCGCGCTCGGCTGGACTCGAGGTGAGTGCGGAGCCGCGCATCACTCAGGCCGCGATCGAGCTGCTCGAGCAGGTGGGCGGAAAACCGCGGCGGAGTTGGGACCTACCCGCCGGGCCGGCGGCCAAGGTGATCCTCGCCGCCCGCCCTGCAGCATGGTGGCGTCTCGACGAGTTCACGGGCCCGCTCGCGGTTGACGCGACCCCCGCGCACCGCGACGCGCACTACGAGCCGGCGGTGACCTTTTACCTCGACGGTCCGCGCGCGGAGCAATTCTGCGGCCCCGGCATCGTCAACCGCGCCCCGCACTTCGCCGGGGGCCGCCTCCGCGCGCGCCTGCCCGACCTTGGCCCGCGGCACACCGTCTCGCTGTGGATCTGGAACGGGATGCCGGACGGCGCCCGGGCGATGGCGGGCTGGTTCTACTCGCGCGACCACGACCACGGGCTGAGCGGCGCCGGCGAACACCTCGGGCTCGCCGGGCAGGGACCGCACGCGGGCCGGTTGGTATTTCAACGCGGTCCCGCGGCGGAGGCGCGGCTCGCGGGCCGGACCGTGGTCCCGCGCTGGACCTGGCGGCACGTGGCGCTGGTGCGCGACGGCGGCACAGTGCGGGTCTACCTCGACGGGGAACTCGAGCTTGAGGGTGCGGCCGCGCCCGGGACCGTGGCCGACACGATGTTCGGCGGCCGGTCCGACAACGACTCGAACTGGGAGGGTCGCTTGGACGAGGTCGCGGTCTTCTCCCGCGCGCTGGACGCGCGGGAGATCCGCCACCTGGCGCTCCGCTGAGCGCCTCGGCGCGGGCCGGTCCGCGCGGGGCGCGGGGACTCAGCTGCCGGCCGGCTCGTCCGCCTTGCGGCCGGGGTTGCGGAAGAAGATCACGAAGATCACGAGCACGGCGAGGGCGCCCCACGCGGGCGTCAGCCAGATGGCCTTCCAGTCGTGGGCGATCCCGGCGGCGGTGGGCGTCTTCAGCGCGTGCTGGGCGAGGACCTGGCCGGCGAGCAGCGTGCCGACGAAGGCGCCCACGCCCCAGAGAATGAAGGCGATGAGCCCCTGCGCGGCCCCGCGGATGCGCGCGTTGGCCTCCTCGTCGACGTAGAGCTGGCCGGCAATGAAGAGGAAGTCGTAGCAGGCGCCGTGCAGGAGGATAGCGGTGAAGATCAGCGCGGTCTGGGCCGCCCCGCCGTCGGCGCTGTAGCCGAGGGCGAAGTAACGAGCCACCCAGCAGGCGATGCCGAGGAAGATGGTGATCTTGTAGCCAAAGCGCCGGAGAAAGATCGGCAGCAGCAGGAAGAAAATGACGTCCGAGACCTGCGCGAGGGACGTCTTCTCCAGCATATTCGTCCACTTCAGCTCGGAGAGGTACACCCCGAGGTTCACGAAGTAGAAGTACAGCGGGATGCAGATCAGGAACATACAGAGGATGAAGATCGCGAACGACGGCTTGCGCAGCAGCGCGAGGGCGTCGAGGCCGAGGATCTCGCCGAGGCTGACGTTGGCGCCGGTCTTGCGCGGCGGGGTGTGCGGCAGCGCGAGGGAGAAGAGGCCGAACACGATCGAGGCCCCGCCCGCGAGATAGAACTGCACCGGCGACTCCGCGCTCGCGATCAGCCCCAAGCCAAAGAGGCCGGCGATCCAACCGACGGCGGACAGCATCTTCACCCGCGGGAAGTCGACCTTCGGGTTGGCGAGGTGCGAGAGCGAGAGCGAGTTGCCCAGCGCCAGCGTCGGCACGTAGAGCGCGCAGTAGAGGATCAGCATTGGGTAGAACGACGAGAACGTCGTGCATCGCGGGATCAGGCAGAGCACCACGCCGCCGGCGAGGCCGAGGACGGCGAGGATCTTCTCCGAGGCGAAGTAGCGATCGGCGATCAGACCGACGAGGAACGGCGAGATCATCGCGCCAATGGCGAAGGCGCCGTAGGCGAGGCCGATCTGCGCCCCCTCAAACTTGAGGGTGACGGCGAGGTACGGGCCCATGCTGACGTACCACGCGCCCCAGATGAAGTACTGGAGGAACATGAAGCCGCAGAGCTTGAACTTGAGGGCGGATTGGTCCGGTGAGGTGGACATAGGGTTGGGGGTGGTTGCCGTGGAGGCGGGGAAGCGGGGCTCAGTGCATTTCGACTGCGCAGGTACCGAGGCCGCCGCGGAAGAAGTTGAACTGCACGTTGGGATGCTCGGCGAGCAAAGACATCGGAACCGCGCTGTCGGCGATCCCCCGGCTGATCATCAGGGTCGTCAGGCGCTGGCCGAGCGGGTTGTCGTGCGTGCCCGCCTGCCAGATGGAGACTTTCTCGGCCTGCCAGGTCTCCACCGGTCCGACGGTGATCGCCTGCGTCGGCACCATCGTGATGTTGCCGCCTCCGGAAGTGCGGGCGTTCTGGGCTAGGGTGACGGGGTGCAGCTCGACCACCCGGGTGGCGAGGCGGCGGTACTCCGCGGGCGTCGGCGGCGCGTCGCGGTGCTTGCCGCGGCGGCGCACGGGGTCGTTGAAGGCCCAGTGCTTGATGTCGCCCTGGCCGCCCTGCATCACCGCGCAGCGCACGCCGTCCCAGCTGCGCCGGTAGGTCGCGAGGTCGGCTTTCGGGAAGTGAAGGTTCGCCTCCGGCATCGCGAGCTCGCGGCGGATGCGGTTGAAGCAAAGCTCGCGGTCCGCCCGCTCGAAGGACAACGGGTGCGTCACCGGCACCTCGCGGCCGTTCTCGTACCACTCGTCCATCCCCCAGAAGTGGGCGTGGCGCAGGGAGAGGCCGAGCTCGTTGACCAGTCGGGCGACGAGCGGCAGCTGCTCCGTCGGGCCGATCGGGCCGCAGATGCCCACTGGGTTGTCCGCGGTGGCCTGGCGCCACGCGGTGATGTATTCCAGCGCCTCGGCGAGGTAGAAGTCCTCCAGCGAGTCATAGAGCACGACCCGGAAGCCGTCGCGAGACAGGCGGACGAGCTGGGCCGGGGTGAGGCGTGCGGCCTCGGCGATGAGCTCGGAATCAAGGGTGGTGTAATCCCACCAGTCGGGGGCGATGGTGCTGAGCTTGCGGGGCATAGGATCAGGGGGCGCCGCGCCGCAGCGCGCGCTCGTGGGCGGCGTTGACCCGGCAGAGCGGGCCCAGGGTGGCGCGGAGCGGGTCGGCATCCGCCGCGCTGAAGCCGGGGTGGCTGTGCCGCCGCCAGCCTTCGGCGTGGCGGAACCGGCCCGACTGGCGGCCGACGGCCAAACTCATCCGCTCCATATCGCGCAGGTAGGAATTCATCCCCTGGGAGGCCTGGAGCCAGGCGTGCTGGCTTTCGTGGCAGGCGAGGGCCTCCAGTTTGCGGGCGTGGACGGCGGTGGTGTCGACCCAGGCGCCCGCGACCACGCGGCGCCGCAGCGGATCGTGCAGGTCGTGGGGCATCGCGTGGTAGACCACGGTGTCTCCGCCCCACGCCGCGCGACGCGGGACCGAGGCGAAGTTGGGGATCCCGCGGACGAAGGCGGCGGACACCGCCAAACGGCAGGTCTCCGTGTGGTCCTCCATATAGTCCTGCGGCGGATGCGTGAGGACGATCGCGGGCCGCACCTCGCGGATGACCGCCGCGAGTCGGCGCAGCAACGGCAGCCCGTAGAGGATCCCGATGTCGTCGGCCAGGCTCGGGTGGTGCGTGGCGCCGAGCACGGCGGCGGCCCGGCGGGCCTCAGCGGCGCGGATCCGGCGCAACGCGGCGCGGCCGTGCACGAGGCTGCCGCAGTCCCCGGAGGAGACGTTCAGACAGTGGATCTCCCAGCCCGCCTCCCGCAGGCGCAGGAGCGTGCCGGCCATCGTGAACTCGATGTCGTCCGGGTGCGCCGCGATGGCGATGGCCGCCCGCTCAGCCATGCAGCTCGGCCAGCGCGACGGTCCGGTTCTCGGCGGCCGAACGGTCGGCGGCAAGGCACGCGAGGTGCGAGCGCATCGCGTCGTCGAGCGAGGTCAGCGGCATCTCCCGGCCGGCGTCGAGGGCGTCGAAGAAGGCCTGAAACTGGGTCTGGTAGGGGTGATCCGAGACGTCGCCCGAATCGAGCAGCTTCATCGAGAGCTCGCTCCAGCGGTGCTTGTCCGTGGCGAGCTTGGCCGAGTGGAAACGGTGGTCGAGGAGGCTACCCTCGCTGCCCACGAGGTGCGTGTGGAAGTAATACGGCTGCAGGCAATCGATCACCGAAGCGACCTTGCCGACCGCGCCGTGCCGGAAGCGGACGAGGGTGACCGTGGTCGTCGGGTACTCGTAGGGGGCGAAGGTAGGGCTGCTGGAGCGCGTGGCGACGCTGGTGACACTCTCGACCTCGCCGCCGAGGCAGAGCAGCAGGGCGTCCATCGCGTGGCAGCCGGCGGACAGCAGGCTGGTGCCGCCGCCGTCACGCCGCACGTTCCACCGAAACTGGCCGTACCACGGGCCGATGCCGTGGTAGTAATCGACCTCCCCGTAGTGGAGTTGGCCGAGGAGGCCGGCGTCGAGGACGGCCTTCGTGGCGAGGAACTGGCTGGAGAAGCGGCACTCGAAGCAGACGCAGACCCGCACGCCGGCGGCCTTGACCGCGGCGGCGACCGCGCGCGCGTCCTCGAGGGTCAGGCTGATCGGCTTCTCCAGGATGATGTGCTTGCCGGCGCGGGCGGCGGCGATCGCGTGGGCGGCGTGTTCCCGCGGGTAGCTGCAGATGGAGACCGCGTGGATGTCCGGCTGGCGGAGCATCTCCTCATAGCTGCTGAACGCGGCGACCGGCCCGCCGTGCTGCGCGGAGAGCGCCGCGGCGTCGAGCGGGCGGGACGAGCAGATCGCGGTCACGCGGGCCTGCCGGGTGGCGTTAATGGCGGGGATGTGGGCGGTGGCGACCCAGCCGTAGCCGACGACCGCGACGTTGTACTTCTTCATTGGGGGCGGAAGGGGGAGGGAAATCGGGGCCGGCCGCGACGGCGCGGCGACCACCGCGGGTTTGAACCGCGCCGCCCGCGGCAAGTCAATGCGCGAGCCCCGCGTCCGGGCTCGCGTCCGCCGCGCGGCCCTCCCAGCGTGCCGCGCGATGCCCCGCCTCCTCAACGCGCTCACCAACGCCTTTCCCGTCTGGGTCGCCGTCTGCAGCGGCCTGGCGCTGGTCGAGCCGCGCGCCTTCACCTGGTTCAGCGGCCCGTGGATCGTCTGGGGCCTCGCGGTGGTGATGTTGGGGATGGGACTCACGCTGACGCCGGAGGATTTCCGCGGGGTCGCGCGGATGCCCGCCGCGGTCGCCACCGGCTTCGTCGCGCAATTTACCATTATGCCCCTGCTCGGCTGGGCCGCCGGCCGCGCGTTCGGGCTCGAGCCCGCCTTCGCGGTCGGGCTTATTTTGGTCGCCTGCTGCCCGGGCGGCACCGCCTCGAACGTCGTCACCTACCTCGCCGGCGCCAACGTCTGCCTCTCTGTCGTGATGACGATGTGCTCGACCTTTGCGGCCGTCTTTATGACCCCGCTGCTCACCTCCTGGCTGGCGGGCACCTTGGTCCAGGTGGACGCGTGGGGCCTGTTCCTGAGCACGTTCCAGGTCGTGGTCCTGCCTGTGCTCCTCGGAGTGTGGCTAAACCGCCTGGCGCCGCGCGCGGTGGCCCGGGCCCAGTCTGTGCTGCCGCTGCTCTCGGTGGTGGTGATCGCGCTGATCTGCGCGAGCGTGATCGGCGGCAGCGCCGCAGCGATTCGGCAGGCGGCTGGCCCCCTGCTCGCGGCGGTCTTCACCCTGCACGCCGGCGGCTTCGCCCTCGGCTACGCCTTCGCCCGGGTCCTCGGTTTCGAACGCGCCGCGGTGCGCACGATGTCGATCGAGGTCGGGATGCAGAACTCAGGCCTCGGCGTGGTGCTCGCGCGGAAGCACTTCGCGGACCCGCTCACGGCGGTCCCGTGCGCAATCTCCAGCGTATTCCACTCGGTGATCGGCAGCGTGCTCGCCGGTTGGTGGCGCTGGCAGGATAGCCGCACGGCCGGGAATTGAGCCAGACGCCCGCCGCTCGCGGTGGCACCCAACTAGGCTGGGAACTCGCGGCTGCGCACCTTCGCGATCGGCTCGCCGGCGACGTCGATGCGCGCGAGGTCCGCGGTGCCCAAGCCGGCCCGTTCCGCCATCACCAGATGGTTATCGCCGGGCTTGAACGGGATCGTGCCGCGTTCCGCCCGCACATTCTCGAAGCCCATCACCGCCGTGCCGACGGTGTCGGTCGCCACCGGGTCCAGGCCAGTGATGATCACCCCGGGGCGCGCCATCTTTTGCTCGCGGCCCTTCACCCACGGGCCCTCAGACCAGTTGAGGGTCGTGATGCCGTCGATGACGCCGAGGTGGATCGGGCGCGCGGCGCACACGTCGGTCACGATGCGGGGGATGCGGTAGCCGGCATCCTTTGGCTCAAAGAAGTCACGCTTGCTCCCCGGGGGATCGAAGACGGCCTGGTTCTGGCCGTCCCAGCCCTTGAGGTTGTGTAGCCGGCCGCGCCCGCGCACGCCGTCCTCCGACGGCGCGTCGTCGCCGTAGAGGGCGTTGGGGGTGATGCCGAAGAGGTTCTTCATCGTGAGGGTGATGCCCGTCGTGATGTGGGTCTTCAGCTTGCAGAGGGAGACGAACACGTCGGTGTCGACGTAGGAGTGGTTGAGCTCGAACTGGTCGAAGAGGTGCCCCCCGAAGCCCACCTTGAGGTTCGCGTAGGAGCGGCCCCGGCCGAGGTTGCGGGTGTCCTCGGCTTCGACCTTCCCCAGCGCGGACAGCGCGCGCCAGTCGAAGCCGGCGTCGACCAGCGTCTGCTCCAGCGGCTGGCGCAGGCTGGTGGACTCGACGAGGCGGACGCGCCGCGCGCCCGCGGTGAACAGGGAGGCGGTGAGCGCCATCACGGTCGCGGGATGCGTGATGTAGCTTTCGCCGACGGGGCGACCGAAGAGCGGCGTGAAGTTGGAGCCGGTAAGGTTGAGCTTGATGGTGACGGTCTTGCCGCCGACGAGGGGGCCAAGGCCGCCGAGCTGGTCGAAGCTGCGGTCGAGCGCGGCCTTCACCTCGGGGCCATAGCCGCGGCAGGTGACGATGGCGACGCGGGCGTTGCGCGCGGGGGCGGCCGCGCGGGCGGGGGGCAGGCCGGCGGCGAGGAGGGCGCCGGCGCCGGCCCGGAGGAAGTCGCGACGCGCGGGGTGACGGGGCGGGCAGCTCATTCCCGTTTCTAGGCGCCCCGCCCGGCCCGACGCCATCCCGATTTTGCGCGTGCCCGCCGCCCCCGGAAATGCCTTGGCCCGGCCCGCCGCGGGACTTTGCTCCGGGGATGCGGACGATCCCTGCGTTCTGGGCGGCGGTGCTCCTGATTCTCCTCGCCGGCTGCGGCGGGCGGGAGACCCCGGCCGAGGCGGGCCGCCGCACCGGCACGCTGCTGGTGGGCAATCAGGCGGAACCGGCGGACCTCGACCCGCACACCGTCGACGCGTTCACCGAGATGATCGTCGTCAGCGCCCTGTTCGAGGGCCTGACCGTGCTCGAGGAACGCACCTCGCGAGGCCTACCCGGCGCCGCCGCCCGCTGGGAAACGTCCCCCGACGGGCGCACGTGGACCTTCCATCTCCGGCCCGAGGCGCGCTGGTCCAACGGCGAGCCCGTCACCGCCGGCGACTTCGCGTACGCCTTCCGCCGTGTGCTCAGCCCGGCGCTCGGCTCGCCCTCGGCCCATCTGCTCTGGGTGCTGCGGGGCGCGCGGGACTTCCACGAGGGGCGCACGGCGGACTTCGGGCGGGTGGGCGTGGAGGCGACGGACGACCGCACGCTACGGCTGCAACTCGCCCACCCCGTGCCTTACCTGCCCACCCTCGTGGCCCACCCAGCCTGGTATCCCGTGCACCGCGCGACGCTCGAGCGGTTCGAGGCGGGGGCGCGGCGCGGCACCGCGTGGACCCGCCCGGGCAACCTCGTGGGCAACGGCGCTTTCACCCTCGCCGAGTGGCGGCCGCAGGCGCGAATCGCCGTCGCACGCAACCCGACGTACTGGGACGCGGCGGGCACCCGCCTGCAACGGGTGGAATTCCTGCCCCTCGAGCAACCCGGCGCCGAAGAGCACGCGTTCCGCGCCGGCCAACTCCACGTGACCTTCGATCTCCCCGCCAGCCGCCTCGGCGCCTACCGCGAGGGCGCGGACCCGCGCCTCCGCGTCGACCCGCTCCTCAACACCTGGTACCTCAACCTCAACGTCCGGCGCGCGCCGCTGGACCGGCCCGCGGTGCGGCGCGCGCTGGCCCTCGCGATCGACCGGGCCGCCCTTTCCCGCGCGGTCTACTCCGGCGCCCGCGCGCCCGCCGCCAGTTTCGTGCCCCCGGGCTGCGGTGAGTACACGCCGGAGGCCGGCACCCGCACCGACCCGGAGGAAGCCCGCCGGCTGCTGGCGGAGGCGGGTTTCCCGGAGGGACGCGGCCTGCCGCCGATCCCGCTGCTGGCCCGCAACGACGGTCACCTGCCCAAGGTCGCCGAGGCCATCCAGGAGATGTGGCGGCGGATCGGCGTCACCGCGACGATCGAGGTGGTCGAGCAGAAGACCTGGCTCGAGCAGCAGCAGCAGGGCGCGCACACCGCGGCGCTGCTGGGCTGGGTCGCGGACTACGCGGATCCCCTCACCTTCCTCGGCCTTTTCGTCACCGGCGGGGGCAATAACTGGACCGGCTGGGCGGACGCCACCTACGACGGCCTGCTCGCGGAGGCCCGCGAGACCGCCGACCCGGCCGCGCGCGTGGCCTTGCTGCGGCGGGCGGAGGCGCGCCTGCTCGCGGAGGCGCCGGTGACCCCGCTCGTGCACGGCGCGCAGACCTACCTGCTGGACCCGGCGGTGCGCGGATGGGAGCCCGCCCCGCTCGGTCTGCACCGTTTCCAGAAGGTCGAGCTGGCGCCCCCCTGAAAGCCCGCGGCTTGCGGCGCGCGCGCCCGCCACCCACCGTTCCCGGATGTCCCCGCTCCGCCTCCTGCTGCTCCTCTGCCTCGCGGCCGCCGCCGCGGCCGCGCCCGCGCCGGAGCTCGCCTTGGTGCGCGTGTGGCCGGGCTGGAAGGACGCGGAGGACTTCACGCGCCTGCGGGAGTACTTCGGCGCCGCCCCGGATGCGGGATCCCGCCGGGTGCTGCGGACCACGGCGGAGCAGCGCGCGGGATTTTACTTCCTCGTGCGGACGCGGGGGCCCGCGGTGCCCGAAGCCACCCTTGAGCTGGCGGTCCTCCGGCCCGACGGGCCCGAGCCGGCGTTGCACCGTTTCCCGGCCCCGCTGCGCGCCGGCGAGGACGTGATCGAGCTGGGTCTGACCGGGGACGCGTGGCCGGGCGGGAAACGGGCGCAGCCCGTCGCGTGGCGGCTCCGTGTGCTGGGCGCCGGGGGACGCGTCCTCGCCGAGGAGCGCAGTTTCCTCTGGGTGGATCCGACTCCCTGAGCGATGGCCACCGACCCCTGGTCGCCGCTGAGCGGCCTGCCGCAGCTGACTCCGGCGGTGCTCGCCGAGATCCTCGACCGCGGGCAGGCCTTCCGCTGGAACCAGGATCCTGCCACCGGTGACTTCGCCGGCGTCTGGGCCCGCCACGCCGTCCGCGTGCGCCTGGATGCCGGGGGCCGGCCGGAGTGGGCGCCGGCGGGCACCGCGACCGGGCCGGCGGACCTTGCGGCCTATCTGGCGACCGGCACGGACTTCGCGGCCGCGACCGACGCGCTGCCGTGGCGGAGCGACACGCACCTGGCGCGCTGCGTCGCCGCGTTCCCCGGCCTGCGCCTGCTGCGGCAACCCTTTGGCGAGACCCTGCTCGCCTTCCTCTGCAGCGCGACCAAGCAGATCGTGCAGATCAAGCAGATGCTCGAGCTGCTGGCGGCCCGCCTCGGTCGCCCCCTTTATCCCGGTGGTCCCCACGCGTTGCCGGATTGGACCACCCTCGCGGCCGCGCCCGAGGCGGAGCTGCGGCGCTGCCTGCTGGGTTTCCGTGCCCGCCACATCGCCGGGACCGCGCGCTACCTTGCCGCGCGCCCGGGCTGGCTCGAGGAAACCGAGGCCCTGCCCTACCCGGCCGCCCACGCCCGCCTCCTCGAATTGCCGGGCGTCGGCGCGAAGGTTGCCGATTGCGTCCTGCTCTTCGGCGCCGGGCGGCTTGAAGCGTTCCCGGTGGACACGTGGATCCTGCAGGCGCTCACCCGCCACTATGGCTTGGAGGGCTGGTCGCCGGCGCAGGTGGCCCATTTCGGCCGCACGCACTTCGGGCCCCACGCGGGCCTCGCGCAGCAGTACCTCTTCGCGTGGGAACGCGGCCAACGCCGGCCGCTCAGCGCCGCGCCCGCTGGATCAGCTCCACCTCGTAGCCCTCGGGGGCGTCGATGAACGCGATGGTGGAACCGCTGCCGGTCAGCGTCGGCCCGTCCGAGAGCGGGTAACCCTTGCGCGCCAGCTCGGCGGCAAACGCGGCCAGGTCCTCGACCTCGAAGGCGAGGTGCATCAGGTCCGGCTGGACCTGCACCGGCGGACTGGAGGGCAGCTGGCACAGCTCGATCTCCTCCTCGCTGCCCGGGGTCGCGAGGAAGGCGACCTGCGCGCCGCGCGGCGAGACGCTGCGACGGGCGACGGTCAGTCCGAGCGCGTCCTGATAAAAGCGGACGGATCGTTCGAGGTCGTTTACGCGGAGGCGGGTGTGCAGGAGCTTCTTGACCATCCCCGGAGGTTGCAGCCGCCGCGCCCCGCGGGCAAGCTGCGCCGATGAGCCTCGACCTCGCCGCCATCCGGGCCGCGCACGACCGCATCCGGGCCCACATCACGCGGACGCCCGTGCTGACGAACGCGCGGCTCGACGCGGCCTGCGGCGGGAGTCTGTTCTTCAAGTGCGACAACCTGCAGAAGGCCGGCGCCTTCAAGGCGCGCGGCGCCGCCAACGCCGTGTTCTCCCTAGGTGAGACCGAGGCCGCGCGCGGCGTCGCCACCCATTCCTCGGGCAACCACGCCGCGGCCCTCGCCCGCGCCGCCAAACTCCGCGGCATCCCCGCGCACATCGTGATGCCCCGCAACGCCGCCCGCCCCAAGGTCCGGATGGTCGAGGGCTACGGCGGACGCCTCACCTTCTGCGAACCGACCCAGGAAGCCCGCGAGCGCGCCTGCGCCGAGATCCTGTCCACAACCGGCGCGAACCTCGTCCACCCCTTCGAGGACGAACGCGTGATGGCCGGCCAGGGCACGGCGGCCGTCGAGTTCCTGGAGGATGTTCCCGACCTCAACGCCGTGCTCTGCCCCGTCGGCGGCGGCGGCCTGCTGGCGGGCACCGCCGTCGCGGTCCGCGCCCTGCGCCCGGCCGCGCAGGTGATCGGCACCGAACCCACCGGGGCGGACGACGCCGCCCGCTCCTTCCACGGGACGACGCGGGTCCCGATGACCGATCCGCGGACGATCGCCGACGGCCTGCGTACGACGATCGGCGAACCCAATCTCGCGCTCGCCCGCCGGCACGTGCACGACATCGTCACCGTCAGCGAGGCGGGCATCATCGCGGCGATGCGCCTCCTGTTCGAGGCGCTCAAGGTGGTCGTCGAGCCCTCGGCCGCCGTGCCCTACGCGGCGCTGATGGAGGGCCGCGTGCCGGCCGCGGGCCGCCGGATCGGGATCATCCTGAGCGGTGGCAACGTCGATCTGGACCTTCCCCTGCCCTGGACCCAAGCCTCCCGATGAAACCCCTGTTGACGCTGCTCCTCGCCCTCGCCGCCTGCGCGCCCGCCGCCGCCGCTGCGGAATTGCCCCGGGTCTTTCTCGCCGGGGACTCCACGATGGCGGACAAGCCGCTCGACCTGCCGGAGCGCGGCTGGGGGATGGCGCTCGCCCCGCTGCTCCGTGAAGGGGTCGCGGTGCGCAACCACGCGATGAACGGCCGGAGCACGATGAGCTTTCTCAACGAGGGCCGCTGGGCGAAGCTCGTCGCGGAGCTGCGGCCGGGGGACTTCGTGGTGATCCAATTCGCGCACAACGACGAGAAGCGGGAGGACCCGAAGCGGTACACGGACCCGGCCACGACGTTCCGAGACAACCTGCGGCGCTTCGTCCGGGATGCGCGGGCCCGCGGTGCGGTGCCGCTGCTGGCCACGCCGGTCTGCCGGCGCAAATTCGATGCCGCGGGTCGGCTACGCGACACCCACGGCGACTATCCCGAGGCCGTCCGCACGGTGGCGCGCGAGGAGCAAGTCCCCCTCATCGACCTCGAGCGGTCGACCGCCGCCTGGCTGCAGCGGGAGGGCGACGTGCCCTCGCGGCGCTTCTTCATGTGGCTCGCCCCGGGCGCGCACCCGCGGATCCCGGAAGGGCGCCAGGATGACACGCACTTCGTGGCGGCCGGGGCGGAGGCGGTGGCGGCGCTCGCCGTCGCCGCCGTCCGGGAACAAAACCTGCCTCTCGTGCCCTGGTTGCGCCCCTAGGCGGGGTGATCCGCCCGCCCGCGGGCGGCTGAGTCAGTCGAGATGGAAGACCTCGCGCAGCCCGCGCGAGACCGGCCGGGCGTCCGGCTCAGCGGGCATCACGTCGGCCATCTGCCGCCACCAGCGGCGGCAGACGTCGGTCGCGGCAATCGCGGCCCAGCGTTCCTCGCTCTCGATCTCCGCGTAGGCGAAGAGCTGGCGGGTCTCCTCGTGGAGGAAGATCGAGTAGTTGTGCACCCCGTGGGCGCGGAGCACGGCCTCGAGCTCCGGCCAGATGGGCTGATGGCGGCGGGCGTACTCGGCCTCGGCGCCGGGATGGACACTCATCACGAAGGCCTTGCGGATCATTTGCGTTCGGTGGGAGGCGGCGGGGGAGGAGCGACGGGACGTTCCAGGGTGGTCAGGCCGTCGAGAAACGAGTCCCGCGCGGGCGCCGGGGCGGCCGCGGGCGCGGGAGCGGTAGCGGGCGCGTCGAGCGAGGCGCGGAGCAGTTGGAAGCGCTCGCGGTCGGCGGGCTCGCGGGCGAGTTTCACGCCGCGCTCGGCCATCGCCTTCGCCTCGGTCGGAAAGCCGCGCCGCTGGGCCAGCAGCGCGGCCTGTTGCAGCAGCGCCAAGTCGCGGGGGAACCGGTTGAGGCCCTCGATCACCACGGCGAGATGCTCCGCCTGCGGAGCGACCACGGACTGCATCCAAGTCTCGGCGATCAGGCCGTAGGCGGCCGCGAGGGGCGGCGGCTGCTTCAGCGCGGTGAACAGCGGCGTCAGCACGGCGGTCACTTGCGCCTCGCTCAGGCGGCCGTCCGTTGCGCCGGGCCGCTGGCGCGCCTCCTCCAGCCGCAGCCGGGCCAACTCGACGTGCGCGCGCGCCCGGACCGCCCCGGCCTGCGCCGCCGCCTCGAGGAAACGCCGCGCGCGATCGCGGCGCCCGGCCTCCAGCTCGTCCAGCCCGAGGGCCGCCAGCAGCCGCGGGTCGCGTTCGCCGCGGACGTACGGCGCGATGAGCGCGTTGCGGGCGGAGTCGCCGTGGCCGCCCAGCCGGAGCACCTCGCCCTTGATGCGGCCGACATCCGCGTCCGCGGCCGACCGCAGCTCGACCGGCGGGGGCGCGGGCAGCGCCTCGCCCTTCTTCGCCTGGAAGCGCGTCGCGTTGTAGACCGTGAACTCGCAGTGGCTCCGGATCTCGAGGGCCATCTGGCGGTAGGTGCGGTTGAAGCATTCCTTGAACAGCTGCTCGCTCAGCGGCTCGTTCCCGAGCCGGGTGACGAACTGGAGGAAGGGCTTCTGGTACTTCCGGTTGTTCCCGTAGAGGCAGAGGTGGACGAACGCGTAGCACTGGGCCTTCCAGTAACGCGTGCGTTGGCGCGGGCCCTCCGTCCGCAGCATCTCGCCGAGCGGAACGAGGGCCTTGCGCGAGAGGACCTGGTTGAAGTCGCCGAGCTTCTCCGCGCCGAAACCGTCGCCGATCTGGCCGAAAGTGATCGTCTCGCGCGAGAAATCGATCGCGCCGAAAAGCTGCACGAGGCCCTCCTCGAACCACGCCGGCGGCGGCGCGGCGAGCTGGCGGCGGATCAGGTGACGGAAATACTCGATGTAGAACGAGCGGTACGGGTCGCTCTCGACCGTCTCCGCGTCGCTGAAGCGGAGCTCCTGCAGGGCGAAGTCGACCACGATCGCGGCCCGCTCCGGATTCTGGAGGAACAGGCTGTTCATCGCGAACCGCTCCGCGCGGTCGCGGACGGGCAGGAACTCGTCGAATCCCCGCCCGCGCCCGCACAGGATGAGCGCCGTCGGCACCGCGACCTGCCCGCGGGTCAGGCCCGGCATGATGATCTCGATCACCTGCTGCAGCAGCAGGAAGTCCGCCACGAAGCGCCGCGTCTCGCGCTCCGAGAGGCGCGACAGGATCTCGAAGCCCGGGATCTCGGCGTAACGCCATTCCTCGGGCGGCGGAAGCACGCGCGAATCGCTCACCTCGAACACCGGCAGCTCCACGATCGGGCCGGACGGGGCGCCAGCCGCCGGCGGGGTGGCGGCGGCCACCGGGACCGCGGCCAGCAGGGCCGCAAGGAGGAGCAGGCGGGGACGCATCGGGGTTCAGGGGCGCGGCGCCGGGGCCGCCGGCGACGCCGGCG
>NEUZ01000067.1 GCA_002304435.1 Opitutia bacterium Tous-C8FEB | reverse complement strand
CACCCGCCCCCCAAGCTCAAGTTTCTTTCAACAAACGCCTCCCGCTCCCTGATGAAAAAAGCCCTGATCACCGGCATCACCGGCCAAGACGGTTCCTACCTCGCCGAACTCCTGCTCGAGAAGGGCTACGAGGTCCACGGCGTGATCCGCCGGTCTTCCACCTTTAACACCAGCCGGATCGACCACCTTTACCGGGATCCGCATGTCAATGGAGTGAAGCTCTTTCTGCATTACGGCGACCTCGCGGACTCGGTGCAGATGGTGAAGCTGCTTTACCAGCTCCAGCCGGATGAGATCTACAACCTCGGGGCGCAGTCCCACGTGCGCGTCTCGTTCGACATCCCGGAGTACACCGGTGACGTCGACGGCCTCGGCGCCCAGCGCATCCTCGAGGCCATCCGCGAGGCCGGCCTGGTGAAGAAGGTCCGTTATTACCAGGCCTCTTCTTCCGAAATGTTCGGGAAGGTCCAGGAGGTGCCCCAGACTGAGACGACCCCGTTCTGGCCGCGTTCCCCCTACGGCTGCGCCAAGGTCTACGCGTACTGGCTCACGGTGAACTACCGCGAGAGCTACCAGCTGCACGCGTCGAACGGCATCCTCTTCAATCACGAGAGCCCCCGCCGCGGCGAGACGTTCGTCACCCGCAAGATCACCCGCGCCGCCACCCGCATCAAGCTGGGCCTCCAGGACTCGCTTTACCTCGGCAACCTCGACGCGCAGCGCGACTGGGGCTACGCCAAGGAGTACGTCGAGATGATGTGGCTAATGCTGCAGCAGGACAACCCGGACGACTACGTCGTGGCCACCAACGAGACCCACAGCGTCAAGGAGTTCTGCCAGGAGGCCTTCGGTCAGGTTGGCCTCGATTGGGAAAAGCACGTGAAGTACGATCAGCGCTACGAGCGCCCAGCGGAGGTCGAGCTGCTGATCGGCGACCCGGCCAAGGCCCGCAAGCAGCTGGGCTGGGAGCCCAAGGTTCGGTTCAAGGAGCTGGTGCGCATTATGGTCGCCCATGACCTGGAGCTCGCCAAGCGCGAGGCCCAGATCGCCCGCCTACCCCAGCCCTGAGCCCCGACGCTCGCCTGCGGCGTTCCGCGCTTTCCGCCACCCGATGAAGCTCTTCATTGCCGGGCACCAAGGTATGGTCGGCGCCGCGCTGGTGCGCCGCTTCACCGGGCAGCCGGGCGTCGCGCTCTGCCTCCGCTCCCGGCGGGAGCTCGACCTGACGAGTCAGGCCGCGGTCGAGGCGTTCTACGCGGCCGAGCGGCCGGACGTGGCCATCATCGCGGCCGCCAAGGTCGGGGGCATCCACGCCAATAACACCTACCCGGCCGACTTCCTCTTCGATAACCTCGCCATCGCCGCGAACACGATCCACGGGGCGTGGCGCGTGGGGGTCCGCCGGCTCCTGTTCCTCGGCAGCTCCTGCATTTACCCGAAGCACGCGCCACAGCCGATGACCGAGGACTGCCTCCTGACGAGCGCCCTCGAGCCGACGAACGAGGCCTACGCCATCGCCAAGATCGCCGGGCTCAAGCTCTGCCAGTATTACCGGCGCCAGCACGGGGTGAGCTTCCACTCCGCGATGCCCACCAACCTCTACGGTCCGGGCGACAATTACCACCTGCGGAACTCCCACGTGCTCCCGGCGCTGCTTCGGCGCTTCCACGAGGCGCGGGAACAGGGCCTCCCCGAGGTCGTCGCTTGGGGCACCGGCTCGCCCCGCCGCGAATTCCTCCACGTGGATGACCTCGCGGACGCCTGCGCCTTCCTGCTCGGGCAGGCCGAACCCCCGGATTGGATCAATGTCGGCACCGGCACGGACGTCACCATCCGCGAACTCACGGAATTGGTCGCGGAGGTCACCGGTTACCGCGGCCGGATCGTGTGGGACGCGACCAAGCCAGACGGCACGCCCCGTAAGCTGATGGACGTCTCCCGACTCAGCGCCCTCGGCTGGCGGGCCCGGGTGGACCTGCGCTCGGGCGTCGAACGCACCTACGCGAGTTTCCGCGAGGAACTGGCCGCGGGCCGCCTCCGCGGCTGAACCGCTGTCGCGCGGGGCCCCCTGCGCCGGCTCAGAGGTAGAACCAGAACTTCCGGCTCTGCTGCTGGAAGGCGGTGGCCTGCTCGCGCCACTGGCGGAGCCACTTCTCGACGTCGACCCGCGCGCCCTGCCGGGCGATGTCGTCCGCGAAGCCCTGCGAGCCCATATGCCGCAGGAAACCCGAGACATCGCGCCCCTTCACCGGGCTGAACGGGTTCTGGGGCGAATATTTGCAGGCCAGCTTCATCATCCAGAAGTTCAGCTCGGTCGGGCGCCACTCGTCGGGGTCCGTGATCTGGACGATGAGGCCGGTGCCGGGCTTGCCGGTCTTCGCGTTGGGAGCGGTCACGCGGCGGAAGGTGAGGCCGGGCAGTTTGGGCTGCAGGGCGCGGAGTTCCTGCTCCAGCTGTTCCAGCGGGAGGCGGCGGTGCGAGAGGCCGCGGAACGGGTGCGCGGTGCCGACGCCCGTGCGGAAGCCAAGGTCGAAGCCCGCCTTCGGGTCGAAGTAGGAGCCCAGTCCGGTCATCGGATAGCCCTCCACGGCGTCGAAGTCGCGGATCATCTTCGAAGTGGGGATGAACTTCAGCCCGGTGTCCGGCCAGCGCATCGAGCGGGTCCAGCCCCGCATCGTGACCACGCGGAGTTTGCCGCGGGCGCGGACCGGTTCGGGGACGGCGAGGGCGCCGGGGGTTTCCTTGGCCATCCGGGCGAGTTCTCCGATGGTGAGGCCGTGGACGTAGGGGACCGGGAAGGCGCCCACGTAGTTCGCCCGCGCCCACTGCGGGTCGAGCGGGGGACCGTCGACCTTGAGGCCCCCGAGCGGGTTGGGCCGGTCGAGGACGATCACTTCCACGTTGTGCTCAAAGCAGCCCTCCATCGCCCAGCGCATCGCGGCGGCGAAAGTGTAGCTGCGGGTGCCGATGTCCTGCAGGTCCACGACCAGGGCGTCGAGGTCCTTGAGCATCGCCTTGGTGGGGCGGCGCGGCGGGTAGAGGGAGTGGACCGGCAACCCGGTGCGCGCGTCGGTGCCGCTGGCGACGCTGACGGCCGCCGGGGCATCGCCGTGGATCCCGTGTTCCGGGCCGAAGAGGGCGACCAGCTTCACGCCGGGGGCCCGCCGCAGCACATCCACCGTAGGGATGCCGAGGCGGTTGACGCCGGCGGGGTGGGTGAGGAGGCCGATGCGCTTACCCTTCACCGTCGCGAAGCCCTCTGCCTCGAGGACGTCGATCCCGAGCATCACCCCCTTGGTGGCGGGCGGGGCGGGTTCTAGGCGGCTGGGCGGCGGTTGGAGCGCGGGGGCGGCTACCTTGGGCGCTGACGGGGAACTGCAGCCCAGCAGCCCGAGGAGGGGCGCCAGCAGGGTCAGCAGGGAAAGGAGCGCCGGAAGCCGGGCGAGGCCGAGCATAGGTCGCACGAATGGCGGCGCGCCCGGGGCGGGTCGAGCCGTTTCAGCTCCCTCGGAGCGGGGAACTCAGAGCCGGTGCAGGTGGAAGCCGCCGTCGACGTCAAAGGCCGAGCCGGTGGTGAACGGGAAACGGTCCTCGGCGATCGCGCGCACGGCCCGGCCCACGTCCTCCGGCTGGCCCCAGCGGCGGATCGGGGTGATCCCGCGCTCGTCCTGCAGGATCAGCTTGTCGTACTTGGCCTTCACCCCCGCGGTCAGGTCGGTCGCGATGACTCCGGGGCGGATCTCGTACACGTTGATCCCCTCGGTCGCCAGGCGCTCGGCGAAGAGGCCGGTCATCATACTCAGCCCGGCCTTGACCATGCAGTAATCACCGCGGTTCACCGAGGCGGTGTAGGCGGAGATGGACGAGATGTTCACGATCCGCCCGCGGAAGCCCTCGGCGTCGCGCTCCTGCGCCAGCATCCGGCGGGCGATCTGCTGGGTGAGGAGGAACGGGCCCTTGAGGTTGATCGCGAAGAGGCGGTCGAAGCTTTCCTCCGTGGACTCGAGCAGGTCCGCGCGGACGGTCGGGCCGACGCCCGCGTTGTTCACCAGCAGGTCGATCCGGCCGAGGCCCTCCGCGGCGCCGGCGACCAGGCGTTCGCGGTCGGCGGCGCGGGAAACGTCGCCCTGGATCGTGAACCCGTCGCCCCCCGCCTGCCGGACGAGCGCGAGGGCCTCGGCGGCGGCAGTGGCGTTGCCGGCGTAATTGATCATCACCCGGTAACCGGCGCGGGCGAGCTCGACGGCAATGGCGCGGCCGATGCCGCGGGAAGCTCCGGTCACGAGGGCGGTGCGGGTTGGCATAAGGCGAGAGCCAAGGCGCCCGTTCCGGCAGGCCAAGCCTATTCTGCGGCGTTGGGGCGGGCCAGCGCAACGCAGGCCCTGTGGCCTCCCGGGGTCGCCGCGGGTGGCCCCGCCCTAGGCGGCCGCCTGAACCCGGGGGGCGCCGTCAGAGCGTGCGGGGCCGCGGCTCCCGGGGGCGGTGGACTACCCGAATTATACCTGGGTCGGGTGATGTCGGATTACCCGAGTTTGCGGTTTAATCCCTAGATCGCGCACCCAGTCGCGCCGCCGCGGTGCTGGTGACCCTGTCCGCCGGCACCTATTCGGTCCTGGTCACCGGCGTCGGCAACACCACCGGCAACGCCCTCTTTGAACTCTACGACCTCGACCCCTGATCCCTTCACTGGAAGCCGATGCAGCCCAGTCCCCGGGTTCCGCGCCTGCACCCGCGGAACCCCCTCCTTGAAGCGGCGCGGGTTCCGCGGTAGCTGAGTACGTCCGCCCCGATGCCCGCGCGCTCCCTTCTCCTCCTTTTGGCGCTCCTTGGCTGGGGCGGCTGCGCGGGCGTGGCCGGGGAGGCGGTCCGGCTGGACGAAAAGACCACCGAGCTGTCGCTGACGCCGTACGTCTCGTTCTTCCGAGATCCCTCGGGCCGGATGACGTGGGAAGAGGTGCGGCGGCAGTGGGCGCAGGGCCAGTTCGCGCTCGGCGCCGATCCCCGGCCTTCACTCGGATTCACCGCGGACGCGATCTGGATCCGTTTCCGGATTGCCCATCACGGCCCCGCCACTGCCGTGTGGATCGTCGAGCTGGAGACACCCCGCCTCGACAGCGTGGACGGCTTCCTCCTGCGTTCCGCCGGGCAGCCCCGGCACTTCGTGGCGGGCAACCTGCGGGTGCCGTCCCCGGAGTTGATGGAATCCGTGCGCCCGGCGTTGCCGATCTCGCTGCAACCGGGTGAGGAGGTGGAGTTCCTGCTCCGGGTCCAGTCCGAGACCGCGCTGCTGCTCCCCCTCAGCATCCGGAGCCCGAGCCGCTATGCGGCCGCGCAGGCGGACTTGGCGGATACCGCCGCGGGTTACTTC
The DNA here is from genome assembly GCA_002304435.1 of Opitutia bacterium Tous-C8FEB. Taxonomy (GTDB): domain Bacteria; phylum Verrucomicrobiota; class Verrucomicrobiia; order Opitutales; family Opitutaceae; genus ER46. The sequence goes on along the minus strand of NEUZ01000067.1, from coordinate 9,808 downwards.
GGCTACCTGAAGGCCCTGATCGTCTTGAGTCTGATCTTCGGCGTGATCACGCGGGAGCGGAATATGGTCACTTACGCCCTCGCGATGGCGGGCGGCACCACTTTCTACCTGCTGATGAGTGGCCACTGGACGTGGTCATTCTGGCCCGCGCGGGAGTTCTTCCTGAAGCAGGGAATGATGCTGGCGGGCTCGACCGGGATCCTGCTGATGATCGTCTTTATGCGCGGCCTGGTGGATCTGCGCCGCAATCTCCCCCGGGTGGACTGGTGGACGGTGCGCTTGATCTGGATCAATGCCGCCTTCGCGCTGGTGCTGCTGTTCCTGCCCTACCGGGTGGGCTATCAGCTCTTTCTGACGCATGCGCTGGTGATGGGCCTAGGCCTGATGCTTTGCACCTTGCTCGCTTGGCATCGCGGGGTGCGGGCAGCTCGGTTCTACGCGCTGGCGTGGGTGGGGTTTTGGGTCAGCTACGGGTTGAGCGCGGTCCCGTTCCTGTTTGTTCGTCCTCTGGCTGCCCCAGTCTGGGAGTACAGCCTGCGGGGCGTCGTTGTGAGCGGCACCCTGTTCCTGATCGCCATCGCCGATCGCGTGCGGGAGCTGCGGCGGGCCGCCCGGATCGCCCAGGATGAACTGCTGGCCTCCGAGCGCCGGAACGGCGACCAGCTGCGGCTGCAGTTGCGGCAGAAGCAGTCCTTGATCCGCGACCTCCACGACGGGATCGGCGGGCTCACCGCCAACCTCGCGATCCTCGCTGAACTGGGCCGCCGCCACGCGCTGGGCGACCGCGACCGGGAACAGTTCTCGCGCCTCTCCGATCTGGCCTCGGATGGCGGGATGGAGGTGCGCAGCCTGATGCGCTCCCTGGAGGCCGGCGAAATGTCCTGGGAGGACCTGATCGACGAGATCCGGCGGCACGGCGGGACCGCCCTGCAGCCGCACGGCATCGAGTTTAGCCTCACGGTCAAGGGGGAGGCGGACGAGTCCGGCCCGGGCGTCTATGCCGGCCTATCGCTCCTGCGGCTGCTCAAGGAGGCCTTCAGCAACGCGGTCAAACACGCCGCCTGCAGCCGGGTAGCGGTCGAGGCCGAGTTCACGCCAGACCGGCTGCTGCTCACCGTGCGCGACAACGGCCGCGGCCTGCCGCCCCAGCGTCCCGCCACCGGCCGCGGCCTGCGCAATATGGCGGCCCGCATCGAGGAGATCGGCGGCGCGATCAGCCACCGCAGCGCCGATGGCCTCGAGCTGGTGTTCACGCTGCCCCTGCCCATCCGGTTCGCCGATCCCTCCGCCGGTTCCGCGCCGGCAGCTGTCCCCGGCCCGCCGCCCGGCACTCCGGAGCTCTCCGTCCCGGAACCGGCCCCCCGGCCGAAGCTGTTCACCCGGATCCGCCGCGCCCTTTTCAAATGAAACTCTGCATCGTCGAGGACAACCAACCGCTCCTGGCCAACCTGCAGCTGCTGCTCGGGGGGGAGCCGGGCTGCACCGTGGTCGGCGCCTACGCCAGCGCGGAGGAGGCCCTCGCGGCCGATCCCTGGTCCCGGTGCGACCTCCTGCTCGTGGACATCGACCTCCCCGGCCTCTCCGGGGTGGAACTGATCCGGGGGGTGCACCGGAGTTATCCGGACCTGCAGGCGCTGGTGCACACGATCTCGGAGGACCGCGACGTGGTCTTCGCCGCGATCAAAGCCGGTGCGATGGGCTACCTGCTCAAGGGCGGTTCACCCCGGGAATTGATCGAGTCCCTGCGGAGCCTGCACGCCGGCGGGGCGCCGATGAGCCCCCGGATCGCGCGTAAGATGCTCCTCGAACTGCAGGCCCCGGCCGAGGCCACCCCGCAGGCCGGGCTCACGGCGCGGGAGGTCGATGTCCTCAAGAGCATCGCCCAGGGGATGACCTACAAGGAAATCGCGGACTCCCTTGGACGCAGCGCGCACACGGTCCACGCGCACATCAAGGCCGCCTACGAGAAGCTCCAGGCGGCCGACCGCGCCGCCGCCCTGCGCAAGGCCCGCTCGCTGGGACTGATCTGACCCGGTCGTCGCGCGGGCCGCGGCGACGGGGCCTCCGCCCGCGTGTCCGGGGAGGGCCGCGTCTCCGCGGGGGACCAAAGCGGATCCCGGGAGTGCTCACCCCGTGAGGGGCAGCCTTTCCCCCGTTCGACTACCCGAAAACCACCCATTCGGGCTATGTCCGATTACCCATTTTTACGGGATATTGACCCCGCTCGTTCGCGGCGCGCAGGTCAGCCGCCAGCTTTCGCTCCACCCGCCCCGGGCTGAAAATCCCGGGTCCAGTGGGGAGAGGGGGCTGGTCCGGCCGGCCTGCGGACGCGGCGAGTCCACCCCAATGAATCCCCCCCCTACCCGCATCGGTATCGTCACCGTCTCGGTCGTCGACCGCAACGACGCCTATCGCCAGCAACTTTGCCAGTTCCTGACCCGCTGCCCCGGCGTGGTCGTCTTTGACCAGTGCGCCACCCTGCAGGAGGCGAGGAACGTCCTGAAGTTGCGGATGCCGCGCGTCCTGCTGCTGGGCGACGATTTGCCGGACGCCCCCGCGTGGGCAGCGCTGGACGCCGTGCGCGCCCTGAGCGCCAGGGTGCTGACGCTGGCCCTGTCCGACCAGCGGGTGTCCGGGCACATCCGGGCGGCGTTCCAGCGGGGCGCGGTGGGCTACCTGCTGCGCCAGTCGGCGGCGCTCCAGGTGATGCGCGCCCTCCAGGAGGTCACGGCCGGGGGCTCCCCGATGTCGCCGGAGGTTTCCCGCGCGCTGGTCCAGGCGATCGCCGAGCCCGAACCCGTCTCCGGCCCGCTGGCCAGCCTGTCCCGCCGGGAGCGGGAGGTCCTCGAACTGTTGAGCGTCGGCGCGCGCTACCACGAGATCGCGCATCGCCTGGAGCTCAGCCGGGACACCGTGCACTCGCACGCGAAGAAGATCTACCGCAAGCTGATGGTCCGGTCGAAGACCGAGGCGTCCCTGCTCTTCAAGCGCGGCGGTTTCGAGGCCCCGGTGCTCGCCGTGGCCTGAGGCCCGCGTTTGCCCTCTCAGCGGCTCCGGGATTCCCCGGACCGCACTTCCCTCACTCTCCCCACCCCCAGCACAAAAGCTCCTATGGATCTCAGCGGAACCAAAAGACTGCAGGCCGCCTTCACGCAACTGCCCGGCAATGCCCTCCTCGAGGGAGACCGCGGCCTGAAGGTGGATGACCTGAAAATCAAGAACCTATACATCGGCAAGGATAACAAGATCCACGTGTCGATCACCGGTTTCAGCCGCTGGCAGGCCGCGCGGCAGGGCAAGCCCACCGGCGAGCGGGCACTCCAGTTCGAGCTCGCGCAGGTGGGCCGGGCCAAAGGGTTCAAGGGGGTGATGCCGGCGGAGTTCGCGCGGGACGCGCTGAAGCAGATCCATCAGCTGCGGGCCAACCCCGAGGGGAGGGGAGCGGAGCCGCTGCGGGACAGGTTAAAGCGCGGGGACGCCCACGCGGACTTGAGCGGGCACCTGGGACTGCTCGTGATGGAGCGGGCGGATGCGCTGCATTCCGAGGTGGATAAATTGCGAGACTTCATCCGGGGTGAAAACCTCAGTGTGCTTCTGGAGGCGAAGGAGTTGCACGCCCGGGAATTCAAGGGACTGAACTTGAAGGAGCTTGTGATGAATCCCGAGCGCGATGAAAAATTCGGGAAGCTCGCGGAGGAGGCCCTCGCGAAGCTCGCGAAGCAAGGGGACAGAACGGGGCAATGGGGCCGGGAGGTGGGCGCGCCCCGGCAGGAAGTGGAGAGCCAGCAGGAGAAATTCGAGAATGCGGCGGTTCCTTTCCGGAGCGTGCTGCAGGCCAAGCAGGGGGGCGAGGGGGTCCGGCAGGGCATCGAGGCCCTCCTGGGCGGTCCGGGCAAGGCCTCCCCCGAGCAAGGCACCGCCCTGTTGAACCGGATGCTCGACCACGCGCCGAAGGGCAGTTCCCAGCGCGCGGTCGCCTACTTCAACCTCGTGGTGACCCCCTTCGTGGAAAAGCTGGGCCAGACCCAGGCCGGCGGGCCGAAGCTTCCCGGCACGGCTGAGGGGCGCGGCAGCGAGGTGGCAAAGCCGGGGGCAGGTCCGTTCAACGCGAAGGAGTTGGAGGCGCTGGTCGATGCGAAGCTGCCCGCCCTCGCCGCCCTGCTGGAGGGCCAGAACCTGGCGAAGCCGGGCGAGATTGCCGCCCGGGTGAATCCGGAGATCGACCAACTCGTGGCCAATCTGGTGGGCAGCGCCCGGCAGTAATCCGTTCGATCCCGCGCGAAAGGGGGCCCGAAGGACGGGGTCAGGCCGTGAATCGCTAATCTGCGGCAGCCGGGCAGGCCGGGGCCGCCGCCGACGCGCCCTACCTGCTTCGTGGGCGGTACCATCGCGGTCGGGCTTGACCGTCCCGGAACCCCACGGATTGTGGTTTCATGGAAGGTTCACCCGTCCGGGTCGTCGGCACGCTGCGAAAAACGCCGTGGCAGCGTTTCGACCGCCTCCAGCGAACCGCTGCTCGCCTGCGCCCGGCCTCCGCCGGCCAGCCCAAGGGCGTCTTCCGTTTCCGTCGCCACGAGGACCTCGAGTTATGGACGGCGAACCTCCGCCGCAGGAACTGACGCGGGTCCCCGACGGGGCCGACCTCGTGGCCCTCGCCCGCGAACTCAACCGCCTCGGCGTGGCCTACGTCGTCATCGGCGGTTTCGCGATCAACCGGCTCGGATTGGTCCGGGCGACCGAGGATATCGACCTCCTCATCGCCCGGGATCGGGCTAACCAGGCGCTCGTCAAGCGCGCCTTGGAGATCCTGCCCGACCGCGCGATCCGCGAATTGGGCGACGAGGACATCGCCGAATGGGTCGTGGTGCGGGTCAACGACGACATCACCATCGACCTGATGACCGAAGCCTGCGGCGTGCGCTTCGAGGACGCGGCCGGAGGCATCGAAACCGAGGTCGTCGACGGGGTACCGATTCCTTTCGCCGGCCCCGCCCTGCTGCTCCGCCTGAAACAGGGGCCGCGCGAGAAGGACCGCGCCGACCGGAGCTTTCTCGAGGAGTTGATCCGGGCCCGCCGCGAGTCCGGCCGCTGATTCGGTCGCCGGAATCCTTTCAGGAGGACCGCACGCCTTCCGGGAGAGCGGACCTCCCACCTTCGCCGAGGCTTCGGTGGGCAGGCCTGGTCCGCCGCCATGACCGGGGCGTTGAGAAGTCCAAGCCGGCAGCTTTAGCCTTCTTGGCTAAATCCTGCAGACTTCCATCAGGGGGAGGACTGTGGGGATCGTCCCTGCGCTTCAAGCGCGGCGGGTTCGAGGCCCCGGTGCTCGCCGTGGCCTGAGCCGGGAACAACGCGACGGAAGCGCGACCGGGACAGGATGTCCCACGCGCGCCGCTGCTCCCTGGCGCGTGCCCTCGGTCTGCCTCCAGTGATCCTTCGGTCATCCTTCGGTTATCCTTCGGTCTCTCAGAGGGAGAACCCTGGATTTCTACAGTCAGAACCGAAGGATGACCGAAGGATGACTGCAGGAGCGCTGCACCCGCAGTGCCCGCGGATGGCCGGCAGCAGGCCGGGAAGCGGGCGACCGCCACGGTCCGGGGGCCCGGCGCGGGCCGGCGCTTCAGCTTTCCTGCAGGCTGGGGTGCTGCAGTAACTCCGCGTAGATGCCTTGCGCGGTCGCGCGGTCGGCCCAGGCCTTGGCGGGTTTGCCGGCCTGCGCCAGGCAGCTCAGGGCGAGCGAGGTCAACGATTTCTGGTCCTGCAGGGAATCATGGATCGCACGGAACTCGTCACGCGGGACCCTTTGCCCAAGGGGATCCTTCTTGTACATCACCTCGAGCAGGATCCGCGCCGGGCTGTTCCCGCCGACGTCTCTTGCTCTGAAATGCATCTCGGTTGCCAGTTGTGATCCCGTATTGGGATGTTCCATCATCATAGCCATAAGGGCCGTCGCGCAAAGATCCGCCTCCGAACCGCACCGCCCACCCGTCACCATTCGCGGGTGCTTATACAACGGGGTGCCGGATTGTCCGGGCAGGAACAGGGTTTCCGGTTTGTTCTTGCTCGTCTTGTGCATCATTCCGGTGTCGATCAAAGTGGTCTTTCCCGAGGCGGCATCGAAGAAAATGTTGGCAGGCTTCAGATCGCGGTGAATGAAGCCGCGTTCATTGAGCTTCATCACCGCTTCCAGGGTGCCCTTGATGATCTGCCGCTGGTTTTGCCCCGTGAGTTGACCCTTGGCCAACAGCTCCTCCACCTCCCCGCCCTTGGCCTCGGGCATCAGCAGCCCGACGCACTCCCAGGTGACCTCCCGCGTCTCCTTAAGCAGGGCCCGGAGCTCAAGCGGGTTGACCATCCGATGCTCGTCCCCACTGACCGGCTTGACGATGAAGTAGCGGGGCTGCGCCACGTTGACCTGATAGTCTTGGTGGTTCGCCTTCGAGGTGAGGTAGGCCGCGATGGCCTCGTTGCTGACCCGACTGCGACTATTGCTCAGGATCATCGGCTCCCCCCGCTTTATTGCCAGGTCAGGATGGTAGGTCTTCAGCACCAGTTGCTCCCCCGCCACCTTCACCTTGCGAACCTCCCCGTATTGGCCCTCGCCGAGCACCGCACCGCGCTCGACGCCAGCCTTCGTGAGCAGTCCCTCAAGCGAAGGCGCGCACACGGGCCGGGACTTGCTGGCCACCGTTTCCGCGCTGGGCGGACCCGGAAGCCGGGCCCCACGTTCGGCGGCGATTCCTGGCCCGGGTCGGTGTTCGGCCGCGGCTTCGCGGCCTCCCGATGCCAGATGGCGATTGAGGATCGCCAGCATCTTGTCCGCGCCGACGCGGTGGCGGGTGCCCGCGTGCCGCTCGAGTTCGGCCCTGGCCTCCGGTAAGCCGGCCCGGTCGAGCAGGGTCTTCAGCACGTCACTGGTGTCCTTCAGCCGGGCGCCGCGGCCGAGCAGCTGGAAGCCGGACTTCCGCTCCAGCGTCAGGTCCGCGCCGGCCTTGGTGCGATTGAACAGGGTCAGCGTCCCCGTGCCCTTGCCGGGCTGGGACAGATGCGCTTGGATCTTCTGCAGGGATTGCCGGGCCTGGGCCGCGTCCAGCGCCTGGACGTTGGCGCGGAAGTCGCCCCCTTGGGCGGTGAGTTGGATGGGCATAAAGGGTTCGGCTCAGACGCGGAGTTGGTCGAACGTCGGCCGCTCCGTGGTGCTCTCGGCAGGGTCGGCCAGCAGCGCCTCGGTCACGACGGCTAGCCGGGCGGCCTGTTCCACGCCGGCCAGCAGGGCTTCCCCGAGTGCGTCGCGGCCCATCGAGGCCATCACCACCGTGGTGGTGAGGCTCAGGACCTCGTCGTCATCGATGATGGCCGCCCACGGGTGTTCGAAGCGGGCCTCGTGGTTCAGGCGCAGCAGCTCCCAGGCGAGGCTCTGGGCACGATCCTGCGGCACGTCGGCCAGGGATTGGACCTCCACCTCGATCACCGCCAGCGCGGGGTCGGGGTGGGGGAGGATGCGCGCCTGCCGGCCCTCGGCCTCGAACCCGAGGCCAAAGGGATTCACGTCCGGGCCGACCTCGCCGCCGGCGTTCGCCATCGCGGCGATAATCCATTGCTGGAAGGGGCTGAGCGGGGAAGCGGCTGGGGAAGTCACGGGACGAGCGGGGGCAAAAGGGGCGCCGGGCGCGGATCCCGGTCTTCGGGCGGGGTGCCCGGCTTACTCCACTGGATTCCGCGCGTGGTACTCCGTGGCGAAATCGATGGCCATCTGGACCACCGCGTTCGCGTTCATCAGGAGTTTGCCGCGCGCTTGCTTGTCCAGGCCGTTGACGTGCTCCCCAAACCGTTGGGCCACGTGTTTCATCACCGGGTGCTTCTCGATGGTCTGGTCGCGATCCGTCGAGAAGGTGTGTTTGCCCTCGTTGATCCGGGCGGCGGAGGTGAAGTCATCGAAGCGCGTGGCGACGATGAGGGTCATCATATGGTCCACGGCTCCCTTGGTGGGATCCGCGCGCCGGGGGGCGCTGGGCGCCGCCGTGGCGGGGCTCAGGCGCGAGAGTTCCCGCTTCACCACGTCGATGGTCGCCTGCAGGCGCTCGATTTCCTGGCGGGGATGGAGCTTCCGCATCGGCTCCGCCGGGTGCGGGTTGGCCTTGAAGGTATAGTCGGGATTACTGGCGGCGCCCTCGGCGATCTTCAGTTGATCGTGCAAACGCTCTAGGCGTGCCCCGAGCTGGCCGAGCGGGTCGTCGCTTTGGCTGCAACTGCGCACGATGGCCTCGCCGGCCTGCTTGCCCGCCTCCTTGGGCGCCAGCATCGACACCAGTTCCACCTTCGCCTTCGCGTTCTGCAGCTCCTGGAAACTGGCCTCCCCGATGATGCCCTCCAGATCGCGGGACGGTTCCGGTCCGGCCGTGACGTTCGCCTCCACCCCGACGGTGGCCAACTGGATTTCCGTGTGCCGCGCGGCCTGCCAGTCGGCGTGCTTTTGCTGGAAGGTCGTGACGCCCTTGAGCGCGCGATCGATCACCCCGGCCGGAATTTTCGCCTGCTGCAGGCCCGCCCGCAGCGCCGCCTCGCCCGTCGGCCGGCCGCGCAAGCGGGCCCAGCCGCTGCTCCAGCCGTGGTTGGAGACGTGGAGCTTCTCGTCGCTGCCGAGGTAGACCCGCTTGAGATTGAGGTTTTCGACCTTGGCCTCGCCCGTGCGATCATTCCACCCGGTCTGCAGGTTGGTCGCCGCGGTTTGCAGCGCCGTGCGGAGTTGCTGGGTGTTGATGGGCATCGTCGGTCTGGGTGGGGGAGAAAAGGCGGGAGCCGGCTCAGGCCCGCAGCCCGAAGTTCGCCGGCGGGTCCTCCGGCATCGCGTCCGGGGCGGAGCCCGCGCGCTGGATGATCTCCCGCCAGGCCACCGCCGTCTCGGCGAAAGCCGTCACGGTCGCGCCCAGCCGGGTGGCCTCCAGGCCCTCGGAGGCGAGCTCGAACACCTGCACCACCTGGCCCGCGGGACCGTCGAGCGCCATCCGGACCCCGCCGGTGGTCTCCCAGTGGTAGTTCATCCGCAGCAGCAACTCGTAGAGCGCGGTGCGGTCGCCGTCCGGCGGGGTGCCCAACTCGGCGGCGAGCACCAGGCAATCCTTTGCCTCGTCGTATTCGACGAGCACCGTCAGGTCTTCCGTGAGGGCGACGCCCCAGGTCTTATCCTCCTCGCTCGCGTAGATGGCCGGCGGGTTGAGGACGGGGCCCAGTTGGCCCATCAGGCTCGAGACTTGGTCGAAGTTCATCGGGTGGGGGAAAGCGGCGGGGAAACGGCGGTGGCGGGTGAGTTTCGGGGTTCGCGAATGCCGGCGGGCGGTTTATTCCACGAAGCTGCCACGGGAACCACGGGCATAAGGATCGGCCTTCGAAGTCGCCGGGTTGTCCGCCGTCTGCTGCAGGATGGTCTTATCCTTGTGCGAGGACGTTTTGAAGAGGTCGGGGTTATCCTTGGCCACCTTATTTTCCGCGCCGCCCCCGTCGTCGGATGCTGATCCGATACTCCCCCGGGATTCCGAGGCCGGCTCACTTTGAGTTGCTCCGACAAAATCAGTGGCTTCCCGCTCAAAGACCTGGCGCTCCTCCCTCCCCCAGCTCCTATAAGTCTGCGCCTGTTCATCCTCGTTTTCATCGAATCCCTCCATGACGGGGGTGTCATCACCGGCGAGGTTCTGGATCTGTGTTTTCAGTTCGTCCACCAATCCCTTGAGCACCAGTCCGTCCAAGTGGGGATCGATGCCCAGGTTCTCTTCGCTGCTTAAATTCTCCACCGAGTAGCGGTCCACCAAGGTGC
>NEUZ01000066.1 GCA_002304435.1 Opitutia bacterium Tous-C8FEB | reverse complement strand
GACGTACCTCGACCGCGGGGCGCGCGCGGAGAAGGAGTACCTCCGCTGGTTCCCGAGCCTCAATGCCAGCTTCAACCTGCGGGAGAACCTCATCGCCCGCGCGGCCTATTACCACTCCATCGGCCGGCCCAGCTTCGAGCAGTACGCCGGCGGCCTCAACCTCCCCGACGAGACCGTCGCCCCCGGCCCGACGAACCGGATCACGGTCAACAACGCGGCCATCAAGCCGTGGACCGCCCGCTCGGTCAGCGCCCGCCTCGAGTACTATTTCGCGGGCGTCGGGCTGGTCTCGGTCGGCGGGTTCCACCGCGAGTTCGAGAACTTCTTCGGCAACACCACCTTCGCGGCCACGCCGGAATTCCTCGCCCTCTACGCCCTCGATCCCGCGACCTTCGGCGCCTACGAGGTCGCCACCCAGCACAACATCCGCGACACCGTCCGGATGACGGGCGTCGACTTCAGCTACAAGCAGGCGCTCACCTTCCTGCCGCGCTGGGCCCGCGGGCTCCACGCCTTCGCGAACGTTTCCAGCCAGCGTCCGGTCGGCGACGCCACGGCCAACTTCCAGGGCTTCATCCCGCGCAAGGCCAGCTGGGGCGTCTCCCTCGAGCGGGAAAAGTTCAGCCTCCGCGCCAACTGGAGCTACCAGGGCCGCAGCCGCAACGGCCCCGTCACCGGCGCCAGCATCCCCGCCGGGACCTACAACTACACGGTGCGCCGCGTGTTCCTCGACGTCCTGGGCGAGTACCAGCTCACGCCCCGCCTGGGCCTCTACTTCACCCTCCGCAACGTGCTCGATATGCCCGACCAGCAGGAGGTCGACGGCCCCGGCGTCCCGCAGCACGCCACCTTCCGCAGCGCGGAGTTCTCCGGCTCGCTCTGGACCTTCGGCCTCAAGGGTACCTTCTGAGCCCGCTTCCCGGCCGCCCCGCCCCCGCGACTTGACCGGGCGCGGAAACGCGCTTCCGAGTACGCCCAACCCTTCCCCTGATGCCCCTCCCGCGCTTCCTGGCCCTCCTCCTCCCGCTCCTTCCGCTCCCGCTGGCCGCCGGTGACTGGGATAACTGGCGTGGGCCCGCCCACAACGGCTCCAGCCCGGAGACTGGGCTGCCCGCCACGTTCAGCCGCACCGAGAACGTGAAGTGGTCCGTGGCGCTGCCCGGCCCCTCCGCCGCCACGCCGGTCATCCACGGCGACCGCGTGTTCCTCCCCGCCGCCGACGCCGCTTCGGGCCAGCAGGCTGCGCTCTGCCTCGACCGCCGCACCGGCGCCGTCCTCTGGCGCGCCGACATCTCCGCTTTCTCGACCGACGGCCAGTACAGCAACTCCTGCTCCCCCTCGCCGGTCACCGACGGCCGCACGGTGGTGTTCTTCTTCGGCACCGGGGAACTCGTGGCCTTCACCTTCGAGGGCCGGAAGCTCTGGGAGCGCAACCTCGGCCCCTTCGCCTTCCAGTGGACCTTCGCCACCAGCCCGCTGCTCCATGATGGGCGCCTTGTCATCCAGGTCCTGCAGCGCGACGTGGCGGTGCGCGGGCGCGGCAAGCCCACGGGCAACGAATCGTACCTGCTCGCCCTGGAGCCCGCGACCGGCCGCGAGCTCTGGCGGGTACTCCGGCCCTCGGAGGCCGTGGCCGAGTCGCGCGAGGCCTTCAGCACGCCCCTGCCCTTCGAGCATCAGGGTCGCCGGGAGCTGGTGGTGATCGGCGGCGACAGCCTCACCGGTCACGATCCGGCGACCGGTCGCGAGCTGTGGCGCTGGGGCACGTGGAACACGACGCGCATCGGCCACTGGCGCTTGGTGCCCTCTCCGACCGCCGGCGGAGGGGTTCTGCTCGCCTGCGCGCCGAAGAACGCCCCGGTCTACGCGGTCAAGGCCGGCGGCCAGGGCACGCTCTCGTTTCGCGATCTCGCGTGGCAGAGCCACGTGCAGCAGACGGAGGTCGCGGCCGAGGTTGCTCCGTCCCGCAACGAGCGCGATCTCACCTCCGACGTGCCCTCGCCGCTCTATTACGGCGGCCGCTTTTACATCCTGAACGGCGTGAAGCGGAAGCTCTACTGCGTAAACCCGGCCGACGGCGCGGTGATCTGGAGCGGCGACCTCGGCGGGCGGTCCGTTCTGCAGGCCTCGCCCACGGCTGCGGACGGCCGGATCTACGTGATGAACTTCGATGCGGATCTGTTCGTGATCCAGGCGGGCGGCGACGCGTTCCGCCTGCTGCACACGGCGAACTTCCGCGACGAGGGCGACGACACCCGCCACCGCTCGAGCGTGGCGATCGCCCACGGCAACCTGTTCGTCCGCACCGGCACCCGGCTGTTCGCTCTCGGCCGCTGACCGGGCCGCCGCGGCGGCGAAGCCGGATCTTGCGTCCACGCGGGACTCAAGGGCCTGCCGGCTTCACGCCGACGGCGAAGTACACCGCGCCGAGGGGCAGCAGGAAGCTGACCGCGTAGTTCCAGGTCAGGCGCTCGCCCAGCACCAGCCAGGCGAACCCGACGAACACACCCAGCGTGATCACCTCCTGCATCACCTTCAGCTGGTAGCCGGTCATCCCGTTGGCGTAGCCGATCCGGTTGGCGGGCACCATCAGCAGGTACTCGAAGAACGCGATGCCCCACGACACGAGGATGACGAAGCCCAGCGAGCGGCCCTCGAAGAACTTCAGCTTCAGCTGCCCGTACCAGGCGAAGGTCATGAAGATGTTCGAGGCGAGCAGCAGCAGGAAGGTCTTCACGGGGGGACGGGTCAGCCGGCTTCCGGCGGGTAATAGCCCTGGAACCACTCGACGAAGCGGCGCAGGCCTTCCTCAAGCGGCACGCGCGGGGTGAAGCCCACCTCCGCCTGGATGCGCGTGAGGTCGGCGCCGGTCTCCAGCATCTCGCCCGGCTGCGGCGGCAGCAGCTCGACCTCCGCCTTCCGGCCCAGCAGCTCCTCGAGCATCCGGACGAACAGGAGGGTCTCGACCGGCCGGTTGTGGCCGAGGTTGTAGAGCCGCAGCGGCGGCCGCGGCGGGACCGCGGGCGGGTAGAGCAGCACCTTCACCACCCCGTCGACGATGTCGTCCACGTAGGTGAAGTCCCGGCGGTTGCGCCCGGCGTTGTACAACGGGAGCGGGCGGCCCGCGCGGATGGCGCTGGCGAAGAGCGTGGGCGCCATATCCGGCCGGCCCCAGGGGCCGTAGACCGAGAAGAACCGCAGTCCCGTGATGTGCAGGCCGTGGTTCAGCGCGTAGCTGTGCGCCATCAGCTCGTTGGCCTTCTTGGTGGCGCCGTAGTAGGAGACGGGCTGGTCGGTGACCGCGTCCTCGCGGAACGGCGCCACCGCGCCGGCCCCGTAGACGCTGCTGCTCGAGGCGAACACCAGGTGGCGCGGCGGCGTGCGGCGGCAGGCCTCGAGCACGGTGGCGAATCCCTCGAGGTTGCTCCGCGTGTAGGCCGGCGCGTGCGTCATGCTGTGCCGCACCCCCGGCTGCGCCGCGAGGTGCACCACGTAGTCCGGCCGCCAGTGGGCCACCAGCGCGGGAAACTTTTCCGCGTCGGCGCAGTCGGCCTGCACGAACCGGAAATCCTCCAGGCCGGCGAGCCGGTCCACGCGCGCCCGCTTCAGCGCCGGGTCGTAGTAGGCGTCGAGCGTGTCGATCCCGAGGACCTCGCACCGGCCGGTCTCCGCCAGGCGGCGGGTGACGTGGTGGCCGATGAATCCGGCGGCGCCGGTGACGAGAACCTTCATCGCGCGGGTCATAGGCGGCGCCGCGCAAAACGCCAGCCGGGTTTTGCCCGCCGGCGGCGCGCGCGGGACGCTTTTGGGAAAGTTTTCGAAAAGGGCGCTTGATCGCCCGGAGCGCGGGCGTTTACTGCGGGGCGATTCTGTTTTCCCAACCGTTCACCGCATGACGATCAAAGCCTACCTGAAGCCTCACTGCGGCTGGTCCAACGGTGTCCGCGCCATCCTGCGGAAGCACGGCCTAGCCTTCGAGGACATCGACATCATCAACCAACGCGAAAACTACGCGGAAATGGTGCGCAAGTCCGGCCAGCCCCTCTCGCCCTGCGTGGAGATCGATGGCGTGATGCTCGCCGACGTCTCCGGCGAGGAGGTCGAGAATTACCTGCTCAGCAACGATCTCGTGAAACCGACGGACGTCCCCTTGGACGTCCCGACGAACGCGGGTTGCTCCGACGCGGAGCACGCCAAAATGGCCACCAAAACGATCCGCTTCTTCTAAATCTTCTGCGAGAGCTCTGCGCAATTAATACTTCCCCGGGCCGCTCTCGCACCACCGAGATCGGCCCTTTTTTTGCTTCAGACGCTCCCATCACCCGCTTCCTCCCCCCTTTTCCGCCGCGATGAATCCCGCTCCCGTCACGCCTCCGCCCGCCTCCGCCAGCGCCGCCCCGCGCCTTTCCCCCGGACTGCCGGCGAAACAGGGCCTCTATGACCCGGCCTTCGAGCACGACGCCTGCGGCGTGGGCTTCATCGCCGACCTCCACGGTCGTAAGTCCCACAAGATGGTGGCCGACGGCCTCCAAATCCTCCGCAACCTCGACCACCGCGGCGCCAGCGGCGCGGAGATCAACACCGGCGACGGCGCGGGCATCCTCATCCAGATGCCGCACCGCTTCCTGAAGGAGGCCTGCGAGGCCGCGCGCATCACCCTGCCCGCCCCCGGCCACTACGGCACCGGCCTCTTCTTCCTTCCCCGCAACGCCGCGATGCGCCGTAAGATCGAGGAGCGCTTCGAGCAGGTCGTTCGCTCCGAGGGCCTCGAGTTCCTCGGCTGGCGCACGGTCAAGACCGACAACTCGATGCTCGGCGACTCCGCCAAGTCCGTCGAACCCTTCATGCGCCAGGCCTTCATCGGCCGCGGCCCCGACACCCGCGACGAGGCCCACTTCGAGCGCAAGCTTTACGTTGTCCGCAAGCGGGGCTACGCCGAGATCCGCACTTCCACGCTCCCCGGCGCCGAGTACTGGTACGTCGCCAGCCTCTCCCATAAGACCCTCGTCTACAAGGGGATGCTTACGACCGACCAGGTCGACCAGTACTTCCCGGAGCTGAAGGACCCGCGGATGGAGTCCGCCCTCGCGCTCGTCCATTCCCGCTTCTCCACCAACACGTTCCCCAGCTGGGAACGCGCGCACCCGTACCGGTACCTCGCCCACAACGGCGAGATCAACACGTTGCGCGGCAACATGAACTGGATGCACGCCCGCCAGGCGCTCTTCGCCAGCGAGCTCTTCGGCGAGGACATCCGGAAGATCCTCCCCATCATCAATCCCAACGGGTCCGACTCGGCGATGTTCGACAACACGCTCGAGCTGCTCGTCCTCGCCGGCCGCCCCCTCGCGCACGCGATGATGATGATGATCCCCGAGCCGTGGTCGTATCACGAGTCGATGGACGACGAGCGCCGCGCCTTCTACCAGTTCCACTCCTGCCTGATGGAGCCGTGGGACGGCCCCGCCTCGGTCGCCTTCACCGACGGCCGCCAGATCGGTGCCATCCTCGACCGCAACGGCCTCCGCCCCTCCCGCTTCTACGTCACCAAGGACGGCCTAGTCATTATGGCCTCTGAGGCTGGCGTGCTCGACATCCCGCCCGACCAAGTCGTCCGCAAGGGCCGCCTCCAGCCCGGCCGGATGTTCCTCGTCGATACCGCCGAGGGCCGCATCATCGAGGACGAGGAGATCAAGCGTGAGATCTGCCGCGCCCATCCGTACCGCGAGTGGCTCAACCAGCATCTGGTTCATCTCAGCGACCTGCCCGCTGCCCCCAAGATCGAGCCGCCGGACCACGACACGCTGCTCCAGCGCCAGATCGCCTTCGGCTACACCTACGAGGACGAGCGCATTCTCCTCCTGCCGATGGCCAAGGACGGCGTGGAGGCGATCGGCTCGATGGGCAACGACGCCGCGCTCGCGGTGCTCTCCAACAAGCCGCGGCTGCTCTACGATTACTTCAAGCAGCTGTTCGCCCAGGTCACCAACCCGCCGATCGACTCGATCCGCGAGGAGATCGTCACCTCCGCCGAGACGCGCCTCGGTTCCGAGGGCAACCTGCTCCAGCCCGAGCCGAGCGCCTGCCGCCGCGTCGAGCTGAAGTGGCCCGTGCTCACCAACGAGGAGTTCGGCAAGATCCGCCGCACCCACCTCCCCGGGCTCAAGACCGGCGTGCTGCCGATCCTCTTCCGCGTCACCCGCGGGGAGAAGGGCCTCGCCAAGTCGATGGAGGAGCTCTCCATCATGGCCCGCCGGATGATCGAGGAGGAAGAGGTCAACGTCCTCATTCTCAGCGACCGCGGAGTTACGAAGGACTTCGCGCCCATCCCCGCGCTGCTCGCGGTGGCCGGGCTGCACCATTACTTGATCCGCGAGGGCCTGCGCACCCGCGTTTCCCTAGTGCTCGAGACCGGCGAGGCGCGCGAGGTGCACCACTTCGCCCTGCTCATCGGCTACGGCTGCAGCGCGGTGAACCCGTACGTCGCCTTTGAGACGATCGACGATATGATCCGCGAGGGTCACCTCTCCGGCATCGACCACGCCAAGGCCTGCGCGAACTTCGTCAAGGCCGCCTCCAAGGGCGTGGTGAAGGTGATGTCCAAGATGGGCATCTCCGCGATCCAGAGCTACCGCGGCGCCCAGGTGTTCGAGGCGCTGGGCCTCCGCCAGGACGTCATCGACCACTACTTCACCTGGACGCCCTCCCGCGTGGGCGGGATCGGGCTCGACGTGATCGCCCAGGAGGTGCTCCTGCGCCACCGCGCGGCGTTCCCCGAGCGGGCCGTCGACGTCCGCGCGCTCTCCACCGGCGGGCTCTACCAGTGGCGCGCCACCGGCGAGGCCCACCTGTTCACCCCGGAGTCCGTCCACGCCCTGCAGAAGGCGGTGCGGACCAACAACCTGCCGGCCTACCAGGCCTACGCCCGGCTGATCAACGATCAGGGCCGCGCCCATTGCACCCTGCGCAGCCTGCTCGAGTTCAAGGACGCGCCCGCCGCGATCCCGCTCGAGGAGGTCGAGTCCGCCGAGAGCATTATGCGCCGCTTCAAGACCGGCGCGATGTCCTACGGCTCCATCTCGCAGGAGGCCCACGAGACGCTCGCCATCGCGATGAACCGGATCGGCGGCAAGTCGAACACCGGCGAGGGCGGCGAGGATCCCGCCCGCTTCACCTGGACCAACGCGCAGGGCGACTCGAAGAACTCCGCCATCAAGCAGGTCGCCTCCGGCCGCTTCGGCGTGACCAGCGAGTACTTGGTCAACGCGCGCGAGATCCAGATCAAGATGGCTCAGGGCGCGAAGCCCGGCGAGGGCGGCCAGCTACCCGGCACCAAGGTCTACCCGTGGGTCGCCAAAACCCGCGGCACCACCGCCGGCGTCGGCCTCATCTCGCCCCCGCCGCACCACGACATCTACTCGATCGAGGACCTTGCCGAACTGATCCACGACCTGAAGAACGCCAACAAGGAGGCCCGCATCAGCGTGAAGCTCGTCTCCGAGATCGGCGTCGGCACGGTCGCAGCTGGCGTCGCCAAGGCCCACGCCGACGTGGTGCTGATCTCCGGTTACGACGGCGGCACGGGCGCCTCGCCCCAGACCTCCCTCCAGCACGCCGGTCTGCCTTGGGAACTCGGCCTCGCCGAGGCCCACCAGACGCTCGTGCTGAACAACCTGCGCTCCCGCATCGCCGTCGAGACCGACGGCCAGCTGAAGACGGGCCGCGACGTCGCCATCGCCGCCCTGCTCGGCGCCGAGGAGTTCGGCTTCGCCACCGCGCCGCTCGTCGCCACGGGCTGCATCATGATGCGCGTCTGCCACCTCAACACCTGCCCGGCCGGCGTCGCCACCCAGGATCCCCAGCTCCGCGCCCGCTTCACCGGCAAGCCGGAGCACGTGGTGAACTTCATGCGCTTCATCGCCGAGGACCTTCGCGCCATTATGGCCCGCCTCGGCTTCCGCACGATCGAGGAGATGGTCGGCCGCACCGACCGCCTCGAGCCCCGCAAGGCCCTCGACCACTGGAAGGCCCGCGGCCTCGACTTCTCCAACATCCTCTACCAGCCCGACGCCGGCCCCGAGGTCGGCCGCTTCTGCCAGCAGAAGCAGGACCACGGCATCGACCGCTCGCTCGATATGACCCGCCTCCTCGAGCTCTGCCGTCCGGCCATCGACCGCGGCGAGAAGGTCATCGCCGAGCTGCCCATCCGCAACGTCAACCGCGTCGTCGGCACCATCACCAGCGGCGAGATCACCCGCCGCCACGGCGCCGCCGGCCTCCCCGAGGACACGATCCGCCTCAAGTTCACCGGCTCCGCCGGCCAGAGCTTCGGCGCCTTCGTCACCCGCGGGATGACCCTCGCCATCGAGGGCGACGCGAACGACTACTTCGGCAAGGGCCTCTCCGGCGGGAAGCTCATCATCTACCCGCCCGCCGCGGCCCCCTTCCGCGCCGAGGAGAACATGATCATCGGCAACGTCGCCTTCTACGGCGCCAGCGCCGGCGAGGCCTACATCCGCGGCCTTGCGGGCGAGCGCTTCGCGGTCCGCAACTCCGGCGTCACCGTCGTGGTCGAGGGCGTCGGCGACAACGGCTGCGAGTATATGACCGGCGGCAACGTCGTCGTGCTCGGCCGCGCCGGCCGCAACTTCGGCGCCGGGATGTCCGGCGGCATCGCCTACGTCCTCGACGAGGCGGGCGACTTCGCCAAGCGGGTCAACCCGCAGATGGTCGGGATCGAGCGCCTCGAGGATCCCCGCGAGATCGCCGCCTTGCGTGCGATGATCCAGAAGCACCTCGACTACACCCGCTCTGAGCGCGCCCGCGCCGTGCTCGCCGACTGGGCCGCTTACGTCCCGCGCTTCGTCAAGGTGATGCCCAAGGACTACAAGCGGATGCTGGCCTGCCTCGACCGCGCCCGCGCCCAAGGCCTTACCGGCGACGAGGCCGTGATGGCCGCCTTCGAGGAAAACGCCCGCGACCTCTCTCGCGTCGGCGGCAACTGAACGACCGCTCCCCACCCCCCCACGATCCCTTCCTCCCATGGGCAAGCCCACCGGATTCATCGAATACCTCCGCGAACTCCCCGTCGACCGCACCCCGGTCGAACGGGTGAAGGACTGGAACGAGTTCCACCTCCACCTCGACGAGAAGAAGCTCCGCCAGCAGGGCGCGCGCTGCATGGACTGCGGCATCCCGTTCTGCCACTCGGGCAAGCTGATCAGCGGGATGGCCAGCGGCTGCCCGATCAACAACCTCATCCCCGAGTGGAATGACCTGATCTACCGGGGCCTGTGGCGTGAGGCGCTCGATCGCCTGCACAAGACGAACAACTTCCCCGAGTTCACGGGCCGCGTCTGCCCCGCACCCTGCGAGGGCTCCTGCACGCTCGGGATCAACGCCCCGCCGGTCACGATCAAGAACATCGAGGTCTCGGTCATCGACAAGGGCTGGGACGAGGGCTGGGTGCTGCCGCAGGCCCCCCGCTCCCGCACGGGCAAGAAGGTCGCGGTCATCGGCTCCGGCCCCGCCGGTCTCTCCGCTGCCGCGCAGCTCAACCAAGCCGGCCACACCGTCACGGTCTTCGAACGCGCCGACCGCCCGGGCGGGCTCCTGATGTACGGGATTCCCAATATGAAGCTCGATAAGCGCGAGGTGCTGCTGCGCCGCATCCGCCTGATGGAGCAAGAGGGGATCAAGTTCATCTGCAACGCGAACGTCGGCGACAACGTCGAGCCGCAGATCTTCCTCAAGGAATACGACGCCACCGTGATCTGCACCGGCGCCACCCAGCCGCGCGACCTCCCGATCGAGGGCCGCCAGCTCCAAGGCGTCCACTTCGCGATGGAGTTCCTCACCGCCAACACCAAGGCGCTGCTCAACGGCGGCACCGACCACTCGCCGATCCACGCCCGCGGCAAGGACGTGGTGGTCATCGGCGGCGGCGACACCGGCACGGACTGCGTCGGCACGTCCCTCCGCCACGGCTGCCGCAGCATCACGCAGATCGAGATTCTCCCGCGGCCCCCGCTCGAGCGCCAGGCGGACAACCCTTGGCCCGAGTGGCCCAAGACGCTCAAGGTCGACTACGGCCAAGAGGAGGCCGCCGCTCGCTTCGGCGCCGATCCGCGCACCTACCTCACCACGGTGAAGAAGTTCGTCGGCGACGCCGAGGGCCGGGTGAAGGAGCTAGTCACGGTCGAGGTCAAGTGGGCGAAGAACGACAAGGGTCAGTTCGTACCGCAGGAGGTCCCGGGCACCGAGTGCACCCGCCCCGCTCAACTCGTGCTGCTGGCGATGGGATTCCTGGGGCCGGAGCAGGCGATTCTCAAGGAGCTCGCCCTCGAGACCGACGCGCGCTCGAACCTCAAGGCGGAGCACGAGAAGTACACGACCAACCTCAAGGGCGTGTTCGCCGCCGGCGACTGCCGCCGCGGCCAGAGCCTCGTGGTGTGGGCCATCAACGAGGGTCGCGGCGCCGCGCGCGAGTGCGACCGCTACCTGATGGGCCAGACCGACTTGCCCTGAGCCGCCGCCCGGGCCCCCGCGGCCCGGGCGCGCTTCGCCGCCGATGCCCTCGCAACCGATCCCCGGCTCCAGCGGCGAGATCCTCCACGAGCTCCCCTCGCCCTACCTGCCGCACCCCGCCACCGGGCTGCTCCACCTGCCGCGCTTCCTCGCCAAGTGCCGCATCGTGCGGCGCGACGGCCGTCTTCCGGCCAGTTACGCCAAGAACTACAAACGCGGCTGCGACCGTTTCCTCTGCCAGCACCTCGGCGTTGACCCCGCCGACATTGAGCAAGCGGTGTTCGCCGCCACCAGCGACGCGGACCTCGAGGAACGGCTCCGCCGGATGCTGCCCGCCGACGTCCGCGCCGCCGCGTGGAACCGCCGTTACGTGCAGATGGGGATGACCGACGCCGGCCGCGACTTCCTCCGCGAGGCCCTCACCGCGATGGGCTGCCCCGACCGCGCCGCTGACATCCGCAGCGTGCCCGACCTGATGGACTTCGACGAGCGGCGGATCGAGTAGGTCCGCCGGTCAGTCGGGCAGGAGTTCCGGCACGGGCGGCCGCCCGATCGTGCGCCGGATCGACTCCAGGTTTTCCCGGATCAGCGCCCCCATCGACTCGCACCGCAGGTACTCGCCCCGCTGGTAGTGCTCCGCCAGCGCCGCGCGCAGCCGGTGCACCTTGTCCGGCGGCGAGATCGGGTCCTCCGCCATCCCGTGGAGCAGCCGGCCCAGCCGCTCCGAGGCCAGCGCCGCGCGCTGCAGCATCAGCGTGTGCTCCTCGCGCCGGTACTGGCTCGCCGTCTCCGGCCGCAGGTGGCGCGTGCAGAACTGCACCAGCTGCAGGTTGTCCTTGAAGAACTGCGGCAGGTAGAAGTTCTTCCGCCCGTCGTGGCTCTGCTGGTCGAAGTCCATCGCCCGGATCCGCAGCTGCGCCTCCTCGAAGTCCGGCGTCACCACGAACACGAAGTTGTACGAGCGCATATCCCCCAGCAGGCGCACGAAGCAGCGCTCGTTGAACTTCACCAGTTCCTTGGCCACCCGGATCGGTTTCAGTTCGCGCCGCCGCCCGAGCCAGTCGCGGATGTAGATGTCGCCGGGGATGCCCGCGACGTGTTCCTCCACCAGCGTGTCGCCGTGGGTGAGGAAACTCAGGCGGTTGGGCGAGAGCAGGTGCTCCAGCTCGAGGCCGTAGACGCGCGAGGCGTCCGCCCGCTTCACGTAGAAGTAGTCCTGGTTGTCGTTGTAGGCGTTGACGATCCGGATGCGAAAGGGCGTGGAGTTGCCGAAGGTGCAGAAGTCGATGCGGTCCACGTACAGGTGGCGCACCACGGACAGGTCGCCGTCCACCTTGAGGGCGGCGTAGACCTCCTTGAGCCCCTCGTTGAGGGCGGCCATCTCGCCCGGGTCGTAGATGACGGTGTCCCAGAGCGTGGGCTGGCCCTGCTCGTCGACGAGGGGGATGACCTCGTGGAAGGCGCGGAGCCGGTCGTAGGAGACAGGCAGCTCGCGTTCCCGGCGGTAGCGGCGGAGGTAGTCGCGCAGCTCGTCCCGGATGGGGAAGCTGGGCTTCCGCCGGGTGGGCTGGGGGACGGAGGGCGCGGCCTCGGGCATTCCCGGAGCGTGGACCGCCCGCGGCGCCGACGCACGCCGGAACCTACCGGCTGCGCACGACGGGAAAGGGTTGCCTCCGCCGCGCGCCGGCGGGCACGGTTCGGACCCGCCGCCCGTGCTGTCCCGCCCCGTTCCCGCCCCCCGTTTTTTCCCGCGCGGTCTGCGTTGGCTGGGTGCGGCGCTGCTCAGCCTCGTCGCCGCGGGTGCGGCCCCGGACTTCGAGCGCGAAGTCCAACCGCTGCTCGCTGCCCATTGCCTGAAATGCCACGGACCCGAAAAACAGAAGGGCGGTTACCGCGTCGATGTGAAGGCCATCGCGCTCACCGGGGGTGAGGGCTCCGCCCCCAACCTCCTGCCGGGCAACGCCGCCGGCAGCCCCCTCTTCCGCTACGTCAGCGGCGCCGACCCCGAGCTGCGGATGCCGCCCGCCGGCGAGACCCCGCTCGCGCCCGCCGAGGTCGCCGTCCTGCGCGCCTGGATCGACGCCGGCGCGCCCTGGCCCGACCACGCCAGCGCCACCCTCGCCGACCCGCTCGACTGGTGGTCGCTTAAACCCATCGCGCACCCCACCCCGCCACCCGGGGCCCCGCACCCGATCGACGCGTTCATCCGCGCCCGGCTGGCCACGGCGGGCCTGCGCCCGGCCGCCCCCGCCGACGCCCGAGGAGATCGCGGCCTTCGTGGCCGATCCCGCGCCCGACGCCTACGCGCGTTTGGTCGACCGCCTCCTCGCCTCGCCGCGCCACGGGGAACGCTGGGCGCGCCACTGGCTCGATGTGGTGCACTACGGGGACACCCACGGCTACGACAAGGACAAGCCCCGGCCCAACGCGTGGCCGTACCGCGACTACGTCATCCGCGCCTTCAACGCGGACAAACCCTATGCCCGCTTCGTGCAGGAGCAGATCGCGGGCGATGTGCTCTTCCCCGATGATCCCGAGGCCGTCGAGGCGCTCGGGTTCATCGCCGCCGGCCCCTGGGATTTCATCGGGCACGCGGAGGTCCCGGAGACGAAGATCGACGGCAAGCTGGCCCGCCACCTCGACCGCGACAATATGGTGGCCAACGCCATCGGTTCGTTCGCGAGCGTCACGGTGCATTGCGCGCAGTGCCACCACCACAAGTTCGACCCGGTCCCGCAGGAGGACTACTACCGGCTGCAGGCCGTGTTCGCCGCGCTCGACCGCACCGACCGTCCCTACCACCGCGACCCCGCCGTCCACGCGCGCGCGCGGCGCCTAGAGGCGGAGCGGGCGGCCAACGCGGCGGCGCTCGCCGCCCTCGAGGCCCCGTGGCGCGCCGCCGCCGGCCCCGCCCTCGCCGAACTCGACCGCTCTCTGGCCGAGGCCTCCGCGCGCGGGCCCAACCTGCGCCGCGGCTACCACAGCACGCCCGCCGCGGACCCGGACACGGTGAAGTGGGTCCAGGTCGACCTGGGCGCCTCCGTCGAGATCGACCGCATCTGGCTCCAGCCCGCGAGCGACCCCTTCAACGGGATCGGGGACGGCTTCGGTTTCCCCGTGCGCTTCAAGGTCGAGGTGAGCGACGATCCGGAATTCCGCACTGGCGTGAAACTCGCGTGGATCCGGTACGACGCGACGTTCATGGCCGACTTTCCCAACCCCGGCCTCACCCTGTTCTCCACCGGCGGCGGCAAGGACGACGGCTTGGCGGGACGCCACGTGCGCGTGACCGCCACCCGCCTCGCCCCGCGGCGCAACGACTACATCTTCGCCCTCGCCGAACTGAAGGTGACCGACCGCGCGGGCAACAATGTCGCCCTCGGGAAGCCGGTCACGGCCCTCGACTCCATCGAGTCCGGCGAACGGTGGGCGAAGGCTAACCTCACGGACGGGCTGGCGCCGTCGGGTCCGGGCGCGGAGGAGAAGGCGGCCCTTGCGGCGCGGCGCGAGGAGTTGCTGCTGGCCGCGGCCGATGCGGCGGGACGGGAACGGCGCGCTGCCCTGCTCCGCGAGGCCGAGCGGCTCACGGCCGAAAAGACCGCGTTGCCGAAGCCGGACCTGGTCTACGCCGGGGGCATCCACCGCGGCACCGGCACCTTCACCGGCACCGGCGCCGCGGGCGGGCGGCCCCGGCCGATCCACCTGCTCGCCCGCGGGCAGGTCACCCATCCGGGCCGCCTGGTCTCTCCCGGGACGCTGTCGGCGGTGACCTTCGCGCCGGCCACCTTCGAATTGCCGGCCGACGCGCCCGAGGGGGAACGCCGCGCGGCGCTCGCGCGCTGGCTGACGGATCCGCGGCATCCGCTGACGTGGCGGAGCATCGTCAACCGGGTCTGGCAGTACCATTTCGGGCGCGGACTCGTGGAGACACCGGATGATTTCGGGCGCAACGGCGGCCAGCCCTCGCATCCGGAGCTGTTGGACTGGCTCGCCGCGGAGTTCCGTGACGGCGGGGGTTCGCTCAAGGCGCTGCACCGCCTGATCGTCACCAGCGAGACCTACCGCCAGGCGTCGGCGGGCGACCCGGCGGGCGCGACGATCGACGCGGGCAACGCCCTCCTGTGGCGGCAGAACCGGCGGCGGCTTGAGGCCGAGGCGATCCGCGATGCGGTGCTGGCGGCGAGCGGCCGGCTGGACCTGACGATGGGCGGCCCGGGCTGGAGGGATTTCGTCGTCGAGCGTCCCGAGCACTCGCCGCACTACGTCTACGCCAAGGCGGATCCCGAGGACCCGGCGACCTTCCGGCGCTCGATTTACCGTTTCGTGGTGCGGTCGCAGACGCAGCCGTGGATGACGGCGCTCGACTGCGCCGACCCTTCGATGCGAGTCGACCGGCGGAGCGAGAGCCTCTCGCCGCTGCAGGCGCTGGCGCTGCTCAACAACGGCTTTATGCTCACGCAGGCGCGGCACTTCGCGGCGCGGGCGGCCGCTGAGGCTCCGGACCTCACCGGCCAGGTGGCGCGGGCGCACGCCCTCGCGGTGGGGCGGGCGCCGTCGGCGGAGGAGGAGGCGCGGCTCGGGGAGTTCGCGCGCGCGCACGGCCTCCCGGCGCTCTGCCGCGTGCTGCTGAACCTGAACGAGTTTCTCTTCATCGATTGAACCGGCCCGCGACGATGACCAACGATTCCCCCTACCATCGGCCGGCTCCCGCGACGCTCCCGACGCGCCGGGAATTCCTCTGGAGCTCGGGGGGCGGCCTGGGCGGGCTCGCGCTCGCGGCGATGCTCGGCC
>NEUZ01000065.1 GCA_002304435.1 Opitutia bacterium Tous-C8FEB | reverse complement strand
AACCGCGCCGCCTCCGCCACCCGCTGGGTCGCGACGACGTTTAGCCGGAAGTTAAGCTCCGGATCCCGGATGCTCTCCGGTACGCTCACCAGCGCCGCCAGGTGCACGATCGCCTCCGGCCGCCCCGCCGCCACCAGACCCGCCAGCACGCCCTCCGCTGAGACGTCCGCCTCGACCAGCTGGCAGGCCGGCGAGCGCAGCGCCCCCGCAAGGTTCTCCCGGCGGCCGGTCCGAAAGTTGTCCACCGCCGTGACGCGGTGTCCCGCCGCCAGCAATTGGTCGACGGTGTGGCTGCCGATGAAGCCGGCGGCGCCGGTGACGAGGACGTGGGTCATAGGCAGAAAGTGCTGGCGAAAGCTGGGGCGCGGGCAAACGTGGGGCAAGCCCGTCCGCTCCTCCCTCCACCACCGATGAACACCCAGAAACGAGTCCTTGCCGTCATTATGGGCGGCGGCCGCGGCACCCGCCTGCAACCCCTCACGCTCGAGCGCTGCAAGCCCGCCGTGCCGCTCGCCGGCAAGTACCGGCTGGTCGATATCCCGATCAGCAACTGCCTGAACAGCGACATCAACCGGATGTTCCTGCTCACGCAGTTCCAGACGCAGTCCCTCCACCGCCACGTCCAGAGCACCTACCACTTCGACCCCTTCGGCGGCGGCTTTGTCGATATCCTCGCCGCCGAGCAGACCGAGCGCGGTTCCGACTGGTATCAGGGCACCGCCGACGCCGTCCGGCGCAACCTGCTTCATTTTCGCAATTTCCCGCACGACCTCGTGCTCATCCTCTCCGGTGACCAGCTCTACCGGATGGATTTCCGCCGGATCATCGCCGAGCACCTCGCCAACGCAGCCGACGTCACGATCGCCGCGATCCCGGTCCCAGTCTCCAAGGTCGCCGGCCTAGGCCTGATGGAGGTGCGCGACGACCACGGCATCGTCCGCTTTGTCGAGAAACCGAAGGATCCCGCCGTAATCGAGAGCCTAGCGGTCAGCCCCGCCCTGGAGGCTGAGCTGTCGCCCAACCCCGAGCGCCGCTGCCTCGCCTCGATGGGCATCTACGTCTTCAACCGCTATGTGCTCGAGATGGCGCTCGACAACGCGATGACCGATTTCGGCAAGGAGGTCATTCCCGGCCTACTCGGGAAGCGAAAACTCTTCGCCCACCTCTTCGAGGGCTACTGGGAGGATATCGGCACCGTGCGCGCCTTCTTCGAGGCGAACCTGGCCCTCGCGCAGCCGCTCCCCCCGTTCAACTTCTACGACCCCTCGGCGCCGATCTATACCCACGCGCGCTTCCTGCCCGCCTCCAAAGTGAACCGCTGCCAGATCGACCACGCCGTCATTGGCGATGGCTGTATCATCACCGATTCAAGCCTCAAGCGCGCGGTACTCGGGGTCCGCTGCGTGATCGGCGAGGGCAGCCACGTCGAGGATTCGATCCTGATGGGCAACGACGAGTACGAGGACGAGGGCCAGCACGACGCCAACCGCCTCGCCGGCCGGCCGCACCTTGGGATCGGGCGCAACTGCCGCATTTCCGGCGCGATCATCGACAAGAACACGCGGATCGGCGACGGCTGCGTGCTCTCGCCGCAGGGCAAGGCCGACGGGAGCTATGTCAGCGGCTCGGTCATCATCCGCGACGGGGTGCTGGTGGTGCCCAAGAACGTTCACCTGCCCGCCGGCACGGTGGTCTGATTAGCGCCGACTCCAGGCGCGGAGGCTCGCGAGGAGGAATCCCTCCAGGGCCGCCGCCTCGTTCAGGTTGAGTCGCAGCAGGGCGGTATCCTGCTCCAATTGCCCCACGGCTGCGACCAGCGCGCGACGCGTCGGCTCGTCGCCTTCCCGCAGCCTAGGCAGGGCGAAGGCGCGGGTGGCGTGCTCGATCTCTACGAGGAGCCGCGTGCGCAGGCCGACGGCGAGGCCGGTCTCGATCGCCACCTGCTCGTCGTCGTCTAGTTCCGCGGGCAGCTTCGCCTTCTCCACCTTCCACGCCTCCGCGGTCGCGTTTTCCAGCACCGCGCTGAATCGCGCCACGAGGCCGTAGAGGCCCAGAACCTGGTCCGCCACCGCCTTGCGGTCGCCCCCCACGCCCTCGACGAGGCGCCCGAGCCAGGCCTGGTAGTCCTCCAGCCACGCCGGCCAGCCGTCCGCCGTCACCGCGGTGCCCGCCGTCGGAAAGCGGAAGATTAGCACGCGGCTTCGGATGGTCGGTAACAGTGCGTACGGTCGCGTGGTGAGCAGCAGCAGGGTGGTGTCGCGCGGTGGCTCCTCGAGGGTCTTGAGGAAGACATTTGCCGCCGCAGTGTTCATTCGGTCCACCTCGTGCAGGATCGCCACCTTGGCCGGCGCCATCACCGGGGAGACTTGTAGCTTTCCGATGAGGGTGCGCGTGGCGTCGGCCGAGATCTGGCGCGACTTGCCGGCGGGGCGCAGGGTGAAACAGTCCGGGTGCTGGTCCGGGGCGAAGGCGGCGGTGGGCGCCGGGCCGCGCAGGAGGCGGTCCGCGATCGCCGCGGCCACGCCCGCGAGGGTGCCGGGATCGTCGCCGTGCAGCAGCAGGCTGTGGGCCAGCCGGCCGCGGCGGATCGCCTGCTCGATCACCGCCACGGAGGGGGTGCCCTCGAGGGCAGGGGGCCAGGGGGTCGCGGGCGCCGGGGGCATCGCGGGTGTCAGCAGCCGAGGCGGGCGGCGAGCTCCGCGCGGATCCGGCGCTCGATCACGTCCTCAGGCAGGGTCCCGTCGAGGAGTACGAACCGCTCGGGCAGGCCCCGGGCGAGGACGAGGTAGCCCTCGCGCACCTTGCGGTAGAATTCGACGTTTTGGCGCTCCATCCGGTCCGGAAGACCGGAGGCGCGGCGCTTCAGACGGGCGAGACTCACCTCCTCGGGCACGTCGAGCACGACCGTCAGGTCCGGCATCACGTTGCCCACCGCGAAGCGGTTGATCTGGCTCACCGGATCCGCCGCTAGGTTCCGGCCGATGCCTTGGTACACAGTCGAGGAGTCGAGGAACCGGTCACTCAGCACGATCGCGCCGCGGAGGAGCGCAGGGGCGATCACCTCACGCACGACTTGCGCGCGGGCCGCCGCGAAGAGCAGCAGCTCGGTCTCGGCGCACATCTCGTCGCCCTTCGAATTGTGGACGAGCAGGTTGCGGATCTGTTCGCCAATCTCAGTGCCGCCCGGCTCCCGCGTGGTGAGCACTTCGCGGCCCGCCTGCTGGAAGTGCGCCGCAAGGCGGGCGATCTGGGTGGACTTGCCGGCTCCCTCCGATCCCTCGAAGGAGATGAGGCGCCCGGCTGGCTTGTACGGCAGCGGCATCGGCAGGGTGATGGCGGGCTCAGCGCCAGTTGGCGAGGAAGGTTTCGAGTGTCGGCAGGTCCGGGCTCTCTCCGGTACGCACGTAGTGACCGCTGGTCGCCACCCCTAGGGTCAGGCAGCCCTCCGCGTCTAGGCCCAAGAGCTGGCCAGTGGCGAATCCCGCGTTGAAATGGTCTCCTGCGCCGGTGGTGAGGCGCGGCTCCGCGGTGAACGGTCCCGGCACCCACGCGGTGCCCTCCGGCCCGGCACACGCCGCCGACGCCCGCGGGTGGATCACCACCGTGTCGACCCCGAGCCGCGTCCGCAGCGCCGCCGCCGCGCCCCGCAGCGAGGCCTCGTCCTCGTCTGGCTCCGCTTCCCCGACCGCCGTCGCCACTTGGCGCGCCTCCTTCAGGTTAAGGCCCAGCGTTACCCGGCCGTGCGCCCCGAAGGCCGCGATCTCCGCCAACGCCTCCCTCAGGTCGGCTACCGCTCGCTTCTCCGGGTCCGCCAGATCAAAGAAGTACCGCCGCGCCTCCGCCGCCTCCGGGAGCCCCGCCACGATCCTCCCGCGCAGCTCGCGTAGCACTGCCGTCAGGTGCGGGATCATCGTCCAGTTGACGAACGCCGCGAGGTCCGCCCCCGCCAGCTCCGCGCGGAGCGTCTCCTCGCCCACTACCTCCGCGAGGCGCGGGTAGGTGATCTCGTCGAGGCTGCGCATCCGGCCGATCATTAGTTTCCCATCGCGGCACTCAACCGCGAGGGTGTGCGCTGCCTCGGCGAGGGAGAAGACCCGCGCGCGCGCTGCGAGGTCCGCGAACACCGGGTGCACGGCCGGCCGGCCCAGCGCGCCCACGTAGGTCAGCCCGCTACCCAGCGCGAGGAGCGCGTTCGCCATAATCGGGCCGTTGCCGCCCAGCTTGTCCCCGCGCGGGTGCAGCTCAAGGTTGGTGCTCATCCCCGCGGCCGCGGAGATTCGCGCGCCCAGTTCGGCAAGAGTCGGGATGGGCGTAAAATCCTCGCCGGGGCCGCGGCGCAGCCCGACCGGTGTCACGATTGAGTCGACGAAACCATCGAAGCCCACCAGGGCGCGGCGGGGGCGGGTGGACCGGGCGGCGAGCTGGCGGAGGGTGCGGGCGCGGAACATAGCGGAGCGCCGGAGGAAGCCGCCGGACGCGTGCGCGGCAACCTCATTCGCCGGTCGCCGGGTTTTCCATTGCTGCGCCAAGCCAAAGCGGGCAACGGTTTCGACCAGATATGCCTGTGCAGCTTTTTGCCTCGCCCGTGCTGGCGGCCAACATCATCGAGATCTTCGAGCGCTGCGGGACGATCGACAAGACGATCGTCCTCGGCCTCGCGCTCTTCAGCCTTGTCGCCTGGACGGTGATGTTCGGGAAACACCACGAGCTGAAGCGCCTCCGCGGGCTCAACCTCTCCTTCGAGAAGCACCTGCGTGACCAGCGCTCCCTACTCGACGTCCCCGACACGTTTCGCGCCCCCCGCTCGATTCCCTACGCGGACCTATTTGCCGACGCGATCGAGTGCTACCGCCGCGCCGCCGCCCACGACCGCGATCGCGGCCGCGACGACCCCCGCGCCCGGCTGGAGCAGTCCGAGAACGCCATCCAGCGCGCGATCGCCCGCCAGACGCTCCGCTACGAGTCGAATATGATCTTCCTCGCCTCGATCGTCTCTGGCGCGCCCTTCATCGGGTTGCTCGGCACGGTCTGGGGCGTGATGGAGGCCTTCAGCGCCATCGCCACCCAGCAGACGGCGGGCATCCAGCAGCTCGCGCCCGGGGTCTCCGGCGCGATGCTTGCCACCATTGCCGGCCTCGTCGTCGCCATCCCGTCCGTGTTCGGCTACAACCTGCTTCTTAGCCACACTCGCCGGATGACCACCGAGCTCGAGAACTACGCCTCCAGCCTCGCCGATCG
Source organism: Opitutia bacterium Tous-C8FEB (assembly GCA_002304435.1). Lineage (GTDB taxonomy): Bacteria > Verrucomicrobiota > Verrucomicrobiia > Opitutales > Opitutaceae > ER46. Next base: position 10,215 of record NEUZ01000065.1, on the reverse strand, counting down.
CCTCGAGCTCGAGTCCAGCTGACCCGCCCGGTTATGGCCCGCAACTTCCGCCGTCCGCGCGCCTCCCACGCGATCGCCGACCTGAACGTGACGAACCTGATCGATCTCGGGTTCATTCTGCTGGTGATCTTTATGATCGCGACGCCGCTGATCCAGCAGGAGCAGACGGTCGGGGTGAACCTGCCTTCCGTGGCTAAAGCCCCCCAGCCCAAGGTGAAGTCCGACGAGCGCCACGTGGCCGTCGCCATCGACGCCCGCGGGTTCTACGTGGACAACCAGCCGGCGCCGCTGACGCTCGCTCAACTCCGTACCCGACTCACCGCTTTGGCTGCCGAGCCCAAGCCCCCCGTGATCCGCGTCCGGGGCGACGCCACGGTGCCGTTCCAGAAGGTCGCCGAGGTGATGACCGAGCTCCAGCGCGCCGGCCTCACCCGGATCACCATCGACTCAAAGACCGATTCCTGAGCGGCCGCCCGCTCCCCCGGCGATGACCGACAGCTCCTCCCGCGGTTTCCTCCAGGCGCTCGCATTGCACGGTGCAGCGGTCGCGCTGGTACTGGGGCTCGGGTTCGTTGCCGCGAACCGGGAACCGGAGGCCGCGCGGATCATCGAGCTGGTCGCGGGCGAGGGGGATAATTACGCCGCCACCGAGGCGCCTGCCCTTGGCGTGGAGGGGGGGGTAAAGTTGAGCGTTCCCGCCGCCGCTGCGCCCCGGCCGGAGCCGCCCGCGCTCCTGCGTCCCCCGGAGCCGGAGCCCGCGCCCGAAATCGCGCCCGTGGCCCCGACACCCGTTGCCGTATCGCCGCCTGTCCCCGCGCCCAAGGCGCCGCCTACGCCCGCGCCGCCCGCCGAAAAGACACCCTCGGCGCCCGGCAACGAGACCGTGCCCAACTTCAAGAAGAAGATTCAGTACGAGATCGTGCGCGGCGACGCGAAGGCGAAGCTACAGCTCCGCCGCGAGCGCGAGGCGGAGCAGAAGCGGCTGGCGGAGGAGCGCAAGCGGGCGGCCGAGGACGCGAAGCGGATGACGAAGGAGGAATTCGACCGCGCTCAGCGGACCAAGGGCGGCGCCACGAAGGGCGCCCCCTCCAAGGTCGCGCGCATCGATGGCGAGGGGATCGCCAAGGGGGTCGTCGGCGGCTCTACGGCGAACCGCAAGGGCGGGGCCGGGGGCAAGGCGCTCACGAGCACGGGAGAAGGTGTGCTCGATAGCTACTATGCCTACTTCAAACGCGAGCTCCGGACGGCGTTCGAGCCGCCGGCGGGCCTCAGCGACTCACTCAAGGCGACCCTCGAGGTACGGAGCAACCCAGACGGTTCGCTGAGCAACGCGCGGATCGCGGTGTCCTCCGGGAGCCGCGAGTTCGACCAGGCGGTTCTGGCGGCGGTGCGGCGCGTGCGGATGCCCGCGCGTCCCTCCGAGCACCGCGCCGCGGAGACCTTCGAGTTCGTCTTCACGATGCGCGAGCGCGACCAAGGCTGAAAAAGTCCTTGCGTTCGGAGGGTGATGTTGGATTTCTTGGCCCTTCGTCAGTGGCTCGGGCTCTTAGCTCAGTTGGTAGAGCGCCTCAATGGCATTGAGGAGGTCAGCGGTTCGAACCCGCTAGGGTCCACCACCGGAAGATGTCGGGACGCGCCAGCGAGTGGGATGTATTCCTCCCTCGGGATCGGGCGCCCCACGGTTCCCATCTGGGCTTTAAGCGGGTATCCCCAGCCACCGCCTAGCAGGAGCCTTATTTGAGTCCCAGAATCCAACGCGCCAGGGTCACTGCCTCGGCGTCGGTAACCTGGGGCTGCGGCGGCATCGGGGTGACGCCCCAAACCCCAACCCCGCCCTCACGGATCTTTTTCACCAGCAATTCCTCGACGCCTTTTTCTCCGGCGTACTTGGCCGCGATGGCCTTGAACTGCGGCGCGAGGTGGTTCCGGTCGATCCGGTGGCAGGCAAAGCAGTTCTTCGTCTTATACAGCTCTTCGTCCGCGAACGCTCGTCCGCCCGAGAACCACAGAGCTGCCGCCGCCAGAGCCCAGAAGAGTCTCATGGGGTAAGGTTTGCAGGAGTGGATGCCGTTTGATCGCCGCCGCGTGCCGACCGGACGTCGCGGACCATCATTGCGGTGTCAGGCGCGAGATCGTGCCTTCGTCGATCGCCACGTAGAGGTTGCCGTCCGGGCCCTGGACCAGCGAACGGAAGCGGGCGGCGGGCATTGGCAGCTTCACCGTGGTGCGCGTGGCGGACAGGCCGTCCGCGGCGATGTCGAGCACGTCGAGCCGGTTGCCCACGGGCGTCCCGTGCATCCCGATCCCGGCGAAGCCCACGATCATCCGGCCGTCCCAATCCTTCCACTGCGGGCCGCTGAGAAAGGTGGCGCTGAACATCCCCTGCGAGAGGCCGTCGTTGTTCCAGGCCGGCCGCATCGCGTCGGGATAGGTCTTCAGGTCGGTCATCGGCATGTAGGCCGCGCGCTCCTTGGGGTCCATCGGGCCCATCTGGTTCGGGCTGTAGCCGCAGTAGTCGGCTGGGCAGGCCCCGCGTCCGGCGATGTTGGGCCGGGGATCCCAGCCCCCGTTGCCTCCCGGCCGTAGCGCCGTGACCTCGTCGCTGTGCCACGGGCCGTTTTCGGCGGTGAACGGCTGGTGGGTTCCCGGCCGGAAGGCGATGCCCTGCGGGTTGCGATGCCCGTAGGTGTAGATGCGGCGATCGAAGCCCGCGGGCGCGCCGTTGTTGGGCGCAGCCTTGCCGTCGCGATCGATGCGCAGGACTTTCCCTCCGATGAGGGTCGGGCTCTGCGGCACTACGCCGTTATGCGTGTCGCCCGTGGTGACGTACAGGTAGCCATCACCGGGGCTGAAGCGGAGGCGCCCCCCGTTGTGCGCGCCGGGCCCGCCGAAGGGCAGGTCGTTCGCCTTGGGCTTGTAGGGGATGTCGGTGACGATGTCCACGCGCCCCGACACCGCGGTCACGGCGTCGTTGACCTTCAGCCGCAGCACCCGGTTCGTGCCCGGAGCAGTGAGGCTCGACGTCGCGTACACGTAAATGAAGCGGTTCCGGGCGAAGTCGGGATCAACGGCGATCCCCTGCATGCCCGCCTGGCCCTCGCAGAACAGGTCATTCGCGGTCGAGGCGTAGCCCTTGGAATCCTTCATCCCCAGCAACTTGACCACCGTGCCGTTCGGCAACCGGACGGACAGGCCGAGGCACTTCTCGGTGAAGAACATCGTCCCGTCCGGCAGGAAGGCCATATCCCACGGGCCATCGAGCTTGGTCAGCACGACCGTGTGCGACAATGAGGGAGCGCCGGAACGCGTCGGGGAGCCCTGCTTTTCCGGAATGGCGGGGGAGCCGGCAAGCAGGACGCAGGGCAGGGCGGCCAGGAGGAGTCGCTTCATTGGAGTAGGTGTTGGGTGGGCACGCCGGGTTGGTTCCGGAGACCAGCGTGCTGGGTCGGTAGGGCGGGGCGGCGCTTCCGTCAATCGGCGATCTCGTACGGTTGGTCCGCGCGCGCTGACCTCGCGGGTCCGCGCGCTGGGCCGGCACGGCCTTATCCCGGACGCCGGTTGGCAAATCCGCTTGGAAACCGGGCGCGGGGCGTCCCACTCTCCATCCCTCCCTTTCCCCGTGATGCACTTCCCGACTCCTGCCGGCCGTTTCCTCCGCCCCGCCCTGCTGGCCGCGGTGATCGCCCTCGCCGGGGCGTCCGCCGGCGCGGCGGAACCGGTCCTCACGCCCCACCGCGTTGCCGAGATCCGCACCGTCACCGCCGTCGCCCTCTCCCCCGACGGCGGTCATCTGGCTTACACCCTCTCGGTGCCCCGGCGCCCGGGCGAGGAGGAGGACGGCGAGCCTTGGGCCGAGTTGTGGGTGCTGCCCGCCGCCGGCGGCACGCCCCGGGCCTATGTCGGCGGCAAGGTCAACGTGAACCTCGTGCGCTGGCTGCCCGGCGGGCGCGAGATCGCGTTCCTCGCCAAGCGCGGGGATGACAAGGTCCGCGGTCTTTATGCGATCCCGCTGGGTGGCGGGGAGGCACGCCGGGTGCTCGCGCCTGCTGCCGACATCGTCGATTACAGCTTCGCTCCCGACGGGCAGCGGGTGGCGTTCGTCGCGCGCGAGGCGGACGACGAGGCCCTGCGGAAGCTGCGCGACAAGGGGTTCCGCGCCGAGGTCTACGAGGAGGACTGGCGTCCCCAGCGGGTCTGGATCGCCGCCTTGACGGAGAAACCCGCGCCCGTCGCCCTCCCGGTCGAGGGTCACGTCCGCGCCGTCCGCTGGTCGCCGGTGGACAATCGCCTGCTGGTCACGGTGGCGCCGACGCCGAGCGTCGACCACGGGATGATGCAGTCGCGGCTGCGCGTGATTGCGGCGGACACGGGTGCGGTCCAGACCCGCGTCGAGAATCGGGGAAAGCTGGGTGCCTTCGCGTGGAGCCCGGACGGCCGGCGGATCGCCTTCATCTCCGGCGAGGACATCCACGATCCCTCCGCCGGCCGCCTGATGGTGGCCGATGCCGCTACGGGCGCCTTTCGGCCGGTGCTGGCGCCCGCGTGGCAGGGCGACGTCGGGGATCTCGCCTGGTTGGACGCCGGTACCCTCGCCGTGCTCGCGGACGAGGGCGTCGAGACCTATGTCGGCCGGGTCCGCTCCGACGCGACTGGCGCCGCCCTCGAGCGCTGGGTGGCCCGGGCGGGCGGGGTGGCGAGCAACCTCGCGGTCTCCGGCACAACCCTCGCCTGGATCGCCCACGCGCCCACCCATCCAGCGGAGGTCTTCACCGCGCAGGCCGGAGCGGCGCCCCAACGCCGCACGGATAGCAACCCCTGGCTCGCCGCGCTGCCCCTCGCCCGGCAGGAAGTCGTGCGCCATCGTGCGCGGGACGGGCTGGAGCTGGAGGGCATTCTGGTGCGCCCGCTCCGCGAGCAGCCGGGGCAGCGTTACCCGCTGATCCTGGCCGTGCACGGCGGACCCGAGGCCCACGTGGGCAACGGCTGGATCACGAGTTATTCTAACCCCGGGCAGGTCGCTGCCGCGCGGGGCTTCGCCGTCTTTTACCCGAACTACCGGGGCAGCACGGGCCGCGGCGTGGCGTTCTCCAAGCTCGGCCAAGGCGACGCGGCCGGGAAGGAGTTCGATGACCTCGTCGATGCCGTCGACCACCTCGTGGCGATCGGCCTCGTGGATACGGCCAAGGTTGGCGTGACCGGCGGCTCATACGGCGGGTACGCGACCGCGTGGTGCAGTACCCGGTTTTCCGAGCGCTTCGCCGCCGGAGTGATGATGGTGGGCATCAGCAACAAGATCTCAAAGGTAGGCACGACCGACATCCCGGAGGAGGAGTTTTTGGTCCACGCCCGGAAGCGCCCGTGGGACGACTGGAATTTCCTGCTCGAGCGCAGCCCGATCCGGCACACCGAGAACGCCCGCACGCCGCTGCTGATTTTGCACGGTAAGGATGACCCGCGGGTCAACGTCGGCCAGTCGCGCGAGCTCTACCGGCACCTGAAGGTGCGCGGCCAAGCGCCGGTGCGGCTGGTGCTGTATCCGGGCGAGGAGCACGGCAATCGCAAGGCGGCGGCGCGGCTCGATTACTCCCTGCGCCTGTTCCAGTGGTTCGAACACTACCTGACCGGCCCGGGCGGCGCGCCTCCGCCCCCCGCGCTGGACTACGGCCTTGCCGCCAGCGGGAAGAACTGAGCCGCGGGTGGGTAGCGATCACGCCGAGAACTGAACACGCTTGCGCAGGCTCGACGCACTGCGACCATCGCTAATGCGCGGAAAAATCCGATGGGCGATCGTGGTCGGGGTGGTCGTGATGGGGGTCGGCGCCTTCTTCGCGCAGCGGGCCCACGACGCGGGGCAACGGTCATCGGCGATCGCCGCCGGTGCTGCCAAGGCCGGGGGTGATGCCCGGACCGAAGCGGAACGGGTGGCCGCAGCCAAGGCCCACGAGGACTTTCTTGCCCACCTTGCGGTCGGAAAAGCCTGGGTCGCGGAGAGCATCGGATTGGAACTGGTCCCGATCCGGGGCGGCACCTTCCAAATGGGCAGCGAGCAGGGCCACACCGACGAGCGCCCGCTGACTCAGGTGACGCTGCGGGACTTTGCCCTCGGCAAGACCGAGGTGACCCAGGCTCAGTGGCAGGCCGTGATGCGGGGTAATCCTTCCCGCTTCCGGGGTGGCGACCAGCCCGTCGAAAACGTTTCCTGGGACGACGCGATTACCTTTTGTCGGAGGCTGACCGAGCGCGCCCGGGCGGCTGGCAAGCTGCCGGTGGGTTTCGCATTTACGCTGCCTACGGAGGCGCAGTGGGAGTATGCCTGCCGGGCGGGCACCACCGGGGACTACGCCGGGAAACTGGAAGCGATGGCGTGGTACGACCTCAACAGCGGGTTGAAGACCCATCCGGTCGCGAGCAAGCAGCCCAACGCCTGGGGACTGCACGATATGCACGGAAACGTGATGGAATGGTGCCATGACTGGTTTCAGGACCATCTGCCAGGCGGTCGGGTGTTGGACCCCGCGGGCCCAGCGTCGGGCTCGTTCCGCGTCTACCGCGGAGGCGGTTGGAGCGGCGATGCCGGGAACTCCCGGTCCTCGCAGCGATTCAAAATCGCCCCGGATGACCTTTACGATGGCCTCGGCTTCCGGCTCGCCTTTAGGCGAGTCCAGTAGTGGTTTTGCCCTCGAACCAATCCAGTAACCGGCTGGCCCGCCAGAGGCGAAGGTACAGGCCCGCGACCTGACGCGAGCGTTCCTCCTGCCTGCGGTTCCCCCTTTCCCCTATGCCCCCTCGTATTCTGGTCCTCGGCGCCGGTTTCGGCGGCCTCGAATTGTGCTCCACCCTGTCCGCGGCCCTCGGCGCGGACGTTGATGTCACCCTGATCGACCGGGCTGACGCGTTCACCTTCGGCTACGCCAAACTCGACGTGCTGTTCGGCCGGGCCGCGTTGGACGACGTGCGGTTGCCCTACCGCCGCTTCCTCAAGCCCGGGGTGCGCTTTCTCCAGGAGTCCATCGTGTCGTTTGATCCCGTGGCGCGGCGCGTGGAGACCGACCGGGGCGTGCACACCGGGGATCACGTCGTGGTGGCGCTCGGGGCGGACTATGACTTCGCGGCGACGCCGGGGCTGGCCGAGGCGACGGAGTTTTATTCGGTTCCCGGGGCGGTGCGGCTGGGGCGGATGCTGCCGGAGTTTTCTGGCGGTCGCGTGCTGATCGCCGTCGCGGGCGCGCCGTTCAAGTGTCCGCCGGCACCCAGCGAGGCCGCGTTGATGATGCACGATTATCTGACTCGGCGCGGGATCCGGGGGGCGAGCGAGATCTCCCTCGTGCTGCCGTTCAAGGTCCCTGTGCCGCCGTCGCCGGAGATGTCCCGTGCACTGCTGGCTGCCTTCGCGGAGCGGGGCATCACATTCACGCCCGAGCGCGTGTTGCGCCGGGTGGAGGCCGCGCGCCGCGTCGCGATCCTGGATGACGGCCGGGAAGTGCCCTACGACCTGCTGCTCGGCGTGCCGGCCATCCGCGCCCCGCGGGTGCTCGAAGGCTGCGGCCTCACGCCGGATGGGTTCGTGCCGGTCGACTCTAAGACCCTCGAGACCGCGTTCCCGGGCGTGTATGCAATCGGGGACTGCGCGCGCCAAGGCACGCCGAAGGCGGGCGTGTTCGCGGAGGGGGCGGCGCGGGCGGTCGCCGCCAGCCTGATCGCGCGCCTGCGGGGAGGGGCGCCGTCCGCCGTGCACCGGGGGACGGGTTCCTGCTACATTGAGTTCGGGGCGGACCGGATCGGGCGCGTGGACATCGATTTCTTTTCGAACCCGGCAGGCCCGGTCGGGATCTACCACGAGCCTTCCGTCGCGCTGCGGCGGGACAAGGAGGAGTTCGGCTCCAGCCGCCGCGCCCGCTGGTTCGGGCTCTGAGAGGGCTCGGGGGTAAACCCCGCCCGGTGCAGGTTCGCGGGAGCGGCGCGGGCCTCGCGCGCGTTCGTTCGGGCCGACGTTGGTGCCTTACGATTGGGTCAGCCACGACCGTCCGCCCGGAGAATTTTTATCGCTATCCGCGCCCTGCGTCGCGAGGGTTTGGTCGAATTTCAGGCTCGCGGATGGATTTCCCCAGCTTCCCCGCCGCGCGCTTTTGGCTTTCACCCTCTATGCGTCACGATTTCCGGCAATGCTCCCGCTGCCTCTTTGAGGCTTGGCACGGGTTGTCCAACTTCGTCTGCCGCTCCTAGACCAGTTCGTATCGCTTCCGATTTTCCCATGGCAAAGACCCAAAACGCGCGCAAAGCGACCAAGAAACCGGCGAAGAAAAGCCCGAAGCAGAAGAAAGCCGCGAAGAGCGCCAAAAAATAAGCGCTGGCTTCGCTCACTCATGCCCGCACCCGGATCCGGGGCGGGCATTTTTTGTGCCCCCGTACGCGCTCAGCCGAGCGGGTCGTACTCCAAGTCCGGCGGCACCCTCCAGACGGGGGTGCGTTTTCTCTCGCTGGGCTTCGTGAGATGAGAATGCGAGCAGCGAGGATGAGTTTTTTCCGGCCGATTCCGGCCGGCTTAGGCGAGTGCACTGCAGCAAGTTGATCTTTTCCGAGCGATCCCGATGCTGGGCCCGTGCCCCCGTTACCCCGCAGGCCCGCGCGGCGACGCCCCCAAGTCGCGCTCCTCATCGAGACCTCCAACGCCTACGCGCGCGGGCTGCTGCAGGGGATCGTCCGGTACATCCGCGAGCACCGGCCCTGGTCGTTCCACCTGATGGAGCAGGGTCGGGGGGAAGACCCGCCGCCCTGGCTCGCGGCGTAGCGGGGCGACGGCATCATCGCGCGCATCGAGACCCCGCCGATCGCGCGCGCGGTGCGGCGGGCGGGGCTGCCTGCGGTGGACGTCAGCGCGGCGCGGCTGGTACCGGAGCTGCCTTGGGTGGAAACGGACGATGCGGCGATCGCGCGGCTGGCGGCGGAACACCTGCTAGAGCGAGGGTTCCGGCACTTCGCGTTCTGCGGGGACGCGCGATTTAATTGGTCGCGCTGGCGCGAGGGGCATTTCCGGGCGCGGATCGAGGCCGCGGGTCACGCCCTCCATCGCCACGAGGCCCCCGCGGGCGCGCGGGACCCAGCGGCCGAGACCGTCGCCCTGCGCCGCTGGCTACTTGAACTGCCGAAGCCCGTGGGGATCCTCGCCGCGTACGACATCCGGGGCCAGCGGGTGCTGGACGCGTGCCGCGGCGCGGGTCTGGCGATTCCCGACGAGGTGGCGGTGCTGGGCGTCGATAACGACGAGCTGTTGTGCGAGTTGGCCTCGCCGCCGCTGTCGAGCGTGATGCCCAACACGCTCCGCACCGGCTACGAGGCGGCGGCGCTACTCGACCGGATGATGCGGGGCGAGACCGTGCGCCCGGTGGCGCACCTCATCCCGCCGGTGGGGGTCATCGCGCGCCAGTCGACCGACGTGCTGGCCCTCGAGGACCGGGCGGTAGCGCAGGCGGTGCGGTTCATCCGCGAGCACGCGTGCGAGGGCATCAACGTGGGCGATGTATTGCAGGGGGTGACGCTCTCGCGGCGGGTGCTAGAGCAGCGTTTCCGGCGCCTGCTGGGGCGGACCCCGCGGGAGGAGATCCTGCAGGTGCGGCTGGCGCGGGTGAAACAGTTGCTGACCGAGACCGACCTGACGCTCTACCAGGTCGCGGAGCGGACTGGTTTCGAGCACGTCGAGTACCTGAGCGTGGTCTTCAAGCGGGAGACGGGTCGCACCCCGCGGCAGTTCCGCACGGCGGCGCGTGGGCGGTGAGGCGCGCCTTCGCCGAGCTCGCGGCGCGCAGCCTAAACTGGTCCCCTTCGGTTAGGCAGCTGATCGGGTAAATTAAGTCAGGGGAGACAGAGGCGCTTTCGATGCCTTGGCTGACACCGAGGACAGGAACCGAAGAGCTTGCCGCAGGAGTCGGCCCGGGGTCGGTTGGACGGTTTGGGGCGTCATTGGTTGAAGGCAAGCTGGATGGGCTTGCGATAGACCTCGAGGGGCGTGCGGGGATGCTCGTTGCCAAAGGCGCTGTGCGGGCGCCGGGAGCGCTTCCTCGTGGCGCCCTGGCTCACGGCGGGCCCGGCGGGTACCTTCTCCAGGTGGCCATGGATTTCGCGAGGTGCTCCTCGGGTAGTGCCTTGAGGTTATAGCATTGGAGACCGATGGGGCCGGTATAGCCGATGCGGTCGAGTGAAGTGAGGAAATGGGCGACG
>NEUZ01000064.1 GCA_002304435.1 Opitutia bacterium Tous-C8FEB | reverse complement strand
CGGCACCCTCGGCGGGCGCGGCGGCGGCGCCTTCGGCCGGAGCAGCCGTGGCGGCCGCGGCCTGCACCACTTCGGCGACCGGCTCGACGCAGGCGACCACGGGCTGACCCTTGGAATCGAGGAAATCCACCCCGGGGATCGCCTTCAGGCTACCCACCTTGATCGTCTCACCGACCTTGAGCTCCGTAACGTCAACCACGATCGCCTCGGGCAGATCCTTCGGGAGCACGCGGATCCGGAGGGCGGGGGTCGCCATTTCCAACACGCCGCTCTGGTTCTTCACGCCAAAGGACTCGCCGCTCAAAAGCACCGGCACGCGGATCTCGAACTTTTCGTCCGCCTTGACCTCCTGCAGATCGATGTGGAGGTACTTGTCCGTGATCGGATCCCGCTGGACCTCCTGCAGAAAGGAGATGACCGGCGCCGACTGGTCGCCGCGCTGGAGATCAACCAAGACGGCGCGACCGCCGACGGCCTTCAGCAGGCGCACGAACTCGGGGGCGTCGATCGAGAGCGACTCGGGCTTGGTGTGCTTTCCGTAAAGGACCGCGGGAACCCGCTGGGCTTTGCGGAGACGACGGGAGGCGCTACGGCCGGTTTGGGCGCGAGCGGCGACGTTGAGTTTGAACTTTTGGCTCATAATTTCGTTCCACCTGTCACCCCGACCATCGGGGGCAGGCGTAATGGAAAAGGGGACGAGGCAAAGCCTGGCTTTGTCCGAACGCAATCAAATCTTTCCGTGACCCCGATTCCCGGGCTAGCACCGGCCCCGCGCGCCCTCGGACCCGCATTTGCTTTTGACCCGCCCGGGCCCTTCGGTTCCTCTCGCCCTTTTTAACGCCACGCTATGTCCGCCCAGCCCACCCTGATCTACACCCAGACCGACGAGGCCCCCGCCCTGGCCACGTTCTCGCTCCTGCCCATCGTCCAGGCCTTTGTGCGGCCGGCGGGCATCGCCGTGGAAACGCGGGATATCTCCTTGGCCGGACGCATCCTGGCCGCCTTCGCGAACCGCCTGCCCGAGGGGCAGCGGCAGGCCGATCATCTGGCCGAACTGGGCGCCCTCACCCTGCGGCCGGAGGCCAACATCATCAAGCTGCCCAACATCAGCGCCTCGGTGCCGCAACTGAAGGAGGCGATCGCGGAGTTGCAGGGGCAGGGTTTCGCCCTCCCCGACTACCCCGAGTCCCCGTCGACCGACGCGGAACGGGACGTCAAGGCCCGGTACGACAAGGTCAAGGGCAGCGCCGTGAATCCGGTCCTGCGCGAGGGCAACTCGGACCGCCGGGCACCCAAGGCGGTCAAGGACTATGCCCGCGCCCACCCGCACAGTATGGGCGCCTGGAGCGGCGCCTCGCGGACCCGCGTCGCGACGATGGGACAGCACGATTTCTTCCGCAATGAGCGCTCGGTGACCCTGGCGGCCGCCACCACGGCGCGGATCGAGTTCACCTCGGCCGACGGGACGGCCCGGGTATTGCTCCCGAAGCTCTCGCTCAAGGCGGGGGAAATCCTCGACGGGACCTTCATCAGCGTGCGCGCCTTGAAGGAGTTCTACGCGGCCCAGCTGGAGCGCGCCCGCAAGGAGGGCGTCCTGTTCTCGCTGCACCTCAAGGCCACGATGATGAAGGTCTCCGACCCGATCCTGTTCGGGTACGCGGTGCAGGCCTACTTCGCGGACTTCTGCACCCGGCACGCGCCGACCCTCGCCCAACTGGGCGTGGATTGGAACAACGGGCTCGGTGACCTGATGGAGAAGCTGCCGCGCCTACCCGCCGCAGAACGCACGGCCTTGGAGGCCGACCTCAAGGCCGCGCTGGCCGCCGGTCCCGCCCTCGCGATGGTTAATTCGGATGAGGGCATCACCAACCTCCACGTGCCGAGCGACGTGATTATCGATGCCTCGATGCCCGCGATGATCCGCGCCGGCGGCAAGATGTACGATGCCCAAGGCAAGCTGCAGGACACCCTCGCGGTGATCCCGGATAGCTCCTACGCCGGCGTCTACGAGGCCACTATCGACTTCTGTCGTACCCACGGCGCCTTTGACCCCCGGACGATGGGCACGGTGCCCAACGTCGGGCTAATGGCGCAAGCCGCTGAGGAATATGGCTCCCACAACAAGACCTTCGTTGCCCCAGACGCGGGTGAGATTCGCGTCGTGGACGAGCAGGGCCGGGTGCTCCTCGCCCACCGCGTCGAGGCCGGGGATATCTGGCGCGCGTGCCAGACCAAGGACGCGGCCGTGCAGGACTGGGTGAAGCTGGCCGTCAACCGCGCCCGCCTCAGCGCCACGCCGGCCATCTTCTGGCTCGACGAGGCCCGCGCTCACGATGCCCAGCTGATCGCGAAAGTCCGCGCCGCCCTCGCACAGCTGGACACGGCCGGGCTCGACCTCCGCATCCTCGCCCCCGCCACCGCCTGCCACGCCACCCTCGAGCGCCTCCGCGCCGGGCAGGACACCATTTCGGTCACCGGCAACGTGCTCCGTGACTACCTGACGGACCTCTTCCCGATCCTTGAGGTCGGCACCAGTGCGAAGATGCTTTCGATCGTGCCGTTGATGAAGGGCGGCGGCCTGTTTGAGACTGGGGCCGGGGGCTCTGCGCCGAAACACGTCGAGCAGTTCCTCCAGGAGGGCTACCTGCGCTGGGACTCGCTCGGCGAGTTCTTCGCACTGGCCGCCTCGCTCGAGCACTTGGCTCAGGTCTTCAACCACGCGCCCGCCCGAGTCCTTGCGGACACCCTAGATCAGGCGACGGGCAAGTTCCTGGAGTTCGATCGTTCCCCGGGCCGCAAGCTGGGCACCACGGACAATCGCGGGAGCCATTTCTACCTAGCTCTCTACTGGGCGCAGGCGCTGGCCGCGCAGACCCGCGATGCCGCGCTCCAGGCGAAGTTCGCGCCGATCGCCGCCCGGCTCACCGAGCAGGAGAAGGCGATTACCCAGGACCTCCTGGCCGCGCAGGGCCGGCCGGTGGATGTGGGGGGCTACTATCGTCCGGATCCCGCGAAGGCCGCGGCTGCCCTCCGTCCCAGCGCGACCTTCAACACGATCCTCGCCGCCCTCGGTTGAGGCCGGATCCGCGCTCCCCGGATCCGGCTGACGTTACACCCGGAGTCCGGGGTTTTGTCGTGCGTAGCTTCCCACCCAATCCTGCCAGGCGGCGATCAATCGCCGGGTGACGGGGCCGGGGGCGTCCGGCCACTCTTGGCCGTCAATTGCCGCCACGGGAGCGACGTCCTTGGTGGTCGAGAGCAGCATCGCCTCGGAGAATCGATCCAGCTCGGCCGGAAGGATGGAGCGCTCCTCCACGGCAAAGCCCGCGGCTGGAGCCACCTGCGTGAGCAGGAGCGAGCGGGTGATCCCGGCGAGCAGGCCATCCTCCAAGCGCGGAGTGACCAGCCGTGTTCCTTCGACCAGAACCAAGGAAGCGGCGGAAACCTCGGTCAGATAGCCGGCCTGATTGAGGAAAAGCGCGTCGTCGGCGCCGCGGCGGCGGGCCTCCCCCATCCCGAGCAGGTTGTTCAGGTAATTGCCGGTCTTCCAAGCGGGGTTGAGGCACTCGGCGGGGTTGCGGCGGAGCGCGAGGGGAATCGCCAGCCGCAGCGCCCGGGAAACGGGCGCCGGGGCGCGTTGCACCAGCAGCGTCCAGTCCGGGCGGTCCGCGAGGCCGGGATCCAGCCCGATGGGCCCGGCCCCGCGGGTGACCTGCAGGCGAACATAGAGTTCACCCGACTCGCCCGTACGGGTGCGGAACGCCCCCGCGGTACGCGTGATCTCCTCCCGGCCTTGGGCGGGCGTCAGCGGCAAAGCCAGATGCAGGGCAGCCGCCGAGCGCTCCAGCCGTGCCCAATGCTCCGCAAACGCGAACAGCACCCCCGCGTGGGTGCGCCAAACTTCGTACACCGCGTCTCCATAGAGGTAGCCCCGATTCAGCGGCGGGACCGCGGGCTCGTCGGCGGGGTGTAGCCGACCGTTGCTATTGGCTTGTATATAGCGCGTCTCGCTCACGTCTGGACAAGGCTTTGGGCGGCAATAGGAGGTAACTCTTTTCCTGGCCGGCGACGATCCAAAATGAAAAAGCCCCCGCAGAGGCGGGGGCGGAGCGACCACGGTCGCCGATCAGGAGGCGGTCCGGGACTTCACTAGTCCGAACGCCTTCTTGATGAGCTGGATCGTGGGGAGGGAGAGGCCGGTGGCGGCCTTGATCTGATTGCCGGTCTGGCCCGCCTCGGCGAGCTGCTTAACCTGGGTGCGCAGCTCATCGGTCACGACGCTCCGCTTGCGCTTGCCCTTGGGCTTGACCGCGCCCTTCGGGCGACCGCCCTTACGCGCCGGGCGGGCGCCGCTCGCGGAGGCCTTCACCACCGCGTCCGCGAACGCCTGCGCCGAATCAAAGCCGAACTGGGCCGGCAAGGCAGCCAGTTCGCCTTCGATCGTCTTCTCGAGGCTGGCGAGACGAACCCGCGCGGCCTGCAATTCCTTCAACTTTTTGGAGAACATAGGCCCCAATAATCTGAGGCAATGGGGCGTATATCAAGTTCTATTTTGGCCCGGAATAATGCTATAGAACTCAGATGGTCATCGCGTGATAGCCCCCGTCTACGATGAGTTCGGAACCGGTGACAAAGCCGCCGGCCCGCTCGCTGGCCAGGAGCAGCGTCGCGCCGATCAGTTCGCGGGCTTCGCCGAAGCGCTTCATCGGGGTATGCCCGAGGATGCTGGCCACGCGGTCCGGCGAGAGGATCTTCCGGTTCTGCTCGGCGGGGAAGAAGCCCGGCACCAACGTGTTGACGCGGATCCGCTGCGGCGCCCACTCGCGGGCGAGATTCTTCGAGAGGTTGTGCACGGCCGCCTTGGAGGCGGAATAGGTGAACACGCGGGACAGGGGAACCACGGCGCTCATCGAGCCTAGGTTGATAATACTCCCCCCCTGACCGCGTTCGACCAGATAGCGGCCGAACACCTGACAGCCGAGGAACACCCCCTTCACGTTGACGCTCATAATGCGGTCAAACTCGTCTTCGGAGATGTCGAGAAAGGGCGTCGCCGAGTTCACCCCAGCGCCATTGACGACAATATCAATCCCCCCGGAGCGCTCGCGCACCGTCGCCAGCAGGGCCTCGAGCGAGGCCTTTTCCGAGGCTTCCGCGGCGAGGAAGTAGCCGCGGCCACCGGCGGCGTGAATCCGCTCTAGGCGCGGGGCCGCCTTCTCAGCCTGCCGACCGACCAGAACGACCTCCGCCCCGGCGCCGGCGAGGCCCTCGGCCATCGCCCCGCACAGTTCACCGGTGCCCCCAATGACGACAGCCACCTTACCGGTGAGCGCATAGAGTGAAGCGAGATATTCCGCGGAAGTGGTCATAGGAGGAGTAAAAAACGGAGGCAAAGCCCGCTCGGCGGACAAGGCAACGGCAAACCCGGCGGCGCATCCGGCTTGCCGGACCCTGCGCTCCACGGGTATGCCCAAGGCATGCCGCATCTGCCGCTCGAGGACAATTGCCAAGACGTGATCGCCAAGGCCCAGCGCGGCCTCGGGATCAGCGACGCCGATCTGGCCCGCCGCGCCGAGGTGAGCCTCGAGGACCTTCACGCGCTCCAGGCTGGCCAAGCCAAAGACGCGGTGCTCCGGCGCGTGGCGCGGCACCTCGGACTGTCACCAGACGCCCTGGAGGCGCTGGCGCACCAGCGTTGGTACCCGCGGATTCCCGATTTCCCGATCGCCTTTGCCGCCTTTAGCACCCGGCACGGTGAGATGTTGGTCAATAGCTACCTGATCTGGGACCCCCGGGCGAAGATCGCGGCGGCGTTCGACACGGGCGCCGATTGTACCGCCATGCTCGATATTATCGCCACCGAGGGTCTGCGGCTGCATTATATCTTTCTGACCCACACGCACCCGGACCATATCGCGGACCTGCCGCGACTGGCCGAGGCCACCGGGGCGGAAGTCTGGAGCAGTGAACTGGAGCCGGTGGCGCACCCCGGCGCGCGCACCTTTCCGGAGAACGCCCACTTCCACGTCGGCGCGTTGGCGGTGAAGACCCTGCTGACCTCCGGGCACTCACCCGGGCAGACCACCTTTTACGTCACCGGCCTCAGTTGGCCCTTGGCGGTGGTCGGAGATTCGATCTTCGCCAGCTCAATGGGCGGCAGCGCCACCCATTTCAAAGACCAGCTACGCAACAATCGCCGGAAGATCTTGTCCCTTCCCCGCGACACCGTGCTCGCCTGTGGCCATGGGCCGCTGACGACCCTCGACCAGGAGAAAGTCCACAACCCCTTCTTCGCCCGCTAGCCGATGCCACTGCCCTCCCGCCCTACCCTCTGGCAGCTCTCCTGCCTTGTGCTGGCGATGCTGGCGCGGGTAAGCGCGGCGGACGCCGTGGTCTTCTACACGGAACCGAACTTCCAAGGGGAAGCGCTACGGGTCGAGGCCGGCGCACGAGTAGAGGATCTGGCCACGCTGCAACGCGCCAACCAGCAATCGTGGCGGGGGGCCATTTCCTCGGTCCAAATCGAAGGCGCGGCCCGGGCCACGGTGGCCAGCGCGCCCGGGTTCCGCGGCGAGCGGCTGGAGATTGCGGCGAGCATCCCGGACCTCTATGCCCAGCCGATGGGCGGCCAGACTTGGGATCGGGCCATCGCCGCGATCGAGGTGCGCGGGCCGACCTCTGCCCCCCCGGCCCCCACCTACCCGGACCGGGGTCCCGGGCCGGTGGTGGTGGTCCCGGCCCCTCCCCCGCCGCCCCGGGTCGTGATCGTGGAGCCGCCACGGCCGCGAATCGACCGCCGGACCGCCGAGCGGATGGTGGAACACGCCTTTCGCGAGGTCCTCGACCGCCCCGCGGATCCCACCGGCCTCCGGACCTACCGGGAGCGGGTGATGCAGGAGGGATGGAGCCAACAGGAGGTCATCCAACAGCTTCAACGCAGCCCGGAGGCGCGCGCGATCCAGCCGGAGCCCGCCATCCGGCGGATGTACCAAGAGGTGCTGGGGCGCGACGCGGACCCGGCCGGACTAGCCCACTATCGCGCCAAATGGCGCGAAGGCTGGACCCAAGGGCAGATCCGCGAGGACCTTCGCCGCAGCCAGGAAGGCCGCGGGCGCAACATCCGCGAGAGCATCACCCGCGCCTACCGCGAGGTGCTCGGGCGTGATCCCGACCCCGCGGGGATGGCCAACTACGAACGCCAGATGCGCGAAAAGGGCCTGACGGAGCGCGACCTGCGCCGGGCCCTGATGAACGGGGACGAATACCGGCAGCGCCAGCGGCGCTAACCCGGGCCTAGTCCTCCTCGATCGTCCGTTCCTCGGCGGCCGCCCAGCGCGGGCGCGGCGGGCCATCGCGCCCGCTTCCGGCACCTCCCGCGTGGGCCGCGGCTCGCTCGTCATCGCGGGTCTTGCCAACCAGCTCGAAGAACACCGGGCAGCCCTGCAGGCCAAACTCCTCCACCAGTCCCGCCTCCAAGTAGCGGCGGTACTGCTCGGAAAGCTTCTCCTCTCGATTGCAGAACAGTCGGATCCGGAAAGGACGGTTGCCCGTCTGCGTAGCGTAGTAGATCCGGAAACGACGTCCGGCGATCGCCGCCGGCGGATTGCGCTCGGCGAGGAACGTCAGCTGCTGGTTCAGCTTCGCCGTCGGGATGCGCTTATCCAGCGCGCGATTGAGCTTCACCGCCGCGTTGAGCATCCGGTCCACCTCGTACCCGCTCATCGCCGAGACGAAGATGACCGGCGAGCCCGGCGTGAAGAACAGGCGATCAAAGAGCGCCTTTTCATACTTCTCCCGGTAATCGCGTTCGCTCTTGTACGGCTCGAAGCCCCCCTGGGCCTTGAACGCATCCTTCACCAAATCCCATTTATTAACGACGATGACGATGGGCTTGCCCTCCTTCACCGCCTCGCCGGCGATCGCCTTGTCCTGCTGGGTGACGCCCTCCAGGGCATCGAGGACCAAAAAGACCACATCCGTGCGTTTAATGGCGTCGAGCGAGCGAAGGCGGGAGAAATACTCCACCGGGGAGGCGAGCTTCGTCGCCGCCTTGATGCCGGCCGTGTCGATGAGCCGGAACGGATGTTGCTTCCCGTCTCGGCCGAGGAATTCGAACGGCAGCTCGATTGAGTCCCGGGTGGTGCCGGGAACCTCGCTGACGATCAGGCGATCGCTCTGCAGCAGGCGATTGCTGAGGGAGGATTTGCCGACATTGGGCCGGCCGATGAAGCAGACGCAAAGCGGGTCTGCGGCGGTGCGAGCGGGGGCGGCCTCCGGGATCGGTCCGAGCGCCTCGGCGATGGCGGCCCGCAGTTCCGACTCGCCGCGACCGTGCTCGGCAGAGACTCGCAGCGGTTCGCCAAAGCCTAGGCGGTAGGCCTCGTCGAGGGCGACCTTCTCGTCCCCGAAGTCGGCCTTGTTCACCACGAGGCGGACCTGACGTTTGGACCGGCGGAGCTTAGCCGCGATCCGCTCATCCAGCGCCGCGATGCCGGCCAGCCCATCCACGACGAAGAGAATGAGGCCGGCCGTGGCGATGGCGAACTCGACCTGACGCTCGGACGCCCGCGTGAGGGCGGCCGGGGTGTCCTTGCCCTCGTAGCCGAGGCCACCGGTGTCGAGGAGCGTATACCCCCCGTCGGCCACCTCGGCGGAAATGACGTCGCGGGTAACCCCCGGCTGGTCGTGGACAATGGAGATCCGTCGCCCCGCCACCCGGTTGAACAGGCGGCTCTTGCCGACATTGGGTCGGCCGACGATCGCCACAATGCGGTTCATCGGGGGGCTCACTGGCGGAGCCCTTGGACGAAGCGATCGATGCGGTCGCAGGCCTCGATCACCTGATCATAGGCCGTGGCGAAGCAGGCGCGGACGTGCCCGCGGCCGTTCTCGCCGAAGGCGAGGCCGGGGACCACGGCGACCTTGTGGTGCTGCAGTAGGCCGACGGAGAAGTCTTTCTCGGACAGGCCGGTCGCGGAGACGTCCGGAAAGGCGTAGAAGCTGCCCCGGGGCAGGTGGCAGGGCAGGCCCGACTCGTTGAGCCGACGGACGATCACGTCGCGGCGACGATGGTACTGCTCGCGCATCCTCAGGACGTTGTCCCAGCCGTTTTTGAGGGCCTCGAGAGCGCCCTCTTGGGCGATGATCGAGGCGCACATCATCGCGTACTGGTGGACCTTCATCATCGCGTCGATGAGGGGGGCGGGGCCGCAGGCGTAACCGATGCGCCAGCCGGTCATCGCGAAGGCCTTGGAGAAGCCGTGGAGGAAGATCGTGCGTTCCGCCATCCCCGGGAGGCTGGCGATGCTGGTATGAGTGCCCTCAAAGGTGAGCTCCGAATAGATTTCGTCGCTGAGCACGAGCAGGTCCTTCTCGCGGCAGAAGGCGGCAATCTCCTCCAACTGGCCGCGGGTGCAGGTGCCGCCCGTGGGGTTGCAGGGGAGATTGAGCATCAGGATCTTGGCCCCCGGTTGCCACGCAGCGCGCAGGGCGGCGGCGGTGAGGGCGAAGTTGTCGCTGGCGAAGGTGGGCACCGCGATCCCGGTCCCGTGCACCAAGGAGATGCTCGGGTGGTAGCTGACGTAGCAGGGCTGGTGGAACATCACCTTATCGCCCGGGTTGCAGAAGGCGCGGAAAGCGAGATCGAGCGCCTCACTGACCCCGACCGTGACAATCACCTGATCGTCTGGGCGGTAAGTGACCCCAAAGTGCCGCTCCACGTAGGTGGAGATCTCGCGCCGCAGCTCGATCATCCCCAAGTTGGAGGTGTAATAGGTCTTACCCCGTTCGAGGGCGTAGATGGCGGCCTCGCGGACGTGCCAAGGGGTGACGAAGTCGGGTTCCCCCACCCCCAGCGAGATGACGTCCTGCCCCTTCATCTTCGCGACCAATTCAAAGAAGTCGCGGATCCCGCTCTTGGGGAGGCCGGCCACGTGGCTGGCCACCCACCGTTGCGCGTCGGTGCTCATACGGATGGCGTTCAGGGCGCGACGTTCAGCCGCTGCGTCTGGGAGTCGTCCGCTCCAAGCAGGAAACCCTGCTCTTTATAGCAGCGGAGCATGAAGTGGGTGGACGTGGAAAGGACGCCCTCGATCGTGGAGAGCTTCTCGGAAACGAAGGAGGCAACCCGCTGGAGCGAAGCGCCGCGGACAAAGACCAGGAGGTCGTAGCCACCCGAAACCAGATAACACGATTCCACTTCGTCGAACCGGGCGATCCGCTCGGCTAGGCGATTGAAGCCGCCGCCCCGCTCTGGGGTAACCTTGACCTCGATCACGGCGCGCACGGCGAGAGCCGCGGCGGCCTCGCGGGAGAGGTCGAGCACCGGGCGCCAGCCGAGGAAGATCCCTTCCCGACGCAGCTGCTCCAGGTGCTGGTTCACCTCGGCCTCGGTCAGCCCAGCCACCTGGGCCAGTTGGCCGGTGGTGAGGCTACCGCCGTCGATGAGGAGCTTGAGCACTGGATTCATAGGACCGGCCGTTATCGGTCATCCCTCCCCCCTTGACGAGGACGAAGTTGCGCCGGGCGCGAGCGCCGGATTGCAACCCGCCCGAAATCGCCCCAGCTATCCCCGCTCCGATGTTCGCCTCCCTCACCGAGAAACTCACCGGCGCGCTGCGCAACCTCCGCGGCGCGGGCAAGCTGACCGAGGAAAACATGGCCGCGGCCCTGCAGGAGGTCCGCACCGCCCTGCTCGCGGCCGACGTGCACTTCCGGGTGGTCCGGGACTTCATTGATCGTGTCCAGCTCCAGTGCGTGGGCCAAGAGGTCCTGAAGGGCGTCGCCCCGGGCCAGCAGGTCATTAAGGTGATCCACGACGAGCTCGTGCGCCTGCTGGGCGAAGGGTCCACCGGCCTCACCGCCACCCGGCCATTGAAGGTCCTGCTCGTCGGCCTCCACGGCTCCGGCAAGACCACCTCTACCGCCAAGCTCGGCCGTTTGCTGCGCCGCCGCGGGGGCAAGCCTTTCGTGATTGGGGCGGATATCTACCGGCCCGCCGCGATCGACCAACTGGAGATCCTCGCGCGGCAGGAGGAACTGGGTTTCTACGCGGACCGCCAGTCCCGCGATGTGCCGGCCATCGGTGCCGCCGGCTTGGACGCGGCGCGGGCGGCGGGAGCCGATTGCATCCTCTTCGACACCGCGGGGCGGCTCCAGATCGATGCGGACCTCATCGAGGAGGTACGCCGCCTGCGGGAGCGCGTGCAGCCGGACGAAGTACTGCTGGTAGCGGACGGCGCCCTGGGCCAGGAGGCGGTGAACGTCGCGCAGGCGTTCCACGATGCCCTGCAGCTGACGGGGCTCGTCCTGACCAAGCTGGACGGTGACACCCGGGGCGGTGCCGCGCTCTCGATCAAGGCGGTCACCGGCGTGCCGATCAAGTTCATCGGCACGGGTGAGAAAGCGGAGGATTTCGAGGCGTTCCACCCGGACCGACTGGCGTCGCGGATCCTCGGGATGGGCGACGTGGTCTCGCTGGTCGAGAAGGCGCAGGAGAACATCGACCAGAAGGAGGCGGAGCGGATGGCCGAGAAGCTCCGGGCAGCCGATTTCAACCTCGAGGACTTCCTCGCGCAGATGCAGCAGGTGAAGAAGATGGGCTCGATGCAGAGTATTATGGGAATGATCCCGGGGATGAACGGGATGCAATTGCCGGAGGGCGCGGACCGCCAGATGGCGCGGACGGAGGCGATCATCAAGTCGATGACCAAGCAGGAGCGCCGGAAGCCGGACATCCTCAACGGGAGCCGCCGCAAACGGATCGCGGACGGCGCGGGCGTGAAGATTGTCGAGGTGAACCAGCTGCTGAAGCAGTTCCAGCAGATGCAGCAGATGATGAAAATGATGAAGGGGGGCGGCGGGAAGAAGTTCCTCCGCCAGATGGAGGCGATGCGCGGCCGTGGCGGACCGGGCGGCCCCGGCCGGTTCTAGCGCCCAACGCATTTTCCATCGGTCCACCCGCGGGTTGCCAAGGGCGCAGGTGCGACTCACGTTCGACTGCAGTTATGCGCCGCCCCTCGACCCCTCGTGCTTTCCTCCTGACGCTGACCGCGGTCTGGGGGTCGCTGCCCGCATTCGCCGTGGTTCCGGACTACGTCCGCGAGGTGAAGCCGATCCTCACGCAGCACTGCGTGCGGTGCCACGGCGCCGCGAAGGAGGAGGCGGGCTTGCGGTTGGACACGGCCGCCAATGCGCGTCTCGGCGGGACGAGCGGGTCGGTGGTCCGCACCCCCGGCGGTCGCGAAAGCCTACTTCTGGCGGTCGTCCTCGGCACGCACGAGGACATTCCCGCGATGCCCTACAAGAAGCCCCCGCTGGGCGCCGCGGAGATCGCACTGCTCAAGGCGTGGGTCGACGCCGGTGCTCCCGCCCCGGAACAGGAGGAACCGGGCCGCTTCGAACACTGGGCCTACCGTTCGCCGGCCCGTCCGGCCATTCCTGCCGTCGCCGCTGCGCCCGCGGGCTGGACGAGCAATCCCATCGACGCCTTTATCCTGCAGCGCCTGGCCGCCGTGAAGCTACCGCCGGCCGCGGAGGCGGACCCGGTAACGCTCCTGCGCCGCGCCGCCTTGGATCTGACCGGGCTGCCCCCCACGCCCGCGGAGGTCGATGCCTTCCTCGCGGACCAAGCCCCCGGCGCGTGGGAACGGGCGGTCGACCGCCTTCTCGCCTCCCCGCATCACGGCGAACGCTGGGCCCGTCCGTGGCTCGATGTCGCCCGCTACGGAGACTCTAATGGCTACAGCATCGATGCGCCCCGGCAGATTTGGAAGTACCGGGACTGGGTCGTGTCCGCCCTGAACCGCGACCTGCCCTACGATCAATTCATCGTCGAGCAACTGGCCGGCGACCTATTGCCTGGGGCAACCGTGGAACAGCGGATTGCGACCGGCTTCAACCGCAACACCCAGATCAACCAGGAGGGAGGCATCGACCCGGAGCAGTTCCGCATCGAATCGGTACTGGACCGTGTGAACACGTACGGCACCGCCTTCCTCGGGCTGACGGTCTCGTGTGCCCAATGCCACGACCACAAGTTCGACCCCATTTCCCACCGGGACTACTATCAGCTGTTCGCATTCTTCAACAGCAGCGTGGACGACGGCCACGGCGGCCGCCGCTCGCGCTCCACCGGCGTTCTGACGCTCTCCCCGGAGGGCCGGGTCGACGAAGGCCTCGAGGCGCGGGTCGCGGAGGCGCAGGAGAAGCTCGAGGCTCTCTTCACGGCCCACGCGGCGGCCATCGAGGCCTGGCGGCAGGCGCTGCCGGCGGAGAAGCGGGCGACCCAGCGTCCGGCCAGCGTGCGCGCCGCCCTCGACGTTCCGTGGGAGAAACAGTCCTTCGCCCAGCGCCGCAGCGTGTACCCGCTGGCCCGTCCCGGGGATGCCGACTTTAAGGCGCTCTCCGCCGCGCTGACGGACCTGCAGCGCGCAGTCCCGGGGGCGATCACAACGCTGGTGATGGAAGAATTGCCGGAGCCGCGCCCGAGCCACCTGTTTGTACAAGGAGACTTCACCCGCCTCGGC
Organism: Opitutia bacterium Tous-C8FEB; assembly: GCA_002304435.1. Taxonomy (GTDB): domain Bacteria; phylum Verrucomicrobiota; class Verrucomicrobiia; order Opitutales; family Opitutaceae; genus ER46. The sequence continues at coordinate 2,110 of NEUZ01000064.1, read as the reverse complement.
GAACGCGTGGAGCCGGGCACGCCGGCCATTTTGCCTCCCCTGCGGGCCGCCGGACCGCGGCCGAACCGCCTCGACCTCGCCCGCTGGACCGCCGATCCGAGCCACCCCCTGACCGCGCGAGTCATCGTCAATCGCGTCTGGCAGCAATACTTCGGCCTCGGTCTGGTCGAGACCGAGAACGATTTCGGTTCCCAAGGCATCCCGCCCTCGCACCCCGAGTTGCTCGATTGGCTGGCGACCGAGTTCACCGCGCGGGGTTGGAGCCTAAAGGCACTCCATCGGCTCATCGTGACTTCGGCCACCTACCGGCAATCGTCTAACGCCCGCGAGGATCTGGCGCTCGTGGACCCGCTGAACCGGCTCCTGTCGAGGCAGCAGCGACTGCGGCTCGATGCCGAGCTGGTGCGGGATGCCGCCCTCACCGCAAGCGGCCTGCTCGTGCCGCGGCTGGGGGGCCCCCCGGTATATCCGCCGCAGCCGGACGGCGTGATGAGCCTCGGCCAAGTGAAGCGCGAATGGAAGGCCAGCACCGGCGAGGATCGTTATCGCCGCGGACTGTACACGCATTTCTGGCGCGCGACGCCGCATCCCGCGCTGGCGGTGTTCGATGCCGCCGACGGCTTCAGCAGCTGCACCCGCCGCCTGCGTTCGAACACGCCGCTGCAGGCGCTGACCTTGCTCAATGACCAGCAGTTCTACGAGTTCGCCGAGGGGCTGGCCGACCGCGTGCTCCGCGAGCGCCCGGGCGCGCTGCTCCCAGAACAATTGGAACACGCCTTCCGCCTGAGCACCGCCCGACGACCGAGCGCGTTTGAGCGCGACCGCCTCGCCAGCCTCTTTGCGCGACGCCTCGCGGCGGAGACTGGGGAACCCGCGGCCCGCCAGCGCGCGGCGTGGATCGCCGTGGCCCGCGTGCTGCTGAACCTCGACGAAACCATCACCCGCGAATGAATCCGACCCTTAATCCCCAGAACTGGCCGGACTTCCTCGCCGCCCGCACGCGCCGCCACTTCCTCAGCCGCTGCGCGGTCGGCCTCGGGGGCATCGCCCTCGCGTCAATGCTCAACCAAGCGCGCGGGGCCGGGGCCGCACCCGCCGGTCCCCTCGCCCCGAAGCCAACCCACTTCCCGGCGCGCGCGAAAAATATCATCTATCTCTTTATGGCCGGCGGGCCCAGCCAGCTGGAGCTCTTCGATTACAAGCCGAAGCTGGCCGAGTTAAACGGCCAACCCATCCCGCAGTCGTTCATCGAGGGGAAGCGCTTCGCCTTTATGGACTCCAGCCACGGCACGCGGCTGATGGGCACGCGGCGCCAGTTCGCGCAACACGGCCGCAGTGGGATGTGGGTTTCCGAGCTTTTCCCGCACACGGCGCGGATCGTCGACGACCTGACGATGGTGAAGTCCTGCCAAGCGACCCTCTTCAATCACGCCCCCGCGAAGCTCTTTATGAACACGGGGTCGGGCCAATTCGGGCGCCCCAGTATGGGTTCTTGGCTGAACTACGGCCTCGGCAGCGAGTGCCAGGATCTGCCCGGCTTCGTGGTCCTCCAGTCCGGCCCGCGCGGCCCCCGGGGCGGCGCGGTCAATTGGGGCTCCGGCTTCCTGCCCACGACCTACCAGGGCGTGCCCTTCCGCGGCACCGGGGAACCGATCCTCAACCTGACCCGGCCAGCGGCGGTGACCGCGGACGGCCAACGCGACGCGCTCGACGCGTTACGCGACCTTAACCTGCAGCGGTCCGTCGCCACCGGCGACCCCGAGATCGCCACCCGTATCGCCGCCTACGAGATGGCGTCCCGGATGCAGTCCAGCGCGCCCGAACTGATCGACCTCAAGGCGGAGAGCGCGGCCACGCTGAAACTCTACGGCATCGAGGACCAGCGTCCGTCCTTCGCGCGCAACTGCCTCCTCGCCCGGCGCCTCGTGGAGCGGGGGGTGCGTTTCGTGCAGCTCTACCACACCAATTGGGACAGCCACGGTGGCCCGGGAGAGAACCTGCAGGCAGACTTCGAGAAGGTCTGCCGCGAGGTGGACCAGGGCCAGGCCGCCCTCGTGCAGGACCTAAAGGAGCGCGGCCTGCTCAAGGACACCCTCGTCATCTGGGGGGG
>NEUZ01000063.1 GCA_002304435.1 Opitutia bacterium Tous-C8FEB | reverse complement strand
CCGGAGCGGCCCATCGCGTCGAACGGATCGCCGTACTCAAGGTGCGTGCCCGGGCCGGTCGCAACGGGGCCCGCGGGAATCCAGTAATGGGAGTGGGTCAGCCCCTGCGTATGGCCGAGCTCGTGGTAGGTCGTGCCGGGATTGATGTTCCCGTTCATCCGCACCTGGGGTCCGGTCAACTGCGCCTGACCCCCGAACGCGTAGGCGGGCATCCGTTTGAAGAGGACGATCCAGCGGTCGTACTTGTCCGGGTCGTAGGCGCCGGTGCCGCCGTTGGCCGCATCGTAGGCCTTGGCCAGCGCGGCGGCGGCCGTCTGCAACTGGCCGGCCGAGGTCGCGGACGCGTTGTAGAAGGCCTTGTCGCGCGTCATCCGCAGGACGCCCGGCAATACGGTAAAGGAGAAGGTGGTCCGGCCGTGGGAGGTGGCGGCGAAGAATGCGGCGACCCGCGTGTTGGTGTTCTCGATTTCCGCGGTGGAGGCGACCGCGCCTGGGTCGTCCGCGAAGTCCACCTGCACCCAGAGGACGCGTTTGGCGCCGAGGATCCAAGGCGTGTTCGCGGCGGTCGGCGGGGTCCCGGGCCCGGGCACGTAAGGTCCCTCGCGCGCCTCCGCAGCGAGCAGCGCGGCGCGGCGCGGCTCCAGTTCAGCTGGGCCCGTAAACACCTCCACCTCGCCGCCGATGCTCACCGCTAGGGCGTCCACCGCCAGCCCGCGGGCCACCTTTTCGTCGTCGTCGAGCGCGCGCCACGGCTCAGGGGCGAAGGCGGCGAGGTCGTCCACGGCGAGACCGTGCAGCGGCAGGCCGTACTTGGTCGCTAGGGCGAGGCGCCGGCCGTGCGTGTGGGCGGTGAATCGGCGGCCGGCGAGGATCGCAGTGCGCTGCAGGCCGTCGGCCGGGGCCGGGCAGGAGACGGTGACTTCCCAATCGCCGCGGGCGTCGAGCAACTCCTCCAATTCCGCGGCGACGGCAGCAGGCAGGCCGACGCGGAGGCCGGCGGGCACGGCGGCAGCGAGGGCCGCGGCGGGGTCACGCGCGATGAGCTCCCGTAATTCGGCCCGCCGGGCGCGGGCGAGCGGGACACCCCGGGCGGCGAGCGCGGCCTCCGCCCCCGGATCGGCGCGGCGCCAGTCGGTCAGCCACTCCGTGAAGGCCGCCACGGCAGGCCGTTCGACTCCGCTCACGGCAGGCCGCTGGACTCCGCTCACGGCGGGCCGCTGGACTCCGCTCACGGCGGGCCGTTCGACTCCGCTCACGGCGGGCCGCTGGACGGGGCTCGGGGCAGGCTCCGGCTCGAGACGGCCCGGAGCAGTGGACGACGCGGCGGCCGACTCGACCGAGCGCGCGGCAGGTTGGGGCGCGCGGCGGGAGAGGGACCAGGCCGCGGCGAGGAGCACCAGGACGGCGGCGAGGGCGCGGGTGCGATAGGCGGGCATCAGGGGAGGGTTGGGCGGGGAGCGTGCCAGCGCGCCCGGCGATGGCAAACCCGCGCACGCGCACGGGAGGAAGGTTGACCCGGGGGCGACCCCCGCTAGCTACTCCCCCTCCCCCACGCTTGAACCGGGTACACATCAAGACGTACGGCTGCCAGATGAACGAGCGCGACAGCGAAGCCGTCGCGGCGATGCTGCGCGCCCGGGGTTACCGCATCGTGCCCGACGAAGACGCGTGCGACATCCTGCTGCTCAACACCTGCAGCGTCCGCGAGGCCGCGGAGCAGAAGGCGATCGGCAAGGCGGCCTACCTGCAGCAGCGCAAGCGACGCCAGCCAGACTTTGTTTTAGGCATCCTCGGCTGTATGGCGCAAAACCGCGGGGCCGAGCTGCTCGCCCAGTTGCCGGACGTCGACCTGATTATCGGCACGCAGAAGTTCCACCAAGTGCCGGGCTACCTCGATAACCTGCGGTCCGCCCGCGAGGCGGGCCTGCCCGTGGGGGAGACGATCGTCGACATCGCGGAGGAGGCGGGCTCGCAGAATACGATCCGAGACCACGCGGACCCGGAACCGGGGGAGGAGCGGCGGGTGACGGCGTTCGTCTCGATCCAGCAGGGCTGCGATATGGACTGCGCCTTCTGCATCGTACCGCGGACGCGCGGGGACGAGCGCTCGCGGCCCCTCGAGGACATCGTGGCGGAGTGCCGCGCGTTGGCGGAGCGCGGCGTACGCGAGGTGACCCTCCTAGGGCAGATCGTGACCAGCTACGGGCGGCGGGACATCCCGCGCACCGGAGGCGTGAGCCCGTTCGTACAATTGCTGGAGCAGGTGCACGCGCTGCCGGGGATCGCACGAATCCGCTTCACGTCGCCGCACCCGCTCGGGTTCCGCGAGGACCTCGTGGCGGCCTACGCGCGCCTGCCCAAACTTTGCGCGCACACGCACCTGCCGCTCCAAAGCGGGAGCGACCGCATCCTGCGCGCGATGAACCGGCCCTACACCGCCGCCAAGTACCGCGCCCTCGTCGCGGCGCTGCGCGCGGCGCGGCCGGGCTTGCACCTCTCCACGGACGTCATCGTGGGCTTCCCCGGCGAAACCGAGGAGGACTTCGCGGCGACGCGGGCGCTGTTCGCGGAGTGCGACTTCGATATGGCCTACGTCTTCAAATACAGCCCGCGCTCCGGCACCCCAGCCACGGAGCTGCCCGGGCAGGTCGACGAGGCGGTCAAGGAGGCGCGCAATCAGGAGCTGCTGGCGCTGCTGCGCGAGAACTCCCTGCGCCGCACCGCGGCCCTCGTTGGCACCGTGGAGGAGGTGCTGGTGGAGGGGCGGGACAAGGACGGCGCCCGCTTCACCGGCCGGACCGGGGGCAACCGCGTGTGCATCTTCGACGCGCACCCGCGCTTGGTGGGCGAACTCGTACCCCTCAAGATCGAGCGCGCCTCCGTCAGCACCCTCTACGGCGAACTCGTCCCCGCCGGCGCCACCGCCTAGCCCCCTGCCCTTTCCCGATGTCCCTGACCGCCGCCACCCTCGTGACCGCCCTGCTCCTGCTGCTCCTCGGCGTGCCGCTGCTGCTGCCGCTGCCGGGCTGGGGCGCCGTCCTGCGTTCTTTTCCGCGGTCGCGGGCCGCCGCCTACGTTGTGTTCACCGCGGGGGCCGCGTGGTTCCTGCACGCGCTCTGGCACCTGTCGCCGGCGGACTTTGGCGAGTACCGCCACTACCTCTTCGCGGGCTTCCTCCTCGTGGCCGTCCTCTCGTTCAAGTACGTGCCGGACTTCCTCGCCGTCCGCGGGCTGTGCGCGCTGGTCCTGATGGGCGCGATGCCGCTGCTGGACGCGGGCTTTATGAATTTCACCCACGGGCGGATCGTCCTGTACAAGCTCGCCGTCTACGCGGGCATTGCGCTCGCGATCTGGCTCGGCGCCCAACCCTGGCGGCTGCGCGACTTTCTCACCTGGCTGTTCGCCCGCCCGGGCCGCGCGCGGGTGCTCGGCGGCGGCCTCACCGCCTATGGCGCCCTCCTCGCGATCGTCGCTTTCACCTACTGAGGCCGATGTCCGCCCACCCCCTGCTCCTCGTCCTCGCCGGACCCGCGGGCTCCGGTAAATCCACCCTCTGCGACCGCCTCCGCCACGAGCGGCCGGAGTTCGACCGTGTAGTGACAACCACCACCCGCGCCCCGCGCCCGGGCGAAGTGGACGGCGTGCATTACCATTTTCTGGACGCGGGGGAGTTCCGCCGCCGGATCGCCGCGGGTGCCTTCCTCGAGTGGGCGCAGGTCCACGGCGACCACGAGGACCGCCTCTACGGGACCCTACGCGCCAGCGTGCTCGAGCCCCTCGCGACCGGGCGCGACTTGGTCATCAACGTGGACGTGCAAGGGGTGGAAAACCTCCGACGGGCGGCGCGGGCCGAACCGGTGCTGGCGCGGGCGCTGACCACCGTGTTCATCGTCGTGGACCCGGCGGAGCTGGCCGCGCGGATGCGCGCGCGGGCGGGCGACCACGAGGAGGAGATCGCTCGGCGGCTGGCCACGGCGGAGGCGGAGTTGCGCGCGGCGCCGGGCTTCGACCACCGGATCCACAGCCGGAGCCGGGACGAAGACTTCGCGGCGCTGCTCGCCCTGATCGCGGCCGCCCGCGCCCACCCGCGGGCCTGAGCCCCGCGGCGGCTCAGTCCTCGGCCACCACGTGGTGGCACCCGCGGCTGCGGGGGTTGAGGGCCGCGGCGTGCACCACGAGCAGGGCGGTCTGCACTGCATTGCGCAGCTCCAGCAACTCGCGGCTCAGCCGGCAGTCGCGGTAGAACCCCTGGATCTCCTCGCGCAACTCGAGCAGGATCCGGCGCGCACGGGCAAGGCGACGCGGGGAGCGCACGATCCCCGCGTAGTTCCACATCGTGCTGCGTAGCAGCTCAAGGTCTTGGCGAATGAGCGTGGGGTCGGCTGGCCGGTCGGCGCCGCACCACGGGCGCGGCCGAGGCAACGGGCCAGTCTCCCCTGCCAGCTCCACCACGGCGGCCGCCGCGGCGGCCCGGGCCCCGACGAGACACTCGAGCAGAGAGGTGCTGGCCAACCGGTTGGCGCCGTGCAGGCCGGTGCAGGCCGTTTCGCCGATGGCGCCTAGGTTCCGTACGTTGGTGCGCCCGGCCAGGTCCGTGTGCACGCCACCGCAGGAGAAATGGGCGGCGGGAACGACGGGGATAGGCCCCCGCTCGACGTCGACCCCGTGCGCCGCGCAGCGGGCCGCCACGGTGGGGAAGCGCGCGCGCAGGAAACCGGGCCGCAGCGCGCCGAGGTCAAGGTACGCACACGGCTCGCCACTCGCCGCCAACTCCAGGTGGATGGCGCGGGCCACCACATCGCGCGGCGCCAGTGAACCCGCCGGATGCGCGCGGTCGACGAACCGCTCGCCTCGGGCGTTCACAATCACCGCCCCCTCGCCGCGCAAGGCCTCGGTAACGAGGAATCCCGGCGCGTTCGGGCGGTGAAAGGCGGTCGGATGAAACTGGACGTACTCGAGGTCGATCAGCCGCGCCCCGACGCGGTAGGCCATCGCCACCCCGTGCCCGACACTCCCGGGCTGGTTGGTGGAGTGGAGAAAGATCTGCCCGAGCCCGCCCGCGGCGAGCACGGTCCGGCGCGCGACGATCGCCCGCACGAAGCCGGTGGCCGTGTCCAACACGTAGGCGCCGAAACAGGTCAGCGGTGCGTAGCGTTCGGCCACTAGGTCGGTGCTGTGGGATAAGGTCAGCAGGTCCACGGCCACCCAGCCGCCCCGCCGGGTGATGCCGGGCGTGGCGTCCACGCGCGCGGCGACCGCCGCGAGGATGGCGTGGCCGGTGAGGTCCTTGGCGTGGAGGATGCGGCGCGCACTGTGGCCGCCCTCCCGGGCGAGCTCGAGGGCGCCGGCGGCATCGCGGTCGAAGGCGACGCCGAGTTCGTCGAGCAGCAGCTCCTTCACCGCGGCCGGACCCTCGCGTACCAGTTGCTCGACCGCGTCCGGATTCGAGGTGCCGTCGCTGGCGGCCACAATGTCCGCCCCCAGTCGCGCCGGGTCGCCCGGCTCGTAAATGATGCCGCCCTGAGCCCAATCGCTGTTCGCCACGAGGGGGCCGTCGAGCGCGAGCAATTCCACCCGCCGACCCGCGCGGGCTACCTGGAGGGCGTAGGCCGAACCCGCTAGGCCGGCGCCAATGACGAGGCAGTCGGTCTCGATAATTTCCATCGGCGGAACCTCAGAGGGCGGATCCGCGCGCCGGAACCGTCAGGCTCAGGTCCGCGGCGGGAGCCGAATGCGTGAGGGCCCCGACGCTGATGACGTCGACTCCCGGGACGGCGTAGGCGCGCAGCGTCTCGCGGCGGACGCCCCCGGAGACCTCGATCCGGGCGCGGCCAGCGATGAGGGCCACGGCGGCGCGGACGCGGTCGGGCGTGAAATTATCGAGCAGGATCACCTCGGCGCCGGCGGCGAGGGCGGCGCGGACGCCCGGGAGGGTCGTAACTTCGACCTCGATCCGGGAGAGGTGGGGCGCGGCGGCGCGGGCGCGTTCCACCGCGCGGCGCAGGGACCCGGCGGCGGCGAGGTGATTGTCCTTAATCAGCACGTGCTCGCCGAGCGAGGAACGGTGGTTGGCGCCACCGCCGCAGCGGACCGCGTGCTTCTCGAGCGCGCGCCAACCCGGCGTCGTCTTACGGGTGTCCACCAAGCGCACGTCGGTGCCGCGGAGGAGGTCCACGTGGGCCCGGACGTGCGTCGCGATGCCGGACAGGCGCTGGAGGAAATTGAGGGCGGTGCGTTCGGCGGCCAGCAGGGCGGCGGTGGGCCCGGCCACCTCGAGCAAGCGGGCCCCGGAACGCACGCGGTCCCCGTCGGCGGCGCGCAGGCGGACGCGCAGGTCAGGGTCGACGCGAGCGAAGACCCGGGCGGCGATCTCGATCCCGCAAACCACGAGGTCTTGGCGCGCCTCGATCCAGCCGCGGCTGCGGTGCCCGGGGGGAAACAGGGCGCGGCTGGTGAGGTCGCCGAGCCCGAGGTCCTCCTCCAGGGCGAGGTCGATCAGGAGTTCCGTGCGGGGGGTGAGCATCGGGGCAGGGGTCAGTCGGCGGGAGAAAGTTCGAACATCCGGTCGAGGCACCGGGCGGCACGGCGGCGCACGTCCTCCGGGACCTCGACGATCTGGTCGGGCCGCGGGGCGCGGAGCAGGTCGCGGAGCTTCTCCAAGGAGTTGAGCTTCATATACGGGCAGAGGCGGCAGCCGCCGATGAAGCGGCGGGCGGGCTCCTCGGCTTGCAGGCGGCCCACTAGGCCACACTCCGTGAGCAGCAGGTAATACGGCGCCGGGGTGGCGCGCACGTAGCGCATCATCGCGCCGGTGCTGCCGGTGAAGTCGGCCGCGGCGACCACCTCGGGGGTACACTCGGGGTGCACGACCACGCGGAGCCCGGGGAACTGGGCGCGGGCGGCGGCGATGTCCGCCGGCGTGAACTGCTCGTGCACCAAGCAGGTGCCGTCCGAGGTGATGATCTCCTTGTCGACCCCTTGGCGGCGCAGCTCGTCGCGGACATTCGCGCCCATCAGGCGGTCCGGCACGAAGATCACCCGGCGCTCCGGCAGGGCGGCGATGATCGCGTGAACGTTGCCCGAGGTGACGCAGACGTCGGACTCGGCCTTCACCCCGGCGGAGCTGTTGATGTAGCAGACGACGGCGGCGTCGGGGAACGCGGCGCGCAGGCGGCGCACGTCCTCCGGCGTGATGGAGTCCGCGAGGGAACAGCCGGAGGCGGAATCGGGGACGAGGACGCGAGCGGCGGGCGAGAGGATCTTGGCCGTCTCGGCCATAAAGACGACCCCGGCGAACACGATCTCCGGCGTGCGGGCCTCGCGGGCGCGGAGGCTGAGAAAGTAGGAGTCGCCGCGATGGTCGGCCACGCCGTAGGTGATTTCGGGCTCGACGTAGGAGTGGGCGAGGAGAACGGCGCCGCGCTCTCGCTTGCGCGCATTGATCTCGAGCGTAAGCGGGGCGATCTCGCGGCAGCGACCGAGGTCCCACGGCCGCGCGCCGGGGTTGCAGTCGACAGACAGCAGGGCGCGAAACAGGCGCTCGGCCTCAGTTTCGATGGCAGCGGCGGGGAAGTGCATCAGCGGCGCGGAACCTCGGGTTGATCCGGGCGCGTTTCAAGCCTTGGGGCGCCGGCGGGTTGCCTTTTGACAGCGCGCGGCGGCGGGACCACGGTCGCGGCGTGACCCTCGCTGACCTCAGGAAGGAATACTCGCTCGCCGGCCTCGCGGAGGCGGACCTCGCGCGCGAGCCGTTCCGCCAATTCGAGAAGTGGTTCCAAGAGGCGGAGGCGGCGAAGCTGCCCGAGCCCAACGCGATGCTGCTGGCGACGGCAGACGCGGACGGGCGACCCTCGGCGCGGACCGTCCTGCTCAAGGGCCTCGATGGCCGGGGCTTCGTCTTCTACACGAACTACGAGAGCCGCAAGGGCCGCGAGTTGGCGGTGAATCCGCGGGCAACGCTGGTGTTCCCGTGGTTCCCCATCGAGCGGCAGGTGATTATCGAAGGCGCGGTGGTCAAGGTCGCGCGCGAGGAGAGCGAGGCCTATTACGCCACCCGCCCCCGCGCCAGCCAGCTCGCCGCGTGGGTCTCGCAGCAGAGCGCGCTGGTGCCTGCCCGGAGCGTGCTCGAAGAGGGCTACAAGGCCGTCGAGCGCCGCCACGAGGGGCAGCAGGTGCCGATGCCGCCGCACTGGGGCGGCTGGCGCGTGGTGCCGGAAACCATCGAATTCTGGCAGGGCCGCCGCAGCCGCCTGCACGACCGTCTGCGCTTCCGCCGGCAGAAGGACGGCTGGACGGTGGAACGCCTCGCGCCCTGACGCCCGGCGATGGAGCTGCACCTCATCCGCCACGCCCACGCGGAGGACACCGTGCCGGACGAGGCGCGGCGCCTCAGCCCGCGCGGCCGCCGGCAGGCCCGTGCCCTCGCCCGACGCCTCCGGGCCACCGGCGAGTTCGCCCCCGCGGAGGTCTGGCACAGCACCTTGCGCCGCGCCCGCGAGACCGCGGAACTGCTCGCGCCCGCCGCGCCCGAAGCGATCTACCGTGAGACCACCGGGCTGGCGCCTGACGACGCCCCCTCCGCCATCGCCCGCCGGCTCGCCCGCGCCCGCGTGCCGGTCGCGATCGTCGCCCACGAGCCCCTGCTCTCCGCCCTCGCCTCCCGGCTGGTGACCGGCGCCGCGGAACCGGTGGTGTTCCACGTGCGCAAGGCCTCGGCGCTCGCGCTGACCCGCGTCGGCCGGCGCTGGGTGGTGCGCTGGTTCCTGCCCCCGGAGGACGGACGATGAAGCTCTTTCTCACTGGGGCCTCGGGCCTCGTCGGCGCCGCGTGCGTGCGCGCCGCCGCCCGCCGCGGCCATCAGGTCATCGGCACCTGCCACCGCCACACCGGGCCGATCGAGGGCCTCCGGACGCGGCTGACGCTGGACCTGACGGATCCCGCGGCCGCGACCGCAGCGGTGCTCGAACATTTCCCGGATGCGATCGTGAATTGCGCGGCGGTTTCGGTGCCCGACGAGTGCGACCGGCAGCCGGCGCTCGCGCAGGCGCTGAACGTCGACCTGCCCGCCCAACTCGCGCGGCTGGCCCATCACCTCAGCGCACGTTTGGTGCACATCTCCTCGGAACAGGTCTTTCCGGGCACGTCCGCGGGCGCCTACGCGGCGGGGGATCCCGCCGATCCGATTAACCTCTACGGCCGCCAAAAGCTCGCCTCGGAGCAGGCCGTGACGGCGGCCGCGGCGGAGTTCGCCGTCACCGTGCGCGCGCCCCTGCTGCTCGGCAACAGCCCGGGGGGCGGCCGCAGCCTGCACGAGCGGCTCTTCGCCGACTGGGCGGCGGGCCGGACGCCGCGGCTCTTCACCGACGAGTTCCGCCAGCCCTGCACCGCGGACAACCTCGCCGAAATGCTGGTGGAATTGGCTGAGCGCCGCGACGTACGGGGTGTCGTGCACTGGGCCGGCACGGATCTGGTCTCGCGGCTCGAGCTGGCGGAGCGGGTGCGGGCGCATTTCCGGCTGACCCCGCAGCAGGCGCCGCTCGCCGCGACCACGCGCGCGGATCAAGCGGACGCCGCGCGCCGGCGGCCCGCGCGGCTGGAACTGGACCTGCGCCCCCTCGCGGGGAAGTTGCGCACGCGCCCGGAGTCCCTGGAGACTGCGCTGGGCGAACTCCAGGTCCCCGCGGCGTCGCGGGCGTGGTACCTCGGCTGAACGATGCGCCTCGACCTGCTCCCCTTCCGCCTCGGCGGCGCGGCCGAGAATATGGCCGTCGATTTCCTGCTCCTGCAGCGCTACCCCGACGCGACCGCGGCCCGCTTCCGCTCCTACGGCTGGCACCGCCCCGCGTTCACCTTCGGTTACTCGCAGGCCCTCGACTTCGTGCGCACCCAGCTACCGGCGGGCGCAACGCCGGACCTCTGCCGCCGGCCGACCGGCGGGGGCGTCGTCGACCACCGCGAGGACTGGACCTACGCGCTCGTCATCCCCCGCGGCCACCCGCTCGAGGATATGCGCGCCACCAAGAGTTACCGCGAGGTGCACGAGGCGCTCGCGGCGAGCCTCCGGGCGCAGGGCGTGCCCGCCGTCACGCAGGAGACCCGTGATCCCGCCGCGGACACGCCGGCGGGCGTCTGTTTCGAGCGGGCGGAGGTGCACGACGTGATCCACTCCGGGACCGGCGCGAAGATCGCGGGCGCGGCCCAGAAGCGGAACAAGCGCGGCCTGCTCTTCCAGGGCTCCCTCTGGCGGCCCGCGGCGGAGTCCGGCGGCCCGGTGGACTGGGACCGCTTCGCGGAGGACTTCACCGCCGCGCTGGCCATCCTGCTCGGGGCGGAGGCCGGCCCCGCGCCGTGGCCGGAGTTCGCCGAGGGCGAGGTCGAGGCGCTCACGGAGCAGTACGCCTCGCCCGAGTGGCACGCCCACCGCTGACCCGGGCGCGCGGCGCGGGGATCGTCAACCCGGGCTCGCCATCCGCGGGACCCGCGTTTCAGTTTTTTCCCACCCCCTGACCTTATGATGCACCTGCGCCGCTGCCTGCCCGCCCTGCTGTCCCTCCTGCTCGCGACCCTCCTGCCGGCCGCCACCCCGCCGGCCACCGGCACCCTCGAGGGCCGGGTGGCCCACGCGGTAACCGGCGCCTACCTCGTGGGCGTACGCGTCGCGGTCGAGGGCACCACCCTCGAGACCGCGACCGACGCGGACGGCATCTACCGGCTGGGCGACGTGGCGGCGGGAACGGTACGCGTGCGCGCCTTCTACACCGGCCTGCCGCCGCAGACCGTCACGGTGCAGGTCGGGGCGGGCGGCACCGCGACGGCGGATTTCCGGCTCGCCCCGGCGGGTGCGGGCGACGCGGGCGGACCGATCCGGCTGGACCAGTTCGTGGTGGCGAGCGCGCGCGAGATGAGCGGCGCCGCCCTCGCGATCAACGAGCAGCGCTTCGCCCCGAACATCAAGAACGTGGTCGCGGTGGATGAGTTCGGCGACGTGGCCGAGGGCAACGTGGCGGAGTTTCTGAAATTCCTGCCGGGCGTGAACATCGATTACGCGGGCGGCAACGCGCGCGAGGTCTCGCTGAACGGCGTGCCCGGCAACTACGTGCCCGTGACCATCGCGGGCTTCAGCCTCGCCAGCGCGGTCGGTGGTGGCGGCGGCGGCACCAATCGCAGCGTCGGCCTCGACCAGGTAGCGATCAACAACCTCTCCCGCGTCGAGGTGGAGTTCTCCCCCACCCCGGACTCCGAGGGCAATGCCCTGGCCGGCTCCGTGAATATGGTGCCGCGCAGCTCCTTCGAGCGCGCCAAGCCCCAGTTCAACCTCAGCACTTACGTGCTGTTCCGGGACAACGCGCGCGACTGGGACCGCACCCCTGCCCCCCGCCATCCCACCCGCAAGATCCACCCCGGGCTGGATTTCTCCTACGTCAACCCGGTCAGCCGCACCTTCGGCTTCACCCTCTCCGGCGGCTTCAACCGCCAGTACTCGGGCGAGCCGCAGGCCCAGAACACCTGGCGCGGCACCCAGGCCGCCACCAACGGCAACGCCTACCCCCACACCACGTTTGACCGGCCGTACCTCACCTCCTTTCTCGTGCGCAACAGCGGCAAGGACACCAAGCGCTCCTCGCTCGGCTTCACCCTCGACTGGAAACCCGCGCCGCGCGACCGGCTCTCGCTCTCCTTTCAGGCCTCGACCTTCGACGTGATGATCAACCACAACGCCCTGACCTTCGAGGTCGGCCGCGTGAACCCCGGCGACTTCAGCCTCACCCACACCCGCGGCGCCGCCGGCCAGGGCAGCATCCAGGTCGTCTCCACTGGCGCCTCCCGGATGAACTGGACCTATATGCCGTCGCTCACCTGGCGCCACGACGGCCCCGAGTGGCGGATGGAGTCCGGCTTCGCCGTCTCCCGCGCACGCAACCGCAGCAACACCCTGCGCGCCGGCATCTTTGACACCACCACCTCGCGGCGTACCGGCGTCACCGTCTCCTTTGCCGACAATTTCTACCTCCGCCCGGGCGTGGTCACCGTGACCGACGCCGCCGGCCAGCCGGTCAACCCGTACGTGCTGGACACCTACGCGCTGACGGCGGCGACGGGCAACGAGCGGTCGACGGACGACGTGAAGCACACTCTGTACGCCAACGCGCGCCGGGCCTTCCGCGGTCCGCTGCCCCTCGCGCTCAAGGCGGGCGTGGACTTCCGCCGTGCCGCGCGCGACCAGCGCCTGTTCGTGCCGAACTTCACCTACGTGGGCCGCGACGGCGTCGCCAGCACGACCGTGACTCCGACGAGCGACGACCGTCCGCGGCCGTTCCTCGACCCGAGCTTCTCCAGCCGCGTCGCGCCCTACGGTTTCCCGCGGATCGAGGGCGTGAGCAGCGAGTTGCTCTACCGGCACTCCCTCGAAAACCCGGCCTACTTCACCACCAACGCGAACACGGGCTACCGGAACCTCGTGACCAACTCCAAGTGGGCGGAGGAGCTGGTCTCGGCGGCCTACCTGCGGGCGGACCTCGGCCTGCTGGGCAACCGGCTGCGGTTCACCGGCGGCGTGCGGGCGGAGCAGACCAACCTCGCGGCGCAGGGCCCGCTCACCGACCCGAACCGCAACGTGCAGCGTGACGCCCAGGGCCGCCCGGTGCTCGGCGCCAACGGCCGCCCGGTCGCGATCGCCCCGGCGAACACCCTCGAGTTCTCGCGCCTCACCTTCCTCGACCGCGGCTTCAACGCCGAGAAGGAGTACCTGCGCTGGTTCCCGAGCCTCAACGCCAGCTTCAACGTGCGCGAGGACCTGATCGCGCGCGCCTCGTGGTCGACCTCGGTGGGCCGGCCGGACTTCAACCAGTACGCGGGCGGCGTCACCCTGCCCGACCCGGAGAACCCCTCGCCGAACGACCAGATCACGGTCAACAACATCGGCATCAAGCCGTGGACCGCCCGCGCGGTGAACGTGCGCCTTGAGTACTACCTGCAGGGCGTCGGCCAGGTATCGGTCGGCGCCTTCCGCCGCGACTTCGAGAACTTCTTCGGCAGCACCACCATCGCCGCCACGCCGGAGTTCCTCGAGCTCTACGACCTCAACCCGAACGTCTACGGCCAGTACCCGGTCGTCACGCAGACCAACCTCGACCGCACGGTGCGGATGCAGGGCCTCACCTTCAATTACCGCCAGCCGCTCACCTTCCTCCCCGCGTGGGCGCGCGGCGTGCAGGTCTACGCCAACGGCAGCGCCCAGCGCCTGCTCGGGCCCGCGGCCGCCACCTTCCCGGGCTTCGTGCCGCGCACCGCCAACTGGGGCTTCAGCTTCACCCGCGAGAAGCTCTCCCTGCGCGCCAACTGGAACTACCGCGGGGCCCAGCGCCGCGCCGCGATTGCCAACGGCGCCAGCATCGAACCCGGCACCTTCACCTGGTGGTCCAAGCGCCTCTACGTCGACGTCGGCGGCGAGTACACCTTCCGCCCGGGGATCGCCCTGTTCGCCAACCTCCGCAACATCGGCGACACCCCGGACGACATCAAGGTCTACGGTCCCAGCACGCCCCTCGTCGCGCGGTTCCGCCAGCGCATCGAGTTCGGCTCGCTCTGGATGATCGGCGTCAAGGGCACTTTCTGAGCCCGTCCGCCCCGGGGCCGCCTCAACGCCCCAAGAGCGCCTCGAAGCGGACCGCGTCGTCGGGCGTGTCGACCCCGATGGTGGGGTCATCGGTGACGTCGCAGGCGATCTCGAGGCCGTTCTCGAGCACGCGGAGCTGCTCCAGCTTCTCGATCTGCTCGAAACGGCCGGGGGGCAGGGCGGCGAACCGGTCGAGCAGCCCGGCCTCGTAGGCGTAGAGCCCGAGGTGGCGGAAACAGGGGTGGGCGGCGACCCAGGCGTCGTCGACGCGCCCCTGCAGGTCGCGGGCGTAGGGCACCGGGGAGCGCGAGAAGTAGAGGGCGCGGCGGCCGACCGCTCCGGTCCGTCCGGCGGGAAAATCGCCGAGCAGGGCCTTGACCTGGTTGGGGTTATGAAAGTCCGCGGCCGTGCGGAACGGGGTCACGAGGGTCGCCATCGGGGCCCCGCCGGCGAGCAGGGCGGCGAGGGCGCGGATCTGGGCTCCGGTGACGAGCGGCTCGTCAGCTTGGACGTTGATCACGTGGCGGGCGCCGATCCGGCGGTTCGCCTCGGCGAGGCGGTCGGTGCCGCTCTGGTGGGCGACACTGGTGGGCAGGGCCTGGAAGCCGGCGGCGGCGACGCAGTCGGCGAGCAGCGGATCATCGACCGCGAAGTAGAGGGGAAATTCGGGGGCCTCGGCGGCGATGCGTTCGGCGACCCAGCGGAGGAGGGGTTTGCCGCGGATCGGGTGGAGGAGCTTGCGCGGGAAACGCGTCGATTCCAGACGGCACGGCACGATGATCGCGGTGGCGGGCGGCATTAGGCGGGACGCTGGCGCCGGGTTTTTGGGTTGCAAGCCGGGGAGGCGGAAGGGATTTTGCCCGGCCCGCCACGATCGCATGAGCCAAAACAACACCAGCCCGAGCTCCGGCGCCCTTACCCGGGAGCTGGTGGTGCAGAATAAGATGGGAATTCACGCCCGTCCGGCAGCGATGATCGTACGCATCACCAACAAGTTCCGCGCCGAGGTGCTGGTGGAAAAGGACGAGGAGCAAGTGAACGGCAAAAGCATTATGGGTCTGATGATGCTCGCGGCGGGCAAGGGCGCGAAGGTGCGCTTCATCGCCACCGGCGCCGACGCGGCGGCCCTGCTCACCGAGCTGGAAAGCCTGTTCGCGCGGAAATTCGACGAGGTCTGACCTCGCTCGGCCCGCGGCGGGATTCGCCGGGGCGGAGCCGGCTCCGGCGGGCCCCGACGTGGCGTCAGATTTTGCCGGCCTGGCGCGCTTCGACCATCCGGTAAAAATCGACGAAGAGGGGGTCCGCGTCGTTCGGGCCGGGGGCGGCCTCGGGGTGGTATTGGACGCTGAAGACGGGGAGCGTGTTGTGCCGGAGGCCCTCGACCGTGCGGTCGTTGAGGTTGATCTCGGTGATGCGGGCGCCGCGCTGCTCGATCGACTTTGGGTCGGTGGCGAAGCCGTGGTTCTGGGCGGTAATCGAAACGCGCCCGGTCTCAAGGTTCTGCACCGGCTGGTTGCCGCCGCGGTGGCCAAACTTGAGCTTGAACGTGGTGCCACCGAGCGCGTGGGTCAGCATCTGGTGCCCGAGGCAGATCCCGAACATCGGGAAATCGGGCAGCAGGTTGGTGACCGTGTGGTGGATGTACGGCAGGGCGGCGGGGTCGCCGGGGCCGTTGGAGAGAAAGATCGCGTCGGGGCGGTGCTCGCGGACCGCCTCAGGCGGCGTGGTGGCGGGGAACACCTGCACGTCGAACCCGTGGTGGGCCAGTTTGCGGAAAATGCTGAACTTCGCGCCGTAGTCGAAGGCGGCGACCCGGAAACGGCGGGCCGGCGCGGCCGGCAGGTTCATCGTCGTGCCTACCGGCAGGTAAGGCAGGTTACCCCGGTCGGCGGAAGGCCACGCGTAGGGCGCTGCACAGGTGACTTCCCGCACATAGTCGGTGCCCGCCATATCCCGCCAGCCACGGGCGAGCGCGATGGCCTCGGCGTCGGCGATCGGGCGCGTGCTCAGACAGCACTTCATCGCGCCGTCCACCCGCAGCTTCTTCGTCAGGGCCCGGGTGTCGACGTCGCTGATCCCCGGGATGCCGTGGCGGGCAAGGTAATCGCTCAGCGAGAGGCGGCTGCGCCAGTTGCTGACCACCGGCGAGAGATCCCGGACCACGAAGCCGGTGCAGCGCGGGGCGGCGGCCTCGTTGTCCTCGTCGTTGATCCCGTAGTTGCCGATCTGCACCGCCGTCATCGTGA
>NEUZ01000062.1 GCA_002304435.1 Opitutia bacterium Tous-C8FEB | reverse complement strand
GGCCGCCTCGAGGCCTTCGCCCTCGTCACGGAGCGCAATATCTTCAACCCGAACCGTACCGCGCGGACCCGGGCGGCGCCCGAAGAGAAGCCCGTGCGCACCGAGGAGGTCGCCCTTGTGGGGTTGGTCGGCTTCGGCGCGGCAACCTCAGCCGTGTTCCAGAGCGATGATCCCCGCCTCAAGGGCGAGGCGGCCGCCGGGGCCCGGCTGGGCGAATTCACCGTGGTCGCGGTTTCCCCCTCGGCCGTGGAACTCCGCGCCGGGGAACGTACCTACTCCCTCGCCGTGGCGCAGCGCCTGACGCGGGTGGAGGGGGGCGAATGGACCGCCTCCGCCTCCCCCGTCCCGGAGGCCCGCTCCCGGTCCGAATCCGCCCCCGTAGAGGTGCCGGCCAACGCCTCCGAAGTCCTCAAACGCCTGATGAAGCAACGCGAGAAACAGCTTAAAGAATGAACACCCAGCCCATCCTGCCCCTGCTCCTCACCCTGACCCTTGCGGGCGGAGCCCTCGTGCGCGCCCAAGCCCCGGCCGCTGCCGCGCCGGACACGCCACCCGCCCCGGAGTCAGCGCCTGCAGCGACGGAGCGCCCCGCCCGCGACACCTCCGCCGGCCTGCGGTTCAACTTCCGCGGCGCCCCGCTGGAGACGGTCCTGAATTACCTCAGCGAGGCCGCCGGCTTCGTGATCGTCTTGGAGACCCCGGTGCGGGGTACGATCGATATGTGGAGCGCCCAGCCCGTTTCGCGCCCCGAGGCGGTTCAGTTGCTCAACCTAGCGATCAATAAGAGCGGTTATACCGCCACCCTCAAGGGGCGGACCCTCGTGGTGAGTTCCAAGGAGGAGGCGCGCAAGCGGGCCATCCCGATCCGGACGGGCAACGATCCCCGCCAGATCCCGGACAATGCCGAGCTGGTGATGCAGATCATCCCGCTGGAGCGGATCGACGCCACCCAGGCGGCGACGGACCTCGCCACGCTCCTGCCCAATTCCGCGACCATCACGGCAAATGTGGATAGCAATTCACTCGTGGTGACGGATACCCAGAGCAACGTCCGGCACATCGTCGAGTTGCTGGCGGCGCTCGACGGTTCTGCGGGCTCCGTCGCCTCGATGCGGGTCTTCCAGCTGAAGAATTCCGATCCGCAGGAAATGGCGGCGCTGATCAATAATATCTTCGGGGGCGGCCAGTCCAGCGCCCGCTCCGGCACGTCGCAGATGCCCGGTTTCGGGGGCTTCCCCGGCTTCGGGGGTGGTCCCGGGGCGGCCATCGCCGCGATGGCCGCGGCGCGCGGCTCCGTTGGACCCGGCGGCCGAGGCTCCAGTGCCTCGTCCAGCCGTGGGTCGCGCTCGAGCGGCGGTTCGTCCCGTGGCACGCCCGTGGTGGCAGTGGCCGATCCGCGCACCTATTCGGTGATCGTCAGCGCCTCGAAGGAAACCCTTGAGGACGTCGATGGGATCGTTCGCCAGCTCGATGCCAGTACCGCCCGCAAGCAGAAGGTATTCGTGTACTCCCTGGAGCACGGTGACGTGAAGCAGGTCGAGAGCGTGCTCCGCAACCTGTTCCAAGGAAGTAATGTACGCACCACCGGTTCACAGGAAGTGGATCCGCTCTCCACCCGGGCTTCCGCCAACTCCCAAGCGACCGGCTCCAATATCACGCTCGGCACCCGCGGGGTCCGCTAAACCCTCCGCCCCTCCCCGCTATGAAATTCTATTTCCTGCTCTCGGCCGGCCTCGCGCTGGCCCTCTCCGGACTCGTTCACGCCGCCCAGGCCCCGAGCACCGGAGGCAATCGACCCGCGGCTGCCGGTGCGGCCCGCCCCTCCACGATGTCGAACTCCACCTCCCGCGCCACCACCGGCGGCGGGGGCGGCGGCGCTTCGGCCGGCTCCACCCGGCAGTATACGAATTCCACCATGGTGGGCGAAGCGACGATCACCAGCGACCTCCAAACCCGGCGCCTCATCGTCGTCACCGATGACGAGACCAACGAGAACATCCGCACCATTATCGCCAGCTTGGACCAGCCCAAGCCGCAGGTGCTCATCAATGTGGTTTTCGTCCAGGTCACCCACGACAAGGGGGTCGACCTCGGGGCGGAAGGGGTCTTCAACGGGACGCTTGCAGTGAAAAACGAGCCCCGCGGCATCGCCACCACCCGCTTCGGAGTGGCCGATGCGCTCGCCGATGGCACCCAGTACGGGGCGTTCTACCGCATTTTGGGCCAGGACGTCACCGCCACGCTCCGCGCTCTGTCCGCGGTGACCAAGACCGAGATCCTCTCTCGCCCCTCGGTCCTCACCCGCAATAACCAGCAGGCCACCATTATGGTCGGCCAGTCGGTGCCGATTATCACCAACTCGCGGGTCAGCGATCAGACCAACACGACCATCAACACGGTCCAGTATCAGGACGTGGGTATCATCCTGCGGGTGACCCCGTTCATCACCCAGGAGGGACTGGTCGAGATGATCGTTTCGCCCGAGATCTCTTCGCTCAGTGCCACCAGCATCCCCATCGGTAACAACGTCAGCTCGCCGGTCATCGACAAACGCTCGGCGGACACGGTGGTCGTCACGCCCAGCGACCGGACGATCGTGATCGGCGGCCTGATCTCATCGCAGTTGGGGGACCGCGACAGCAAGGTTCCGTTGCTCGGGGACATCCCGTTGGTGGGTCTCGCCTTCAAACGGAAGCAGAAGACGGATGTAAAGACGGAGCTGCTGATCTTCCTGACCCCGCACGTAATCCGCACGCCGGAGGACTTGTCCACGACGACCGAGCGCGAGCGCGCCAAGCTGGAACTGTCCGGGAAAGCCTTCGAGGAGCACGGGCTGGAGAAGGCGTTGGGACGTCCGGCGCCGGCCCCAGGCCGCTGAGCCGGGGCTTGGCAGCGGGGCGGATCCGGGCGATTCTCCGGCTCCACCCCGATGCCCGCCCGGCTCCTTAACCGCCGTTTCGGCCTGCTCGCCGCCCTCTGCGCCGGCGTGGTGGGGCTCTTTGGCTGGCAGTGGGGGGAACACCGGCGTTTCGAGGCCGCCGCCTCTCAGGCGCTGGTCAACCGCGGTCGCGACATCACGTCCACGCTCGGGATCATCGTCCGGTCGCAGCGTCGCTTCGGCCTGCTGGTGGCCCGCGAGCGTATTGAGTCCACCCTGCAGGCGCTGATTCATCCCGGGGATCTGGAGGGGCTCGCCCTGCTCGGACCGACCGGAGAGACGATTGCCAGTGCCGGCCGCCCGATCGATCTTTCCCCGGAATCGTTGCGGGCGCGCGGCGTGCATTGGCGGGCCCAGGAGTTGGTGCTCCTCAACCTGATGGATTTGGGCCAGGCGGGCGGCACGGGCGAGGAGCGGCCGCTGCCGGCGGCCGTGGTGGTCAGCGGGCAGCGGATGCCGAAGGCCGCGCGGACACCTGTGGCTCGGCCCAACGGTGAAGGTGGGACCGCCGTCGCGCCCCGGTTCCAATTCGGCCGGCCGGCTTGGATGGATCAGAACGAATACGAGGCGCTGCTCCGCACGCAGGGCGTCCATAGCCTCGTCATCACGCTCTCCACGGCCGAGCTACACCGGACGGTGCGGGGCGACTTCCTGCTCCGGGCCCTCGTGAGCGCGATGGGGCTGGGGGTCGCGATCGTTTCCGGGCTGGCGTGGCGCAACCGGAGCCGCAACGACGAGTTGCAGGTGCGGTTGCTGAAGGCGGGGGAGATGAACGGGCACCTGGCGCAGATGAACCTCGCCGCCGCGGGTCTCGCGCACGAGACGCGCAATCCCCTCAACCTCATCCGCGGTCACGCGCAGCTGGTTTCGATGGACCCCGCCGCCGATCCGCGCTGGCGGGCCCACGCCGCCGCGATTTTGGAGGAGGCCGACCGGGTCACGGTCCAGCTGAATCAATTCATCGATTACGCCAAACCCCGGCAGCCGGTCATTGGTCCGGTCGACCTCGCGGCCTTGGCCGCAGACGTGGGCCGCACGCTGGGTCCAGACCTCGAGGAGAAGCGGGTCGCTCTAATCCTGCCCGCCGCACCGGTCCGGGTGGCTGCCGACGAGGCGCTGCTGCGGCAGGCCTTGTTCAACCTAGTGCTCAACGCGATCCAGGCCGTCGAGGTGGGGGGAAGGGTGGAGGTCGCGGCCACCTCCAGTCCCGGGGGCGAGGTCACCTTGGAAGTGCGGGATGACGGCCGCGGCGTGGCGGAGGCCGACCGCGAGGAGATCTTCAAGCCCTATGTCACCCGGCGGAAGGACGGCGTGGGCCTCGGCCTGGCCGTCGTGCGCCAGATCGCGCTCGCGCACGGTTGGGAAATTACCTGCGGGGCCCAGCAACCGCGGGGCGCCGTGTTCCGGATGGCCCCGCTGCGGCCCTCGTCCGCCGTATGAGACCCGAGGCCGAGAACCCCCGGATCCTGATTGTTGACGATGACCCCGACCAGCGGGACCTGCTGGAGACGCTCCTGCGCCGGCAGGGCTTTCGCACCCGGGGCGCGGAGTCCGGCGCGGCGGCCTTGGACCTGCTGGGGCGCGAACCGTACGCCCTGATGATCACGGACGTCCGGATGCCCGGGATGTCGGGTCTGGAGGCGCTCCGGCGGGTCCGGGAGCAGCACCCCCGGCTACCGGTGTTGCTGGTCACGGCCTTCGCCGATGTCCGGAGCGCGGTGGCGGCGATGCGGGACGGGGCCCTGAACTATCTGGCCAAGCCGATCGACCTCGATGAGTTGATGGCTTCGGTGCGGTTGGCGGTACAGGGGGGCGCGCCGGTCCCCGCGGACGTGGCGGTGCCGCCCTTGCCGGCGGATGTCGTGGTGGTGAGCCCGTTGCTGCGCGCGGTGTGCCGGGATGCCGCGGCGATCGCCGGGTCCGATGCCCGCGCTTTGTTGTCGGGGGAAAGCGGGGCGGGGAAGGAGGTGGTGGCCGCGTTGATTCATCGCTGGAGCACCCGGGCAGGCGGCCCGCTGGTCAAGGTGGGCTGCGTCGCGGTGCCGGAGGCCCAGTTGGAGGCCGAGTTGTTCGGGCAGGAGCTGCCCGGGGGCTTGGTGCGCACCGGCAGGCTGGAGCAGGCCGAGGCGGGCAGCCTGTTTTTGGACGAGATCGCGGAGTTGCCGGCGGCGCTCCAAAGCCGACTGTTGCGCCTGCTGAACGAGGGGGTATTCCGCCGGGTGGGCGGGACGCGGGACGTCCGGTCGCGGGCGCGATTGCTGGTGGCGACGAGCCGGGATCTGGCCGCGGAGCTCGCGGCGGGCCGCTTCCGGGAGGACCTCTACTACCGGCTGAGCGGGATGGAAATCCACGTGCCCCCGTTGCGGGAGCGCCCGGAGGACATCCTCCCGCTGGCGAGCCACTTTAGTGCCCTGTTCTCGCGCCAGCAGCCCCGGTTCTCGTCCTCGGTGGCGGCGGCCCTCCAAGCTTACCCGTGGCCGGGCAATGTTCGGGAACTGCGCAACGCGATGGAGCGCGCCGCCCTGCTTTCCCGCGGGGAGATCGTCCTGCCCGAGCACCTGCCGGCCCGGATCCTAGCGGCGGCCGCGCCCACCGGGGAGGCTCCGCGCGACCTACAGCGGCTGGAAGAGATCGAGCGGGAGGCGATTCTGCGGACGCTCCGGAAAAACCGCTTTAACCGCACCGAGACGGCCCGCGAGCTGGCGATCAGCCGCCGGGCGCTGACGTACAAACTCCAGCGGTTGCGCGCCGAAGGGGTGCCCGTCGATCCGTGATCGTCCCGGCGGCGACGGCACGGCGGCGGCCGGGCAACGCCGGGTCAGCCCGGAGCGGGCCCGCCGATGGGGCCGACGTGCGCCAATTCAAGCACCCCGCGGCCGGCGGCCCGCGACGCGGGGATCGCGACCGTGAACACCGCCTCCCAGTCGTTGAGCCCCTCGGGGTCCACGAGCGTCTGCGCGACGGTCCAGGGTTCGTCGCTGCCGGGCTGGCCCCCTGCGGTCCAATGGGTGTGCTGGGTGGAGCGCCCCTCGGGATCTAGCCGCAAACGGCCGCGCGCCTCCAAGTAGGGGAGGAAGGCCTGTTCGACCCGGCGGGCCGGCGAGGGCCCCGAGGCGTCGCCCGCTGGCCCCGCGGCAGGATCCGCGCCCAAGCGTTGCGCGGCCCCCTCCCAGTCCCGTAGTGCCACATCCTGGAGCACCCCGAGGAGTGCTGCACGAACCAGTCGACGGAAGCTGGGCTGGTCCCGGGTGACGTCTGGTCGGCCGGAACGCGCGGGCGCCGCCGGCTCCCGATCGTCTCGTGGTACCGCAGCGGCGGGATTCACCAGCAGCTCCCATTCCTCGAGCAGGCTGGAATCCACGCCGCGGATCAGTTCGCCCAGATAGTCCTCCACCTCCCGCACGGCCTCGGTCTTGGCGGTGTCGGGGACAGTCTGCGCGAGGACCTTCCAGACCTGCGCGAGGTGGCGGAGCAGCACGCCCTCGACCCGATGCAGTTCGTACTCGCGCACGTAGGCGGCGAACGAGAGGTAGCGCTCGTACATCTCCCTGGCGATCGACTTGGGCCGGACATTCTCCTGCTCGACCCAGGGGTGCTGGGCGGCGAAGGCGTTGAAAGTCTCGTAGAGGAACTCGCGCAGGGGCTTCGGGTGTTCGATCTCCTCCAGCCGCTCCATTCGTTCCTCGTAGGGCACACCGGCGGCGCGGAGTTCCTCAAGCTTGGCCGACTTCTGGCGGTCCACCTGGCGCCGGAGGATCGCGTCCGGATCCTCGACGATGGCCTCGCAGAGCGTGAGGAGGTTGAGGGCGTGGTCGGGGTCCTCCGGGTCGAGCCGGGGGAGGGTGTCGATCAGGTAGAGGGAGAGCGCCTGATGGAGGGAGAAATCGTCCTGCAGCTCCACGTTGACCTGGAGCTTGGGGCCGTGGCCGCCGCGGGGGCGCGGGGCGACGATGCCGCGCTCCACCAGAGCGCGGAAGAGCTGCCACGCCCGTTGGCGCAGGAGGCGCTGCCGGTGGGGCGTCTCGTGGCACTCGCGCAGGAGGCGCTGGAGGTCGCGGCAGCCGTCGCCGGGCCGCGAGAGCATCAGGAGGAGCATCCCGTGCGAGACCTCGAAGCGGGAGGTGAGCGCCTCGGGCGGGGCGGTGCGCAGCCGTTCGAGGGTGCGTTCGTCCCAGGCGATCGTGCCCTCTGGGGCGCGCTGTTTCGGGGGCGCCCGGCGGCCGGGGCTGGCCGCGGCCTTCTCCTCGGCGCGGCGGTTCTCGATCACGTGCGGCGGGGCCTGCACGACCACGAAGCCCCGGTCGTCGTAGCCCTTGCGCCCGGCCCGTCCGGAAATCTGGCGGAAGTCGCGCACGGTGAGCACGGCCGCCTTCTTGCCGTCGTACTTCCATAGCTGGGTGAAGAGCACGGTCCGGATGGGAACGTTGATCCCCACGCCGAGGGTGTCGGTACCGCAGATGACCTTCAGCAGGCCCTGCTGGGCCAGCTTCTCGACGAGCAGGCGATACTTCGGGAGGAGGCCGGCGTGGTGGACCCCGATCCCGTGGCGCAGCCAGCGCTGCACCTCGCGGCCGTGCGGGCTGTTGAAGCGGGCGGACTCGAGCGCGGTCTGCAGGGCGGCCTTTTCCTCCCGCGAGCAGACGTTGAGGCTCATCAAGGCCTGCGCCGCCTCGGTGGCCGACCGCTGGGTGAAATGCACGAGGTAGATCGGGGCCCGCTTGGTCGCGAGCAGCTCGGCCACGCGTTCGGCCAGGGGCATCTCGGAGTATTCGAACTCCAACGGCACCGGCCGACGGTCGCTGCGCACGGTGCGGCTCGGCGCCCCGGTCACGCGCGTCATCTCCCGCTCAAAGAAGGCGGTCTCACCGAGGGTCGCCGACATCAGCAGGAAGCGGGCGTGCGGCATCGTCAGCAGCGGGATCTGCCAGGCCCCGCCCCGGGCCGGATCCGAGTAATAATGAAACTCGTCCATCACCACCGCGCGGAGGTCGCTGGTCTCGCCGCGGTGGAGGGCGATGTTGGCCAGGATCTCCGCGGTGCAGCAGAGGAGGGGAGCGCCCGGGTTCACGCTGGCGTCCCCGGTCATCATCCCGACCTGCGCGGGACCGAACTCGCGGCAGAGGGACAGGAACTTCTCGTTCACCAGCGCCTTGATCGGGCAGGTGTACACGGTGCGTTCGCCGCGGCAGAGGGCCCGGTAATGGAACGCGGCGGCCACCAGTGATTTACCGGAGCCGGTGGGGGTGTTGAGGATGACGTTCGCGCCCTCGTAGAGCTCGAGGATGGCCTCCTCCTGCTCCGGGTACAGTTCCAGCCCGCGGCCAGCGCAGGCGGCCAGGAAGGCCTCCAGCACGGCACCCGCCTCCGGGAGGCCGCCGCCGGTGGGGCGGAGCGGGGCGAGCGGCGGGGCGTTCATCCGCGCACTGCCGCAGTCCCGGGCCGGGCTGTCAATCCGCGGTCCCCGCGGGGAGGGGACGCAGCTGGAGGTTCCGGTAGGCGGCGCCCGTCTCGTAGGCCGCGAGGCCGAGCGGGAGCGAGTGTTTGATGTCGCCGAAGCGCAGATCGAGCTTCCGGCCCGCGGTCTCGAAATCCACCACCTGCTCGTCGTCGATCCACGCCTCAAGCTTGGCCGGGGTCACGCGGACGCGGATGCGGTACCAGCGGCCGGTCTCATAGGTGCGCCCAGTGGTGGTCTCGTTGTCCGAGGCGTCCGAGTTGTCGATGCAGGAAATGCCGGTGACCCCGCCGCCCCACCCCCCGACGATGAGGGTGCAGGCGGAGGCGGCCACGGGGAAGGTCAGGCCGCAGAAGAAGTCCCCGCCTTCGAGCTTCATCGCCTCCAGCGTGACCTCGTAGTTCATCCGGGGTAGCGGGGTCGCGGGATCCAGATTGATCCCGGCCATATACGAGCTGCGCGGCACCACGATGGCCGGGCCTTCGCCGCGGAAGGTGGGCTCGACGCGGACCTGCGTCTGCGAATCGAACGCGGAGGCGCGCCAAGGCCCCAGGCTGCGGCCATCAAAGAGCGAGCGGACCTCCGGGGCGGCGGGCGGCGGCGGCTCGCCCGCGCGCGCCGGGGACGGCAGCGCGATGGCGAGGGTGAGCAGCAGGGCCAGAGCGGGAGCGAGGGCGCACGGCCCGGGGGAAAGGGGAGAGGTCACGAGGGAAATCTGCCCGGGGTGGCGTCGCCGCGCAACGCTGGAGCCCCGCCGGCGCAGCACGGACTGCGTAGCGGTTCCGGCCGGCGGTTACGTAGCTCTCGGGCCCGGCCACGTCAGCTACTACCCATTAACAGTCCCGCTCACGTCGACTAAGCTGGTGGCCATGGAAACGCCCTCCGTCCCTGCTGCCGCCCCGGCCCGCTCCCGGATTTTGCTCGTCGAGGATCAGACTTCGATTCGCGAGATGCTCAGTGACGTGCTGGCCCGGATGGACGAGTTCGAGGTGGTCGGCCAGGCGGCCGATGTGCCCGAGGCGCTGCGCTTGGCCCGCGAGACCCAGCCCGACGTGGTGGTGCTCGACTGGCTCTTCCCCAACGGCACCGGCCTCGACTTCCTCCGCGAGCTCCGTCCCAGCCGGCTCCAGTGCCGGGTGCTGGTCCTGACCGGCAACACCAATGATGAGTCCGTCGGCGACGCCCTGGCCTTCGGGGCGCGGGGCTTCTTCGAGAAGGTGGGGGGCCTGCAGGACTTCATTCAGGCCGTGCGGACCGTGGCGTCCGGCGGCGCGTATTTCGGACCCGAGGCGTCGGCGATCGTCGACCGGTTGGTCAAGGCCAAGGCCGCGAAGGTGACGCGCACCGAGGCGTCCCCGGCCCCGGCGAGCGCCGCACGTCCTCGGGCTTCCGATTCCCTGCCCCCGTTCAGCTACGCGCTGGGCTGAGCCCCGCGCCGCCCCCCTTTAGTTCCGTCACCTCAGTTCAACCTCACTGCCCATACCTGCCATGAATCGTTCCCTCCGTAACCTGGCCCTCCTCGGCCTCCTCGCCCTCGGCGTCAGCTCCGCTGGCGCGCAGAACCTGCTCTTCAACGTCACCTACAACCCCTCGCAATATAAGCTGACCATCACACCGACCAGCGCGGCCGCAAGCGGGTCGCTTTCCGGGCTCACGTTTCTCCCCGAGTATGGAGTGCTCTTCAATTCACTCTTCTCGAGCAGCCCCGCGGCCATCTTGCCCAATGATTACAAGCTCCCGACGAGTTCCGTCACGGGTGGCATTGCATCCACTGCCGGCTCTGGTACGGTCATGAACAACGTCTACAGCGACACGGTCGACCCGAGGGACCTCAACGTCGCCAGCCTGTCTTCGGGATCGATGACGTTTGGATCCTCCACCACGGCCTTCGTCTCATCCCCTTCCGTCCTCACGATTACTTTCTCCTCCACGGTCGATCCGTTCATGCGGACCTCCAGCTTAAACGGCGGTCTGGTTTCCGCCTTCTCCGACCTCGGCACGGAGTACTCGATCGGTTCCTACAACTACTCCGTGGTCCCCGAGCCCTCCACCTACGCCGCCATCGCCGGCGCCCTGGGCCTCGCTTACGCCGTCTACCGCCGCCGCCGCCAAGCCGCGGCGGCCGCGACCGCCTGAGCCGCAAGTCTGATTGAGGCGCCGGGGCTTTGGGCAGCCCGGCGCCTGCCTCCCTTCGCCGCCCCCGGCCGATCCTGCGATCGGACCGGGGGCCGCTGCATTTCCCGGGCTTGCGCCCCGGAATGGCCCGACCGAGCCTCGCGGGGTCCCCGACCCCGATGCCCCCCTTCCAGATCTCCCGCCGCCGCTTCGTTCTACGTTGCGCTCAGACCGCCGCCCTCGCCGGCCTGCCCGCCTGGTTTGTCGAGGAACGCCTTGCCGCCGCGGAGGCGGCGCCCGCCCGGCGGCCCGGCCCGAATGACCGTCCCGGCATCGCCCTGATCGGCGCCGGCGGACAGGGCACCCGCGACGCCCAGAACGCGGCCAATTGGGGCGATGTGCTGGCGGTGTGCGACGTCGACCGCGCCCACGCCGAGGCCGCCGCCGCGAAGCTCACGGTCGAGGGCCGCCGCCCGGCCATCGTGACCGATTTCCGCCGCCTGCTGGAGCGGGACGATATCCACGCGCTGGTCAACGGCACCCCCGACCACTGGCATACGCTGATTAACCTCGGCGCGGCTCGCGCGGGCAAGGACGTCTATTCGGAGAAGCCCCTCACCCTCACGATTGACGAGGGGCGCCGGCTGGTCCGGGCCGTGCGCGATCGCCGAATCGTCCTGCAGACGGGCACCCAGCAGCGCAGTTCCCAGCGCTTCCGCCTCGCCTGCGAATTGGTCCGCAACGAGCGGATCGGCCGCCTGCGCGAGGCCCACGTCTGGCTGCCGGCCGGCCTCCGTGAGGGACCGTTCGCCCCGGGGCCGGTCCCGGCAGGCCTCGATTGGGATTACTGGCAGGGTCCGGCGCAGCGGGTGGACTACGTGAAGGAGCGCTGTCACCGCACGTTCCGCTTCTGGTACGACTATTCCGGGGGCACGATGACCGACTGGGGCGCCCACCATAACGATATCGCCTACTGGGCTATCGGGTTGCTCGCCCCGCGGACGGTCGAAGCGACGCCCTTCGTCCAGCCGATCCCCGGCGGCTACGACACGTTCAGCGAGTACGAGATCCGTTACGTCTACGAGAACGGGGTCCGCCTCGTTATCCACACCACGAAGGACGACAGCATCTACGGGGCGAAGCTCAACCCGAACGGCCAACGCAACGGCATCCGGTTCGAGGGCACGGACGGCTGGATCTGGGTCAACCGGGACCAGCTCACCGCCAGCGATCCGGCCCTGCTCAAGACGCCCCTGCCGGCCGGCGCAGTCCGGCTGTACGAGAGTAAGAACCATATGGAGAACTTCCTCGACTGCGTCCGCACCCGCCGCGATCCGATCTGTGACGTGGAGGTCGGGCACCGCTCGGCCACAATGTGCCACCTCGGCGCCATCGCCCTGCGCACCGGTCGGCGGCTCACCTGGGACGCGGCCCGCGAGGAGTTCACCGGTCCCGACGCCGCGGCCGGCAACGCCCTGGTCGCTCGCGAGTTGCGGGCCCCTTACGACTATTCGTTCGTCGCCTGACCGGGCCCAATGAACCGCCCCGGGCGCGCGAGCGGCTCCGGGGCGGGTGAAGGAGGCAGTTGGGGCTGCCGTAGTCCGCCGGCGCTTCCGCTGGCGGTTGGGCAACAAGGGAACGCCTGAGCGCGGCCGGTGGATGCACCGGGCGTCCGAAATCCACTCGCCCGCCACCCCCGCGGCGTGGCATCAGCAGGGGATGCTCACGCCGGCCGCGCGCGAACTTGGGGGGGCGGGAAAGCCCCCGCTGGTGCTGCTGCACGGCCTGCTCGGCTCCTCCCGCAACTGGCTGACCGCCGGGGCCGCGCTGGCCGAACACCACGAGGTGGTCGCCCTGGACGCCCGCAACCACGGCCGCTCCCCCCACGACCCCGAGATGTCCTATCCCGCGATGGCGGCCGACCTCATTTCCTGGCTCGACGCCCGCGGGTGGGAGCAGGTGGGGCTCCTCGGGCATAGTATGGGGGGCAAGGTCGCGATGCTGGCCGCCTGCCGCCACCCGGAACGCTTCTCCGCCTTGACGCTGGTCGACATTGCCCCGCGGACCTACTTCTGGGCGGGGCACCGGGCCAGTTTCGCCGCCTTGCAGGAACTGGACCTCCGCGACCTGCGCTCCCGCGCCGAGGCCGAACTCCGCCTCGAGGGCCGGGTGCCGGATGCCTTCCTGCGGAAATTCCTCCTTACCAACCTCGAGGCCCGGCCCGAGGGCGGCTGGCGCTGGGCGGTCAACTTGCCGGTGCTCGCCGCGGCGGTCCCGGCGCTGGAGGCTAACCCCCTCGAGGCGGGCGATCGCTACCCCGGCCCCGTGCGCGTGATCGTCGGGGGCCGCTCCGCGTACGTGCAGCCGGAGGACCACCCGGTCCTGCGGGCCCATTTCCCGGCGGTGGAGCTCGTCACGCTGAAGGACAGCGGCCACAACCCGCACCTCGACGACCGGGCGGGCTTCGTGGCCGCGGTGTTGCGTTAAGTCCGGGCGCGGGCGCAGCCGGGTTTGCCTTGCTTTGCGCGGTCGGCCGCGTCTCCTGCCGTGACCCCTTTCGCGATGCCTGTCGTCACCCCGTCGCAGACCCAGCCCGAGTATGATGTTATCGTCGTCGGTTCCGGCGCCGCCGGAGGCCAGACGGCCTACACCTGCGCCCTGGAGGGGGCGAAGGTGCTGATGCTGGAGGCGGGGCGCGATTACGACCCGGCCCGCGAGACGCCGATGTTCCAGGTGAACAGCCAGGCGCCGCTGCGCGGGGCCAACACGCCCGACAAGCCGTTCGGTTTCTACGACGCGACGATCGACGGCGGCTGGCAGGTTCCCGGCGAGCCCTACACCAGCGCCTCGGACGATCCCGCCAGGCAATTCTGGTGGTGGCGGGCGCGGATGATGGGTGGCCGCACCAACCACTGGGGCCGCATCTCGCTGCGCAATGGGCCCTACGACTTCAAGCCGCGCACGCGCGATGGCCTGGGCTTCGACTGGCCCCTGTCCTACGAGGACGTGGCGCCCTACTACGACAAGGTCGAGATGCTGATCGGGGTCTACGGAGACAATAATGGGCTCGAGAACACCCCCGATTCCCCGGCGGGCTGCCTGCAGCCGCCGCCGATCCTCCGGGCCGGCGAGCAGTACGCGCGGGCCAAGGGTAAGGCCCTGGGCCTGCCTGTAATCCCGATCCACCGGGCGGTCCTCACCCAGCGTCAGGATGCGGACGTCCTCCCGGCGAAGATCCATCCGGGCAACCCCCGCGCCCAGCGGTTGCTCGCGGACTCGATGCGCCAGCGCGCCGCCTGCTTCTGGGCCACCCCCTGCGGCCGGGGGTGCTCCATCCGCGCCAATTACCAGTCGACCACCGTCCACCTGCCGCCGGCGCTGGCCAGCGGCAACCTCGACATCGTTTCGAATGCGATGGCGCGCGAGGTGATCGTCGACGATGCCGGCAAGGCGACGGGAGTGCTGTTCATTGACCGGACCACCGGTCAGGAGCAGCGGGTGAAGGGCCGCGTGGTCGTGCTGGCAGCGAGCTCCGCGGAGTCGGTGCGGATCCTCCTTAATTCCCGGTCCGCGCGCTTCCCGCAGGGGCTGGCCAATTCGAGCGGCCTGGTGGGTAAGTACATTATGGACACGGTGGGCGCGGGGATGGCCGGCCAGATCCCGGCACTCGAGAATCTCCCGCGTCACAACGAGGATGGCGCCGGCGGGAACCACGCGTATGTCCCGTGGTGGTTGTATAAGGAGCAGCTCGCCGGGAAGCTGGGCTTCGCCCGCGGGTACCACATCGAGTTCGGCAGCGGGCGCCAGCTGCCCGCGCTGCACACGGTGGCCGGCTTGGAGGCCTTTACCCGCGGCAGCTTCGGCCGGAAGTTCAAGGAGGACGCGCGCCGCTTCTACGGGTCCTTCATTGGCTTCGCCGGCCGCGGGGAGATGATCCCCAACGAGGACTCCTATTGCGACCTCGACCCGGTGGTGCGCGACAAGTGGGGCATCCCCGTCCTGCGCTTCCACTGGAAGTGGTCCGACCACGAGATCCGCCAAGCGGCGCATATGCAGCGCACGTTCGCCGATTGGATCTCGGCGCTGGGCGGCAAGGTCCGCGGCACTCCCGCGATGGACGGCGCCAAGGCCATCGAGCCAGGCGGCAAGATCATCCACGAGGTCGGCGGCACGATTATGGGCACGGATGCCCGGCGCTCCGTGACCAACCAGTGGTGCCAGACGTGGGACGTGCGCAACCTGTTCGTGACCGATGGCGGTCCCTTCTGTTCGAACGCGGATAAGAATCCCACGCTGACCATTATGGCGCTGGCATGGCGCGCGAGCGACTACCTGCTGGCCGAGCTGCGCCGGGGAAACCTTTGACGATGAACCCGCCCTCCGACGCCGCCCCGCGCCTCAGCCGGCGCGATGCCCTGAAGTGGATCACGGCCGCCGCCGCCAGTTCGCTCGCCTTCTCCCCGGAACCGCGCGCCGCGGCCCCCGCGGCCCGCGGGTACGGGACCGACCCCGACCTCCAGCGCGCTTACGCCCCGGGTGACGTCTGGCCGCTCACCTTCACCCCCGCCGAACGCGCCGCCGCGGCCGCCCTCTGCGGCCTCCTCCTGCCACCCGACGCGGAGGGTCCGGGGGCCGAGGCCCTGCTGGTGCACGACTTCATCGACGAATGGATCAGCGCCCCGTACCCCGGGCACGACGCCGACCGGAAGACCATCACCGAGGGCCTCGCGTGGCTCGACGCTGAGGCGCGCCGCCGGTGGGGCGGCGGGTTCGTCCAAGGCACCTCGGCCCAGCGCACGGCCTTGGCGGAAGATATCTGCGACGCTGCCTCCGCTAAGCCGGAGCACCGCGCTGGCGCCCGTTTCTTCCAGCGCTTCCGGGACCTGGCGGCGGGCGGTTACTTCACCACGCCGGAAGGGATGAAGGACCTAGGCTACACCGGAAACTACGCGATGGAGGCCTTCACCGGCCCGCCGCCCGAGGTTTTGCGCCGGCTCGGTCTGGCCTGAAGTCGATTCGTCCACGCGCGCCCCACTCCGGGATTGCGCGTCCGGGAAAAGGGGCTGGATTGGCCGGGTGAAGCTTCACGTCCTGCCCGCTGGGCCGATCCAGACCAACGCCTACCTGCTCACGGCGCCCGAGCGCGGCGAGGCGGTGCTGATCGATGCCCCGGGCGACGTTTGGCCCGCGGTAGAGGCCGTTCTCCGCGACGAGAAGTGCCGCCTCACCGAGCTCTGGATCACGCACGGCCACTGGGACCACACCCAGGGCGGCGCGGAGGTCGTGCGCCGGTCGGGCGCGAAGGTCCGCGCGCACGCCGAGGACCGGGTGCTGATCGAGACGCCCGAGATTATGGAGCGGTTCTTGGGCGAGAACCTGAAACTGGAGCCCCTCAAGGTCGACGGATGGGTCGGGCAGGGCGAGCGGTTGGATGCGCTGGGCCTTGCGTTCGAGGTCCGCCACGTTCCGGGCCACTGCCCGGGCAACATCCTTTTCT
>NEUZ01000061.1 GCA_002304435.1 Opitutia bacterium Tous-C8FEB | reverse complement strand
GAGGCGAAAGACCGAGGCATACCCGGAGGGTATGGCGACGGGAGAGAGCCACTGAAAGGTGCCGGCAGGTCACCTCGATGCGACCTGATCAACTGCATGGGTCCGGCTAAGAGCCAAGCCCTACCAACTGCAGGGCTTGGCTGGGGCCGGTCTAGGGGATATTGTCGGGCTGCGGTAGCCAACGCCGCAGCCTACCAAGCCCCCGCCGAGTGGTCAGCGCTTGGCCACCGTCGTGGCCAGAGGCAATCCATCGCAGAACTCCAGCGCCGCCTTGGCGACGGAGGCCAGCGGGGAGGCGGCCTGCCGGGTCGGGCCCGGGAGCGAGCTCACCGCGATTCCGGCCTCTCCCAGCGACCGCAGGTCGTTGATCTCCAGCAGCGCCACTCCCGTGCCGCTCGGCGCGGAGACGTGCGCCGTGTAGTTGCCGGGCGGCAGGACCACCACGAGCGCGGATTCGACCGGATTCACCGGCACCCCGGGAATCCGCGAGAGCTCCGAGCCCGCGGGGATCGCGCCCACGTCGTCATTGAACGCGATGAGGCGACCCGCGGAGTCATAGAGTTCGAGACGGGGGTTTGCCACGGCTCCCGTGACCCCAAAGGCCGTGAGCGACGGGCCCTTGGCCGTGATCAGGGTGCGCACGGGCTCGGTGCCGCTGATGCTAAGGCCGCCAATCAGGACCTGGTCGCCGGCCCCCGCCACCCCGCGGATCGAAAGATTACCGTAACGCGCGCTCGGCACCTCGTTGGAAACCTGAATCTGCCCGCGCAACTGCCCGCCGGTGAACGCCTGACTGTGGTAGTTGAGATAATTCCTCCCGGTGAGCAGGAGGAGCGGATCACCGGCGAACGGGATGTCGTGCGAGCCGGAGATGTGGCCGTTCGCCGAATTGTAGGCCCCGGCCGTCGCACTGGTGCCGAGCTGAGTCCGGGCCGGTCCGCTGGCGCCGGGCGCGCCCTCGTGGATATGCGAGTTGGTGAAGACGCTGGAGAAGAGGAAGAGTGAGTGCCGGATGCTGATCGTATTGGCCACCGGATCGTACCACATCACCGCGGCGCCGAAATTGTTCACGCCGGAGAAGTTGAGCGCCGGGAAGGCCGCCGCCTCCTGCGCGACGTCGAGCTTGGCCACCAACCGCACCGGCCGCGCGAACAGCTGGCCGCGCACTTCCCCGCCGGGGAACTGGGCCGAGTGAAAATTGAGGTAGGCTCCGCCCTGCAGCAGCTTCAGCTTGTCCCCGCCATAGGTGAGGTTCCGGAAGTTGCCCGTCAGGGACGTCCCGCTGCGGGTGTAGGCCGACTCCGCGCCCAGATTGGTCACGACGCCGCCGTTCGCGCCCGCCGGGGCCTCGTGGATGTGCGAAGCGGTGGCGGTATTCGTCATCCCGTTGATCGAGACGATCAGATCGAACGTATTGGCGCGGACATCATACAGCATTATGGCGGTGCCGCTGGCCGGGGAGGCGTTCGCCGGCACTTCCTGCGCGGCGTTGATGGTGGCGCGAAGTTCCACGATCTGGGCGTGGACGGGGGTGATGAGGGCGCTAAGGGCGCCCGCGAGGACAAGACGGACGAGGGGTACGATGGGCATAGGCGAATACGGGAACTGACCGTTGGGGTGGGAGCTGACGACCTAGAACCAGTGCACCATCGCCAGGCGCTCGCAAGCGTTAGCGGCCGAAAGGCCGCGGAGCGGGCACGCGTGGCGCCGCCCTCGTCGGAGGTCTCGGTTCCCGCGCCGAGCCTGGCTTTCTCGTTCAGTCCACCGTTAATTCTGGTACCTACATCCTTCGGTTATCCTTCGGTCATCCTTCGGTTATTGCAGGCGTTTACGTCATTTTACCCAGGTAAGACCGAAGGGTGACCGAAGGATAACCGAAGGATAAAGCTTGGGGAAGGCCGGGAGGCCTGTACCGGGATAGTGTCGGCCGGCCAATGCCAAGGGCGAAGTGTACGACGGTCACGCGGCGTCTTTGACAGCCGAAGTCCTAACGCTCAGGGCTCCTCCGTGATCCTTTATGACGCCGAGCATCTGGCGGGCGAACAGGCCCGGGCGAGGTAAGCCGCCACCGAGTACGCCGGCGCGGTGCGCGCCCGACTGGGGCCGCGCGTGCGCTGGATCCGGCTCTTCGGCTCGCTCGCCCGCGGAGATTGGCTGGGGCCGGAGGAATCCGACGTCGATGTGGCGGTGGAGGTCGATCGCCGCGAGTTCCGGGAGGAGATGGGATTGGTGGATCTCGCGACCCGCGTGAGTCTGAAACACGCGGTCGCGATCAACCCCAAGGTGTTTTCGACGGAGGAGTTTGCCCGGCTGCGTGCCCGGGAACTGGCCTTGGCCGAGGATATCCTCACGGAGGGAATCGTGCTGTGACGGCCGCCCATTGGGAGGAAAATGCAACGGCCGAGCCCTTTCTCAGGGCCACGGAAGTTACCCAGAATGAATCATCGGCGACCTCTTCGCGAAGAGCCTACGCGGGCTGGCTTGATCTTGTACGAGGTGGACCTAGGCCCCCCACTGCTCGAAACGATCGGGAAAGTGGCGCACCCGTAGGGAGTCGAACCCCAAACCTTCTGATCCGTAGTCAGATGCTCTATCCAATTGAGCTACGGGTGCGTTACAGGGAGCGGAGAAAGCTGGTTTCCGCGCGCGAGCGCAAGCGAGAAGTTACGACCGTCGGCGCGTGCCTCAGCTCGCGAGGAGGCGCCAGACGGTCGCCACCCCGAAGGTCAAAGCCACCCCCATCCCCAACGGCAGGAGCGCGGCCAGCGTCGTCCAGCGCGCGCTGCCCGTCTCCTTGTAGATCGTGTAGAGGGTCGTACTGCACGGGTTGTGGAGCAGGCTGAACAACATCAGATTGACCGCCGTCAGCACGGTCCACCCGCCCGCGCGCAGGACCTCTCCGACGAACGCTGGAGAGTCCGATTGCACCATCACCCCCGCCCCCTCGCCCACCCCGGCCAATCGGGCCACAAGCGCCGTCAGCATCAAAATCGTCGGGATCACGATCTCGTTGGCGGGGATGGCGATCAGGTAAGCCAGCAAGATCACCCCATTGAGCCCCAGCGCGAGGCCGAAGGGATTCATTCCGGAAATCAGGAACTCCGCCACGCTGCCCTCGCCCAGCCGGACATTCGCGACGAGCCAGATGACTGCCCCCGCGGGCGCCGCGAAGACGACCGCGCGCCAGAGCACGAGCAGGGTACGGTCGAGGACGGACGTGTACAGAGTCTGCCAGAGCCGCGGCGGCCGGTACGGCGGCAACTCCAGGCTGAAGGTGGAGACCTGCCCCTTCAGCACGGTGCGCGAGAGGAGCCAGGCCACGAGGAAGGTGCAGCCGAGTCCGAGCAAAGCGACGCCGGCGACGGCCCCCGCCGAGACCAAGCCCGCCAGATGCGCCGGCACGAGTCTGCCGAGGAAGATTGTGGCAATGAGGATCTGGGTCGGCCACCGGCCGTTGCAGAGCGCAAAGTTATTGGTCAGGATCGCGATCAGCCGCTCGCGGGGACTGTCGATGATCCGGGTCGAGACCACCCCCGCCGCGTTGCAGCCGAAGCCCATCATCGTACTCATCGCCTGCTTGCCGTGCGCGCCCGCGCGCTTGAAGAGCGCGTCCAGATTGAAGGCCACGCGCGGGATGTAGCCGAAGTCTTCCAAGAGCGTGAAGAGCGGGAAGAAAATCGCCATCGGCGGGAGCATCACGCTGATCACCCAGGCGGTAGACAGGTAGACCCCGTCCACCAGCAAGCCCCGGAGCCACCACGGGAACCCGGCGGCGTCCGCCAGCCCGCGCAGCCACGGGTGGCCGCTTTCCACGAGCACCCCCGCCAGCCATTGCGACGGCACATTCGCGCCCGCGATGGTGAGCCAGAACATAAACGCGAACAGCAAGAGCATCACCGGCAGGCCCCAAACTCGGCTGGTGACAATCCGATCCAGCGTGCGGTCGAACGTCGGACGCGCGGGCCGGTCGGGCCGCGAGACGGAGCGCTCCGCAATGCGGCCGGCGTCGGCGTACAGCGACTCCACGAGGTGCTCGTGGATGTCACCGGGGATGCCTTCGCGCAGGCGACGAGCCTGGGCGAGGATCTCCTCGACGGCGGGAGCCGGAGCGGGCGCGGGGGACGAGGGGTTCATCGGGCAGGCAGGGAGGATTCGCGGAGGACGCCTTCGGTGCCGCGGGCGGCGCGTTCCGCCAACGCGGAGAGCTCCCCACGCCGGAGGGCCTCAGCCACCCGCTCGTCGCCCCCCAGCAAGCGCATCGCGATCCAGCGCGCGTTGGGCAGGCCGGGGTAGGCCTGTTCGATCCGCGTGGTCAGATCCGCGAGCGCCGACCGGATGGCGAGCGGTTCCTGGCTCAGGCGGTAACCAAACCCGCTGACCTTCCGCGCCGCCATCTCGGCGATCGCAGCGAGCAGCTCGGGCAGTCCGCGCCCGAAGCGGGCAGAAGTGGGAATCACCGGGACACCCAAGTCGCGCGCCAATTGGCGCTCGTCCACTTGGATGCCGTGGCGCTTCGCCTCGTCGACTAGGTTCAGGCAGACCACCGCCCGCTCCGTGATCTCCAGCACCTGTAGCACGAGGTTCAAGTTTCGCTCCAAACGGGTCGCGTCCGCCACGACCACGGTGACGTCGGGGCGGCCGAAGAGGATGAAGTCGCGGGCGATCTCCTCATCCGGGCTGGTGGAAAGCAGCGAATACGTGCCCGGCAAATCCACCAACTGGAAGCGGCGGTCCGCGTAGGCAAAACCGCCCTCGGCGCGGGCTACGGTCTTGCCCGGCCAGTTGCCGGTGTGCTGGCGGAGCCCGGTGAGGGCGTTGAAGACGGTGCTCTTCCCGGTGTTGGGGTTGCCCGCGAGAGCGACGACGTGGTCCCAGGGGCCAGGCTGCAGGCCCAGCTTGTGCAGCCGGGCCGCGCGGTAAACGTCACAGTCGGCGCAGGCCACGGCGGCCGGGGCAGGGTTTGGTGGCGTGCTCAAGGGGTACCTCCCGGCAAGGGGGTCACGCGCACGTAGCGGGCCTGTTCGCGGCGCAGCGCCACGAGGCTGCCGCGGACCTGATAGGCGGTCGGGTCGCCCCCGGGACCAGTAAGCGCGCTCTCCACCAGCGAACCGGGCACAAAGCCGAGATCGAGCAACCGGCGGCGTTCGGCCCCACGGCAGGCCCCGGTGAGCCCGAGCAGCCGGGCTCGGCCGCCGGCCGGCAACTCGTGCAGGAAGCGCTCTCCGCGCAGCGCGGCGGCGGTCACGCCCCCCAGGGGGCGCACCGAAAGCTGGCGTGCCATTCCGGGGCTGATCGCATATTCCGCCCCATCGGCCCAGAGCCGGACCTTCGCGTCGTCACGGGACAAGATGTACCCCCGCATTCCCGGGCGCAGGCCGAGGCGGAGCAGATGGGCGTAGACGGTTTCGGGTTCGTCCTCGATGTGATGAATCTGAAACGGCTGCTCCGGGGAAAAATTCTCCAACGCGGGGCCAGACTCCTCCGTCAGACCGTCCCCCGAGGCCGGAATCCGGTCCCCGTGTGGATCGTAGAGCGGGTGCCCCAGCTTGGCGGCGAGGGCGGCCGTCTCGGCGGGGGTCAGGCGGTGCTCGGCCCGCTCCGCCAGCCGGTGCCAGCGCGCCTCCGGCTCGCCGGTGCGCTCCGCGAGATAGCTTTCCCAGAGCCGGTGCGAACGGACCACGTGCAAGGCGATCTCGCGGCCGGCGGGCCGCAGCCGTAGCCGGCCACCTTCCACTCCGGCCAGCCCCCCGCGCTCTAACTCTGCCACGATCGCG
Organism: Opitutia bacterium Tous-C8FEB; assembly: GCA_002304435.1. GTDB lineage: Bacteria > Verrucomicrobiota > Verrucomicrobiia > Opitutales > Opitutaceae > ER46. The sequence continues at coordinate 10,270 of NEUZ01000061.1, read as the reverse complement.
GCGGCGGCACCATCCCCCACCCGCAGGGCCCCCGCGAGGCTCAACAGCGAGGCCGCCGCGCCCTCCGCCTCGCACTTTAGCAGATGCTTTAGGGCGTCCTCCCGCAGTTCCCGCTCCCGCCGCTCCCGCTGACGCTGCCACCACGCCAGCAGCCCCCAGCGCGGCCACACGATCAGCATCGCCAGGCCGAGGAGCAGAAGCGCCCACAGCGCGGGCTTCACGACCACCTCCCGAGAACGAACGGCAGTGGGTTGGCTGAAACCATAGCGACCATCCAAAGCGTTGATTTTGATTTGTCAAAATATATCCTTGGCAGGTTCAAATCCGCGTGCCTACGCTCGGCCGATGGCGACGATCGCGGTGGAGAACTACCTAAAGCACGCCCTGCTGCTGGCGGAGCGCTCCCCGGACGGCTTGGTCCCCATGGGGGAACTGGCGACCGCCCTCGAGGTGGTACCGGGGACGGCCACAACGATGGTGAAGGCCCTAGCGGACTCCGGTCTGGTCGTCCACGAGCCCCGGCGCGGGCTGCGCCTCACCGCCGCGGGCCGCCGGGTCGCGCTCAATGTGCTGCGCAAGCACCGGCTGGTCGAAACCTTCCTCGTCAACGTCCTCAAGATGGACTGGGCGCAGGTGCACGCGGAGGCGGAGCAATTGGAGCACGCGATCTCGGACGCGGTGCTGGACCGGCTGGACGCGCTGCTCGGGCATCCGGCGACCGATCCGCACGGCGATCCCATTCCCAGCGTCGAAGGCACCCTGAACTCGGCCGTGTACGCTACCTTGGCGACCTGCGCGACGGAAGTCGCCCTGCGCGTGGTGCGGGTAACGGACCAGTCGGCGGATTTCCTGACCTTTGCGGAGGCGCACGGCCTGCGTCCGGGCGCGGTAGTCCAGGTCGTGGACCGCAACCTGCCCGCAGGGCTCGTCACCTTGCGGCGCCCCCGGGGCAAGCCATTCGCCCTGAGCCTAGCCGCCGCGGGACGCATCTGGGTGGCTCCAGCCGAGGCCGGTTGAGCCGGTGAGCGATCACCATTCCCAGTTGAAGCGCAGGGTGTGGATCCAATCGGGGGCCCGGCGGTTCAGCCCGCGCTGGATTTGATAGTCGATCTCGAGCCCACCCCACGGCCGCAGCAAGGCCCCCGCGCCGAGCGTGCCCTCGCGGGCGGACCAGGTGCCGGACTCCGCGTCTAGGGTGACTTCGGCGTAGGCGGAGAGCAGCCGGAACAAATCTCGGCGGACATACGCGGCGCCGCTCCAACGGTGGCGACGGCCGTCCGCGCTGGAGGCGGAGTCCCAATGGAGCATCGCTCCGGTGACGATCCCCGCGGGGCCCTCGCTCGCCCAAGGCAAAATGAGTCCACCGTCTATGCGCTCGCTGCCGAGCCCAGCGGTCGAGGTGGGCAGGCGCACGTAGGGGATCAGGGCGAGCGCCGCGGCCCCCGAGTCTAGGCGCCAGAAGTTCCATTTGGTGCGGAGGCTCACGTCCCCGAACCCAGCGTCCGAGTCGCGGCGGCCGCCGAGAGAGAGCGACTGGCGCAGGAAGAGATCCACGCCCACCTGCAGGTCGAGCGAGCGGGTGAGACCGGTCGTGAGCAGGGTTGAGCCGACCGCAAGCGCGTCGACCGTCCCGCCGTCGGCCTCGGCGTGCCCGACGGTGAAGCGCACCCCGTCCACTTCCAGCAGCACGCGGCCGGGCGCCACGGTGTGTGGGCTCTCGGTGACCTGGGCGTGCAGCGGGTGACTCGCTAGGCCGAGCGCGCAGGAAAGCAGCAGGGAGAACAGAGGGCGGCGCGTCATCGGGCGGGAACTTTCCGGCGACGAGTGCAGCCGGCGAGGAGAAAATGGGGCGGCGGTGAGCCACTTCCCCCTTGCGCGCGCGGTGGGGTGGGGGCCAGATTCCGCGCGATGTCGCAGGGTTTCGCCCGCCTCGTGTTTGCCTTCACGGCCCTCTTCTTTGGGGCGTTTTTTCTCTGGCCGGTGCTGCAGATCCTGAGGGGTGGCTTCGTGGATGCGGACGGCCGCTTCACCCTCGCCTACCTCGGGGCGATCCTCGCGGATCCGCACCACGTCGGGGCCTTGGGCAACTCACTGCTGCTGGCGGCGACCACCACGTGCCTGGCCCTCGGCCTCGCCCTGCCCCTGGCGTGGGTGAGCGACCGGTTCCTCTTCCCGGGCAAGGCCCTGCTCGGGGCGTTGATCTTGGTTCCGATGATTTTGCCGCCGTTTGTCGGCGCGATCGGGATCAAGCAGATCTTCGGTCAATACGGGGCGCTGAATTGCCTGCTGCAACTGGCGGGGCTGCTGGAGCCCGGGGCGACGATCGACTGGTTCGCGCGCCACCAGTTCTGGGGGATCGCGGTGGTGCAGGCCCTTTCCCTGTACCCCATCATTTATCTGAACGCGGTGGCGGCGCTGGCGAATGTGGATCCCGCGATGGAGGAGGCGGCGCAGAATCTGGGCTGCACGGGCTTCCGGCGCTTCCGGCGGATCACCCTGCCGCTGATTCGCCCCGGCTTGTTCGCGGGGGGCACGATTGTCTTTATCTGGGCGTTCACCGAACTGGGCACGCCCCTGGTGTTCGACTATGACCGCGTCACCAGCGTGCAGATTTACCACGGCCTGAAGGACATCGGGATGAATCCCCTGCCCTTCGCGTTGGTGGCCGTGATGTTGGTCGCCTCCGTGGGCCTTTACGCGGTGAGCAAGCTGCTGTTTGGCCGGTCTAGTCACGCGATGATGGCCAAGGCGACCTCGTCCGGCGGGGCACGGGCGCTGCCGGCTGGGCGCGCTTGGCTTTGCACGGGGCTGTTCGCGGGGATTACGTTCCTAGCGGTGCTGCCCCACCTGGGCGTGATTCTGGTGGCGTTCGCGGAGGACTGGTACGGCACGGTCCTGCCCACCCACTATACGCTGGAGAACTTCGAGCTGGCGCTGGGCCACGACCTGACGGTTTCCGCGATCGCGAACAGCCTGCGCTTCGCGAGTATCTCCGCCGTGATCGACATCGCCCTGGGCGTGGCGATCGCCTACGTGGTCGTGCGCAGCCGGATTGCCGGGCGGCAGCTGCTCGACTTCCTCGCGATGCTGCCCCTCGCGGTGCCCGGGCTGGTGCTGGCCTTCGGCTACCTGGCGATGGCGCAGGACGGGCGCTTCTTCTCCTTCCTCAATCCGACGCGGGATCCGACGATCCTGCTGATCATCGCCTATTCGGTGCGCCGGCTGCCCTACGTGGTCCGCTCGGCCGCGGCCGGCTTCCAGCAGACGAGTGAAACCCTCGAGGAGGCGGCGCAGAACCTCGGTTGCCCGCCGCTGAAGGCGATGATTAAGGTGACCCTTCCGCTGATCGCCGCGAACCTGATCGCGGGCGGGCTGCTGGCTTTCGCCTTCGCGATGCTGGAGGTCAGCGACTCGCTGATCCTCGCCCAGAAGCAGGCGTATTATCCGATCACCAAGGCGATTCTGGAACTGTTCCAGCTGCTGGGGGATGGGAAGTTCATCGCCAGCGCGCTGGGGGTGTGGGCGATGGTCTTCCTCGGCGTGACCATCGCGGGGCTCTCGCTGCTGCTGGGACGTCGCTTGGGCGCCCTCTTCCGCGTCTGATCCGCCGATGCCGGCCCTGTTACTCGCCTCGCTGATCTGGGCCTGCTCGTTCGGCCTGATCAAGCGTCACCTGGCCGGGGTGGATCCTGCGTGGGTGACCGCGGCCCGACTGGGACTGGCGACGCTCGTCTTCCTGCCCTGGATCCGACCACGGGCCCTAGGCTTCCGGGGCGCCGCGGCCTTGGCCGGTATCGGGGCGCTCCAGTTCGGGGTAATGTACGTCCTGTACCTCGAAAGTTTCCGGCACCTGCGGGCGCACGAGGTCGCGCTGTTCACCCTGACCACGCCGCTGTTCGTGACGCTGCTGGCGGACCTACGAGAGCGGCGTCTCCGTCCGTGGGCGCTGGGTGCGTCCCTGCTCGCGATCGCGGGCGCGTCGCTGCTGGTGCACCGGGCGGCGGATTTTGCGGTCACGTTGCGCGGGGTCCTGCTGGTCCAGGGGGCCAACCTAGCCTTCGCGGCCGGCCAGCTGGCCTATCGCGGTTGGAGCCGGGCCCGCCCCGCCCTACCGGACCACGCGGCGATGGGGTTGCTCTACTTCGGCGGAATGCTGCCCGCGCTGCTGCTGATCGTCCGCCAACCCGTCCCGCCGCGCCTCGACAGCGCCCAGCTCGTGACGGTGGCGTACCTGGGTCTCGTCGCCTCGGGGTTGGGCTTCTACCTCTGGAACGCGGGCGCCCGCCGGTGCGGCACGGGTACCCTTGCGGTAATGAACAACGCCAAAGTACCCCTCGGCGTGGCCGCCTCCCTGCTGCTTTTCGGGGAAAGCGCCGAGGCGGGGCCGCTGCTGCTGAGTTTGCTGGCTTTGGCCGCGGCGGTGCTGCTCGCGGAACGGGGACGCCAGGCGGCGCAATGAGACTCCGGGGCGGGCTCCGGAGTGTCCTTAGCCCTTCGCGTAGAACGCGTTGATCTTGTCCGCTACGTCCCGGAAGCCGATGTCCTCGCTGTAGATCACCTTGTACTCCTCGATAGCGAGGTCGGCCTTGCCCATCGCCTCGTAGCAGGCCCCCAGCTCGTAAATGACCTCCTTCTTGGCGTCGTCCATCGTCGTGAGCTCGTTCTTGGCTAGGGTGAGCTGGGTGACGGCGAGGTCGAAGAGGCGTTTCGCCTTGAAGCAGCGGCCGAGGCCGACGAGGGAGTTCACCCGGACGGCGGGCCCCTTCTGGGACTGCTGGAATTGGGCAATGGCGGCGTCCACTTGGCCAGACTCGAGCAACAGCCCTCCGAGCGCGAAACGGGCTGGGTAGTCGTTCGGGTAGCGCTCCACGTAACGCCGGGACTCGGTGAGCTTGAAGTCCGCCAGTTCCTTGCGGGCCGTCTCGAGACGGGCCTGGGCGGCGGCATCCCCGGGGGCGGCGGCGAGCGCGGCCTCGGCGGCCTTCGCGCGCTGCTCGATTACCGCGGTCGCCAGTTCGGATTCCTGCTTCTCGAGGGCGGCGTCGGCCCGGCCGGCCGGCTGCTCCCGCGCCTTGCGGACCCAGGCGAGGGACTCGTCGAGGTTGCCCATCTGCCGATAGGCCTGCGCCACGGTGCGGTAGTGGTTGAGATTGTTGGGCTCCTTGGCGACCCGCGCGAGGGCCTCCTCCAGCAGGCGGTTGCCCATCGAGTCGCCGGTCACGACCTTCGCCGCCTGTTCCAGCGAGACCGCCTGGGCCTCGTCGCGCAGCTTGTCTCGGAACGAGGCTTGGTCGTCCCACTTGTGCTTGCCGACCGTTTGGGCGACGGAGGCCTTGCGCATCAGGTTCTGGGCATCGGCATCGGCCGGTCGATCGCGGAGGATATCGTCGGCCACCTTGAGGGCCTCGGCGGGCTTGCCGGCGGCGAGCCAGGCTTCGGCTAGGGCGAGCAGGTTGGCGCGGTTGGCGGGTTCCTGTTCCCGGACGGCCTCCAGCGCGAAGGCCACCGTCTCCGGCAGGTTCAGGCCCTTGGCCGCCTCGGCGAGCAATTTAAGGGCGCCGACGCTCGTGGGATCCTTCTCCAGCAGCCCCTCGGCCGCCTCCAGCATTTGGGCGGGTTCCTTTTTGGAAGCGGTCAGGAGCACCGGGGCTGCGGATAGTCCGGAGAGCGCGCGCCCGACGAAGCCACCGCCCTTACCGCGATGCGCGCGAAGCTGGGCCACCCGGCGGAGCTTGCGGACCGGCAGGCACCCAGGCTGCATCCGCAGCACCTGCTCGGTGACCTCGACCACGTACTCGAGGTTGCCGCGATCCAGCGCGATCCGCGCGTTCTCGATCAGCTTCTGATGTCGGGGATCCAGGGAAGCGACGGGAATCTCGGGCATACGCTGAGAACCAAGGGCGCGGGATTCGCGGCGGTCAACGTCAGAGTCCGGCTCACACGCTGAGCGTCCGGAAGCTGTAACCTTTTCGGCCCTTAATCGTCCGCGACGATCCCCTCGGCCCGCGCCGCCGCCGCCAGCTGCGTCAAGCCGGCGGCCACGTCCGCCGCTGACGGACCCTCCACCAGCAGACGCAGCAGGGGCTCCGTGCCCGAATAGCGGACGAGGACCCGGCCCCGCCCGGCGAGGCTGCCTTCGAGAGCCGCGATCGCCGCGGAGAGGCCGGGCAGGCTGGCCAGCGGCGGCCGCGCACGGACCCGGAGCGCTGCGGTCTGCTGCGGGAAACGCTCCCACTGAAGCCGCAGTTGGGAAAGGGGCTCATTGCGGCGACGCATCACGGCCAACACCTGCAGGGCCGCGACTAAGCCATCGCCTGTCGGCGAGATCTCCCCGCAGACGATGTGCCCGGAGGTCTCACCGCCGAGCGTGGCGCCTTCCGCCCGCATCCGCGCGATGACCTGCCGGTCCCCGGTCGCGGTCCGCAGGACCCGGCCACCGCGGCGGGCGATGGCGGCATCGACCCCGAGATTGCTCTGCTCCGTGACCACGAGCGTGCGCCCCGGGAGCGCATCGTGGTCGAGCGCATCGAGGGCGAGCAGGGTGAGCAGATCATCCCCATCCAGTAGGGTTCCGACTTCATCGCAGAGGACGAGGCGGTCGCCGTCGCCATCGTGGGCCAGCCCGAGGCGCGCCCCGGCGGAGCGGACGGTCGCCCGCATTGTTCCCGGGTACTCGCTGCCCACCTCGGCGTTGATGTTCGTACCGTCCGGCGCGATCCCGAGGGCGATCACCTCGGCGCCGAGTTGGCGGAGTACCGCGGGCGTCGTTTCCGCCGTGGCCCCGTGGGCACAATCCACGACCAGTCGCCACCCGGCGAGGGCACCGGCCGGCAGGAGCGTCGCCGCCCAGTCGCGATAGGCCTGCGCCGCGGGATTTTCCGCGGGCGTGGGAGCGGCGTGCGGCTCGGGTGCGGCCGACAGGTGGTCCTCGATCGCAGCCTCATCGGCATCCGTGAGCTTCCGGCCCCCACGGGTAAAGAACTTGATCCCGTTGTCGCTGGCGGGGTTGTGGGACGCCGTGAGTACGACCCCGAGCGCGGAGCCGCGGGTCTGGACCGCGCGGGCGACCGCCGGCGTGGGCAGGATACCTAGGGAAACGGGCCGCAGGCCTGCGGCGGTGATCCCGGCGGCGACCGCGGCCAGCAGGGATGGCCCGGAGGCCCGGGTATCGCGTCCGAGTAGCACCTCGCCGGACGCCTTGGCGGCTAGGGACCACGCGGCGGCGGACCAGCCGAGACGGAACGCGAAGGCCTCGTTTATCAGGGGGCCGCCGTAGGGCCCGCGGACCCCGTCCGTACCGAAGTAGCGCCGGCTCACGCGCGGAAGAATTCACGGACGGCGGCGAGCTTCCGCCGGACCGCGCCACCCCGCAGCAGGTCCCGGGCGGGTTCCAGCCCGGCGCGCACGGCATCCACCCGGCCGGTGAGCCAGAGGCCCGTCGCGGCATTGAGCACGACCGTATCTTCCAGCCCTCGGGGCGCCTTGCCCTCCAACAAACTCTCCACCCGGGCGAGGTTCTCCGGGAGATCGCCGCCGGCGAGGTCCGCAAACGGCGCGGGCGCGAGGCCGAAGTCCGCCGCGCGCCAAGGGCCCGCCACCTCTCGTCGCGTGCCCACGCCGCGAACGAGGTTGTCCGTGGCGGTCGTAAGCTCGTCGATGCCCCGGCCAGGCTCGATGGTGCCGTGCACGACCAAACCCGCGCGCGTACCGAGGGCGTCGAGCGCGCCGGCCAGCACCGGCACCAGCCCGGGGGAGAAAGTGCCGACGAGTGCGTGGGCCGGGCGCCCCGGGTTGATCAGGGGACCGAGAATATTGAAGACGGTCCGCTGGCCTTGCTGCGCCAGCGCGCGGCGGACGGGAGCGATCAGGCGGAAGGCCGGATGGTAGGCGGGGGCGAAGAGGAAGGCGAAACCCAGTTCGCGCAGGGCGCCCCTCAAGCGCTCCTCCCCGGCCTCGATGTCCACCCCAAGGCCCGCCAGCAGGTCCGCGCTGCCGCAGCGGGAGGTGATGCCGCGGTTGCCGTGCTTAATCACGGGGACGCCTGCGGACGCCAGCACCAGCACCACCACGCTCGAGACGTTGAAGCCCCCGGAATGGTCCCCGCCGGTGCCGACGATGTCGATCGCCTGGCCGGACCATTCGCCGAGCCCGGGATCCCGCGCCCGGTCGCGGAAAGCCACCGCGAAGGCGGCCACCTCCGCGGGGGTCTCTCCGCGCCGCGCCAAGGCGGTGAGGAAGGCGCCCTTGTCGGCCTCCGTCTCCTCCGGGCCGGCGAGCGCGCCCGCGATCCGTTGCACTTCAGCCGCGGTCAATTCCCGCCCGGCGGCCACCTCTGGGGTCAGTTCAGCAAGCAGGGGCATAGGCAGCAGCGAACGCCCCCGCGCTGCCCCCGCCAACCAAATTCCGTCCGGCAAAAGCCACTTGCCTCGCGCGACGGCCCCCGCGGAGGATGCCGGCTTCATGATCATCCGACCCAAGGTTCGCGGCTTCGTCTGCGTCACCGCTCACCCCGAAGGCTGCGCGGCGCACGTTCAGGAGTGGATCAACCACGTCAAGGCCAAGGGCCCCGTCGCCCGCGGGCCCAAGCGGGTGCTCGTGATCGGGGCCTCCACCGGCTATGGCCTCGCCTCGCGGATTACCGCGGCCTTCGGCTCTGGTGCCGCCACCGTCGGCGTGTTCTTCGAGCGGCCCTCCGAGGAGGGCCGCCCCGCCACCCCCGGCTGGTACAACACCCTTGCCTTCACGCGCGCCGCCCGCGCGGCCGGACTCAAGGCCTTCAACCTCAACGGCGATGCCTTTTCGGACGACATCAAGCGCCAGACCCTGGATACGATCCGCGCCGAGCTCGGCCAGGTGGATCTCGTCGTCTATTCCCTCGCCTCCCCGCGCCGTACGCATCCCCGCACGGGCGTCGTCCACCGCTCGGTCCTCAAGCCGGTCGGCCAACCGTATACCAATCGGACAGTCGACACGGACAAGGGCCTCGTGAGCGACGTGACGATCGAGCCGGCGACGGAGGCGGAGATCGCCGATACGGTGGCGGTGATGGGCGGCGAGGATTGGGAGCTCTGGATGAATGCCCTTGCGGAGGGCGGCCTGCTGGCCCCGGGGGCCCAATCGGTAGCCTATTCCTACATTGGACCGGAGGTCACCTGGGCGATTTACAAAAACGGGACCATTGGGCTGGCGAAGAACGATCTCGAGCGCGCCGCTCGCAACATCGATTCCCTGCTGAAGCTGAACGGCGGCGGCCGAGCCTTTGTCTCCGTGAACAAGGCCCTCGTGACCCAGGCCAGTTCCGCGATCCCGGTGGTGCCCCTGTACATCGCCATCCTGTACAAGGTGATGAAGGCCGCCGGCAGCCACGAGGGCTGCATCGAGCAGATCCAGCGGCTGTTCGCCACCGAGCTGTACGGGGAGCGTCCGCCCCGCTTTGACGAGGCCGGGCGGGTGCGCGTCGACGACTGGGAGATGCGTCCGGAGATCCAGCGGGCCGTGCGCGAGATCTGGCCGCGGGTCACCACGGAGAACCTGGCTCTGGAGACGGACATTGCCGGCTATCGCTCCGAGTTCCTGAAGCTGTTCGGCTTCGGCTTGCCCGGGATCAATTACGAGGCGGAGACCGAGCCGCACCACCCGATGATCTGAGGGCCGACCCGTGCGCGCCGTGCTGCAGCGCGTCTCCGCGGCGCGCGTCACCGTGGGTGGCGAGGAGACCGGTGCGATCGGTGCTGGCCTGCTCATCCTGCTGGGCGTGGCGGCCGAGGACACCGAGGAGGATGCAAGCTGGCTGGTCGGGAGGATTCTGGCCTTGAGGGTGTTCCCGGACGAGGCGGGGCGACTGGACCGCAGCCTGGCCGACACCGGAGGCGGTTTGCTGGTGGTGAGCCAGTTCACCCTATTGGCGAGTTTGCGGAAGGGAACCCGGCCTTCCTTCCATCCCGCGGCCCGCCCGGAGGTTGCGCGGCCGCTGTACGATCGCTTCTGCACGTTGGCGGCCGCCCAATTGGGCCGCCCCGTCGCCACGGGCCGCTTCGGGGCCGAGATGGAAGTCAGTTCGGTCAACGCCGGCCCGGTCACCCTGCTGCTGGACTCGCGGCGGCGCGACTGAGGGTGCATTCGGGCTAATCTCGTTTGCGTTGGGGAACCTCCCCTAGCTGGTGAGGTCAACTTGGGAACAATTCCCCACTTCGGAATCCTGCGCGCAGACTAATTTAGTCCCATCCATCTATCCTGCAAAGTTTAATGAAACAGTGACGCTTTGGCACGC
>NEUZ01000060.1 GCA_002304435.1 Opitutia bacterium Tous-C8FEB | reverse complement strand
TCCCGCCACTGGGCCCGCGCCGCCGCCACCCCTGTCGCCGCCTCCGCCAAGGCCACGGCGTGCCGCGCGTTCACCGCCACGAGCTCACCCGGATCGTAGCCGAGGGCGTCCACCCGCCGGATAATCTCGCTCCGCAGCGCCTCCAGCCCCTCGCCAGTCAACGCCGAGGTCCGCACCACACTCGCACCCGGCCAGGGCAGGGGAGCCGTACCCGCCGAAGCAAGGTCCACCTTGTTCTGCACCACAATCACCGGCAACTCCCGGCCCTTCGCCTGCAGTTCCGCCGGCAATTCCGGGGCCGTCGACTGGGTCGCGTCGAGCACCAAGATCCACAAATCCGCCCCTAGCGCCCGCTCCACGGTCTTCGCGATGCCCAAACGCTCCAACGGCGCCGGGGCGAGGTTAAGCCCGGCGGTATCGACCAGGCGCAGGCAGTGCGGCCCCACGATCCACCGCTCTTCCAGGTAATCGCGGGTGGTCCCCGGCTCCGGGCTCACCAGCGCCCGCTCTTCCCCCAGCAGGCGATTCAAGAGGCTGCTCTTGCCCGCATTCGGCGCCCCCAACAGGACCGTCCGAACGCCCTCCCGCAACAATTCACCGTAGCGCGAGGTCGAGGCTAACCGATTGATCATCAGCTCGATGGCCTCGAGCTCGCGCGCCACCAGCGTACGATCCTCCGGCGGGAGATCCTCCTCCGGAAAATCGATATAGGCCTCCAGCCGCGCCAGCACACCCAGCACGCGATCCACGATCTCCCCCAGCCGCTGCCCCAAACCACCCTGCAGGTGGTGCCGCGCCGCCGCCAAAGCCCGTTCACCCCGCGCGTGGATGACCTCCATCACCGCCTCCGCCTGACTCAGGTCCATCCGACCGTTGAGAAACGCCCGGCGGGTAAACTCGCCCGGTTCCGCCAAGCGACAGCCCCGCGCCACGAGATCCTCGAGGATCCTTTGCGCAATGTACGGGTTGCCGTGGCACGTCAGTTCCCAGACGTCCTCGCCGGTGTAGGACTTGGGTCCGGCAAAGAAGGTGGCCACGACGTCGTCGATCTCGATGCCGGCGCGGTCGCGGTAAGGGGCGTGGCGGGCCCGCCGCGGCTCCGGGTCGCGGCCGAGCACCTCGCGCGCGACGGCGGCCGCCGCCGGTCCACTCACGCGGATCAACGCCAGCGCGGCCGTGCCGGCCGGAGTGGCCAAGGCAGCTACGGTGTCGAGATTGAGGGACATCCGGCGGCAGGTTTTGGGACGGGCCGGGGCAAGTCAACCGGGCGCCGGGCGGGGCAGGGCAGGGGAGCGGGGTGGGGAGGAAGTGCTCGATTCCCGGGCGTTCCTGGGCAGGAATAGGACGATGTCCGTCCCGTTGCTCTACGAGTCCCATTGCCACACGCCGCTCTGCAAGCACGCGTTCGGGCAGCCGGGCGAATACGCGGCGCGGGCGGAGGCGCGGGGGCTGCGCGGGATCATCATCACCTGTCACGCGCCGTTGCCGGACGGGCTCGGGATCGACCACCGGATGGCTCCGGAGGAATTCGAGACGTACGTGGAACTCGTGGCGCGGGCGCGGGCGGAGTTCGCCGGCCGGGTGGATGTGCGGCTCGGGCTGGAGAGTGATTATTTCCCCGGCGTCGAAGCGTGGGCCGAGAAACTGCACGCCCGAGTGCCGCTGCACCACGTACTCGGATCGGTGCATATGCAGGTCACCCACTACAAGGCCAAGTACTTCACCGGCGACCCGTACGCGTACCAGCAGCTGTATTTCACGCACTTGGCGGAATCAGCGGAGACGGGCCTCTTCGACACGCTGGCGCATCCGGACCTAGTGAAGAACGAGGCGCCGGCGGCGTGGGACTTCGCGCGGATCCGGCCGGAGATTGAACGCGCGCTGGATCGGATCGCGCGCACGGGGGTCGCGATGGAGTTGAACACCAGCGGCCTGAACAAGGCGTTGCCCGAGATGAATCCCGGGCCGGAGATGCTGGGGATGATCCGCGAGCGCGGCATCCCGGTGGTGCTCGGTTCGGACGCGCACCGGCCGGCGCGCGTCGCCGACCGCTACGAACAGGCCTTGGGACAACTGGCGTCGCTCGGGTTCCGCACCATCAGCTTCTTCCTCGATCGCAAGCGGCAGGACGTGGCGATCGCGGACGCGCTGGCCTCCCTGCGGCCGGTGACCGCCGCCTGATGAACGCGGAGCGGATCGACCTCTACGGCCTCACCCGCGAGGAGCTCCGCCTGCAGTGCGTCCGCTGGGGTCTCGCGCCCGTGCACGCGGCCAAGGTCTGGTCGCATCTCTACTTGGACCTTGCGGCGGACCTTTCGCCCGCCGCGATGCCAAAGCTACCCGAGCGCGTGCGGGCCTGCATCGCCGCGGCGGCCGCCCCCGGCGTGCTCGCGACGGCAGCGCGGACGGACTCCGCCGACGGCTGGACGCGGAAGTTCCTCCTTGGGCTCACGGACGGCGGCGCGGTGGAGACCGTGTTGATGCGTTATCCCGGGCGCGTCACGGCCTGCGTGAGTTCGCAGGCCGGCTGCGCGATGGGCTGTGTCTTCTGCGCCACCGGCCAAATGGGGTTTCGCCGGCACCTCACGGCCGGGGAAATTGTCGCGCAAGCGGTGCACGTCGCGCGGATGGCGCGGGCCGAACCGGGTGAGGGCGGCGACCGCCTGCGCAACATTGTGCTGATGGGGATGGGCGAGCCGCTGCATAACTACGAGGCGGTGATGCGGGCGGTAGAGATCCTGCTGGATCCGGCGGGTCTGGCCCTCGCCGCGGACCACATCACCCTGAGTACAGTCGGTGTGGCTCCGGCGATTCTGCGGTTGGCGCGCGAGCCCCGGCCCCCGCACCTCGCGGTGTCGCTGCACGCGGCGACGCAGGAAGAACGCGCGGCGCTGGTGCCCGCGGCGAAGCGCTGGCCCTTGGAGGAACTGATGGCGGCCTGCGCAGCCTACAGTGCCGCAACCGGCCGACGCATTCTCTATGAATGGACGCTGATCGCGGGCCGTAACGATTCCCCGGACCACGCGCGCGCGGTGGGGCGGCTGCTGCAGGGCCTGCCCGCGCAGGTGAACCTGATCCCGCTCAACCCGACGGAGGGTTACGGTGGCGCCCCGGCGGAGTTGGGGGCGGCACGGGCTTTCCAGCGCGTGCTCGCGGAAGAGTTTTCCCTGCCGTGCACCATCCGACAACGGCGGGGCATCGATATCGCGGCTGGCTGCGGCCAACTGGCGCAAACCGATTAGCCGCGCGGCTGTTCCGCGGCCGGACCCCCGCGGGTGGCGCAGTTGATCCAAGCGGTGGTGCCGGAGGCGTAGTGCTCCTTTTTCCAGATCGGCAAGCGAGCCTTGGCCTCGTCGATAATATACCGGCAAGCGTCGAAGGCCGCTGCGCGGTGCGCCGCCGTCACGCCCACCCAAACCGCCAGATCGCCCAGCGCGAGGTGGCCGACTCGGTGGGCCGCGACCGCGCCAAGCACCCCGAAGCGGGCGCGCGCCTCGGCCAGGATGCGTTCCCCCTCCGCCTCGGCCAGCGGCACGTAGGCCTCGTATTCGAGGGATTGTACCGCCTGGCCCTCGTTGTGGTCGCGCACCCAGCCCTCGAACGTCACACAAGCGCCCGCGCGGGCGTCGGCGAGCGTCGCGCGGAGCGCGGGGATCTCAAGCGGGGTGGGGGAGATGCGGAACATTAGGCAGAAAGGTTCAGCCTCCGGCCACCGGCGGGATGAACACCACCAGGTCACCGGAACGCAGCGGCGCATCGGAGGCCGCGAAGGCCCCGTTGATGGCGGCCCGCACCCGGTCGCCGGGCAGCGTGAAGCCGTGGCGCGCCTGCAGTTCCGCATAGAGTGCGGCGGGCGTGGCCGCGGCGGTCTGCAGGCGCTCGGTCGCCTGGCCCCGCTGCTCCCGCAGCAACGCGAAATACTCGATCGTGAGCTCGTGCATCAGACGCTTTCCGCCACCGCGCGGTAATCGCGGCGCCCACCGGTCTTCTCCAGGAGCCGGACCTCGCGGATCACAATCCCGTGCGAGACCGCTTTGGCCATATCGTAAAACGTCAGCGCGGCCACCGTGGCCCCGGTGAGTGCCTCCATCTCGACGCCCGTGCGCCCTTCGGCCCGCACGCGGCAATGGATCGCGATCTCACCCCGCGCAGGATCGGGGGTGATTTCCACCTGGCAGTCGTCGAGCGCGAGCGGATGACACAGCGGGATAAGATCCGCCGTGCGCTTGGCGCCCATAATCCCCGCCAAGCTCGCCGTCTGGAACAGCGGCCCCTTGCGGGTGGCAATCTCCCCGTCGCGCAGCAGCGCCGCCAATTCGCCCGGCAGGGTGACGCGTGCGATGGCGTGGGCGAAGCGGCGGGTGATGGCCTTCGGACCGACGTCCACCATCGCGGGACGGTTCGCGCCATCGAGGTGGGAGAAAGGTTGAGCGGGATTCACCAGGGAAAGAAGGGTGCGGTATAGCCAGCGGGGAACTCGGTCTCGCCCGCAGGCAGTTCGAGGAATCCGTCGGTGCCAGCCAAGCCCGCAAGATCGCCGGAGGTATTGGCCGGCTCGGGCCAGGCGGCGGGCGAACCATCGGGGCCAGGCGCGACGCGCACCGGCAAGAGCCAGGCAAGGGGAGGGCGGAACGTGACCCCGGTCGCGAGCCGGAGCGTACGGGGCGCGGCCGGAGCGAGACCCGCCGCGTGGTCGAGCGCGGGCAGCACGTAGCGGTGCAGGCAGGTGTAGGCCGAGACCGGATTGCCCGGCAGCGCGAAGACCGGCACGCCGCGCGGGCTAACGCCAAACCAGAACGGCTTGCCCGGCCGTTGGGCGACGCCTTGGAACACCTTGCGGACGCCCTGCCGGTCCAGTTCCGCCGGGACAAAGTCAAAGCGGCCTTGGGACACCCCGCCGACGACCACCAGCACATCGTATTCCGCCAGCAGGTGCCAGAGGCGGTGTTCCACCTCCGAACGCAGGTCGCGCACGTGGTGCCGCTCGACGCGCGGGTAACCACGGAGGCCCAACGCGGCGGCCAGGGCGTAGTCATTACTCCGGCGGACCTGGTGCGGCGCGGCAGCGGAGGCCACATCCACCAGCTCATCGCCCGTCGCTAGAATCGCCACGCGGGGTTGCCGGCTGACCGTGAGCCACGGGTGGCCGCAGGAAGCCGCGATCGCGATCTCCTTGCCTCCGAGCCGCAATCCCGGGGCCAGCAACAGATCGCCCGTGCGGTGATCGCTGCCCCGCCGGTGGACGGCGCCACCCGCGGGCGTGGCCGCAGCTTCGGGCGTGATTTCCACCACTGCGCCGGAGCGCTTCGTCTGTTCGTAGGGCACCACGCAGTCGGCGTCCTCGGGCAGGACCGCGCCCGTCATCACCTCGATCGCTGCGTCGGGCGCGGGGCCGAGCGGGAAGGGGACCATCCCAGCAGCTTGGACGCGGGCGACGTTGAAGCGGCGGAGGCCGGCGGCGAGGGCGGAAGAGCGGAGGGCGTAGCCGTCGAGCGTGACGCGGTCGAAGGGCGGCAGGTCGCGGTCGGCGCGGATCTCCATCCGGAGCACGCGGCCGGCGGCGGCGGCCAACGGGCAATCCTCCCGCGGGGCGGGGGCGGTTTGCGCGAGGACAAGCCGGAGGGCTTCGGCGGGAGTCAGCATTAGAGAAGGGGGCGGCGGACCGCCCCTGAGATTCCAGCTTCTGCCGCGTCCCCGGCGGCGCAAGCCGCACTTGCGGCGGCCGATCGTCCCGTCGACCATACCTCCCACGAACCTAACCCGTCTTCGCTGACATGCCCTCCGTGACCGTCAAACTTTCCGAGGCCGAATCACGCAAGATTCGAGCCGCCGCTCGTTCCGCCCGCCGCTCGGTTTCCGCCCATATCCGTGCCGTGCTTTTCCCGGAAAAACCGGCGGGGCGGGTGCGGCTGGTGCGCGATCCGGAAACGGGTCTTCTGATCTTCAAGTCACCTCCCAACACTCCTCCGATCACCTCGGAGGATGTCCACAACGCGCTGGCTGACTTTCCGTGAAGCTTCTCGCGGACATCAACGTGCTGCTGGCGCTAGCTTGGTCGCAGCACACGCACCACATCAGAGCCTATAACTGGTGGAAGAGTCTGCGCCCGGAGGATATCTTGGCGACGTGCGCAATAACGGAGCTCGGTTTTGTCCGTATTTCCCTGCAGCCACCTTTTTCCGCCTCTTCCATCGCGGAAGTTAAACAGGCTCTCAAACAGCTGCACTTGTCGCGCCCGGGACACCAGTTCCTCCCGGATAATCAAAGCGCAGTGGACTTACCCGCTTGGGTAAATACCGCGAAGCAGACGACGGATGGACACCTCCTCGCTCTCGCTACAGCCCACGGAGCGCGGCTGGTGACCTTCGATGCGGGTATACCAGGGGCGGTACAACTCTGACTCTGAAACCCGGAAAGGGTTTCGCCCGTTGCTTCACCCGCCCCATGGTCCCCGCCCGCGACGCCTTTCAACGTCCCCTCCGCGACCTCCGCGTCTCGGTCACGGACCGCTGCAATTTCCGCTGCCCGTACTGTATGCCCGCCGAGGTGTTCGGCCCCGGCCACGCTTTCCTCCGCGACCCCCAGCTGATGACCCTGGCGGAGATCGTCCGCCTCGCCCGCGCCTTCCAGGCCCTTGGCGTGGTCAAGCTGCGCCTCACCGGCGGCGAACCACTCCTGCGCCCGGACGTCCCGGACCTCATCCGCGCGCTCAAGCAGGAGGTGGGCCTGCCCGAGGTCGCGCTCACCACCAACGGCTGGCTGCTGGAGAAGCTCGCCCCGGCGCTGCGGGCGGCGGGCCTCGACCGGGTGAACGTCTCGGTGGACTCCCTCGATGACGCGACCGCGGGACGCCTGAACGGGCGCGGCTTCAAGGTGGGGCGGGTGTTGCGCGCGATCGACGCGGCGGCCGCCGCCGGCCTGCCGGTGAAGGTGAACTGCGTGGTGCAGCGCGGGGTGAACGACGGGGAACTGCCGGCGCTGGCCGCGTATTTCCGCGAGCGTGGCCATCCGCTGCGCTTCATCGAGTTTATGGACGTCGGCAACACGAACCATTGGGCGGCCGAGCGGGTCGTGCCGGCGCGGGAGATTGTAGCCCGCATCGCGGAGCACTGGCCCCTGGAGCCGGCCGGGCCCGCCTATCGCGGGGAGGTCGCCGCGCGCTACCGCTACCGCGACGGCCGCGGGGAGATTGGGATCATTAGCTCGGTGACGGAACCCTTCTGCCGCGACTGCCACCGGGCGCGGCTCTCGGCGGACGGACGCCTATACACCTGCCTGTTCGCGGCGCTGGGCTGGGACGTGCTGGCGGCGGCGCGTTCTCCCGGGATGACCGACGCCGCGCTCGAATCCTACCTGCGCCGGATCTGGACCGGCCGGATGGACCGCTACAGCGACGAACGGGCGGAGGTCCTTGCCGCGGGCGAGACCCGGCCGAAGGTCGAAATGAGCTACATTGGCGGCTGAGGCCGACCGGGCCGGCCTAAGTCCGGGCGCCGCGCTGCCGCACCGCCTCGAAGAGGGTAATGATCGTCGCCATCGCGACGTTCAGCGAATCCGCCTGCCCGGCCATCGGGATCCGCACCGGCAAGTCCGCCTCCTTCAGCCAGAACTCACTGAGCCCGTACTGCTCGCTGCCCATCACCACCGCGAGCGGACCGCGGAGGTCAGCATCCGAATAGAGCTGCGTTGCCGCAGGCGTGGTCGCGACCGTACGAATGCCCCGCGCGCGGAGCCAAGCGCGGACCGGCTCGGATTCCGCGACCACCAGCGGCACCGAGAACAGCACGCCGGTCGAGGCGCGGACGACGTTCGGGTTGAAGGGATCCGTGACCGGATCGCAGACGATCACCGCATCGCACCCGGCGGCATCGGCGCTGCGGAGGATCGTACCGAGGTTACCGGGCTTCTCGATGCCCTCGACGACCAGCAGGAACGGGTCCCGGCCCGGCGCCGGGGCGGGGAGATCGTCCAAGCCGAGGTGCCACTGCGGGGCCACGGCGAGGAGCCCGTCGGGCCGTTCGCGGTAGGCCACCTTGGCAAAGGCCTCGCGGCTCAGCTCAAGGCAGGGCGTGCCGGCGGCCGCGGCCTGCGCAAGGAGGGCGGGTTCGTTCTCCCCGAGGTACCAGTCCGGGCAATGGTACAGTTCCGTGAGGCGGATCCCCTTCTCGAGGGCGCGCCGGATCTCGCGGTAACCCTCGACGAGGAAGACGCCCGCCTCGTCGCGCGGGCGGCGGTCGCGGAGCCGCACGAGCTGTTTCACCCGCGGGTTCTGGAGACTGGAGATCACGGCATCGGCCACGCCGACGCAGGACACGGAACGGGGCGCAAAAGACAAAATCCTTTTCCTCGCCGCGGTGCGCCGGGCCGTGTTCGGTGCGGGGGTGGCGAAGTCCCGCAAGTTCAACGACCGTCCCTTCCCGTACCATACGGAGCTGGAGCTGGAGATCACGACGCTGACCAATCTGGGTTCCGGCCTGGGCCGCGTGCCGCTGCCGGCCGCGGAGGGGGCCGCGACGGGCGACGGCTGGGTCATTATGGTGCCTTTTGCACTCCCCGGCGAACGCGTGCGCGTCCGGGTATTCCGCAACCATCGCAACTTCTCGGAAGCGGATCTAGTCGCGGTCCTCACCCCCTCGCCCGAGCGGGTGGACCCGCGCTGCCCACTGTTCGGCCGCTGTGGCGGGTGCCAGTACCAACACCTCGCATACCCCGCGCAACTGGCCTGGAAACAGCGCCAGGTGGCCGAGCTGCTGGAGCATCTCGCGGGCATCGCCGGCTTTCCCGTCTCCCCGGTCGCCGCCTCGCCGCAGGCTTACCATTACCGCTCGAAGATCACCCCCCACTTCGCGCCGCCGCGGCCTGGCACCACGGGGCCCGTCCCGATCGGCTTCCTCCGGCAAGGCACCCGCTTCGACCTCGTGGACGTGCCGGAATGCCTCCTCGCCACCCCGGCGCTCAACGAGCGCCTGACCGCGGTGCGCGCGGAGGTCCACGCCCGCCAGGGGGAATACGTCCGCGCCTCGACCCTGCTCCTGCGCGAGGCGGGCGGCGCCGTCACGACGGACCACGATACCGTTATCACCGAGGTCATCCCAGTCGACCCGAACGGCGAGCGGCCTCCGCTGCGGTTGCGGTTCCTCGCGCGCGATTTCTTCCAGAATAATCCCTTCATTCTGCCTGCCTTCGTGCGCCACGTGCGCGACCAAGCGGCGGCGACTGGCGCCTCGCGGCTGATCGACGCCTATTGCGGCAGCGGCCTCTTCGCGCTGGCGGCGGCCCCGGCCTTCACCGCGGTCGCGGGAGTCGAGGTGAGCGCCAGCAGCGTCCACTTCGCGCGGGAGAACGCCCGGGACAACGGGATTACCAACGCCACCTTTTTGGCGGGGGACGCCGCGACTCTCTTTGCGGGCCTCGATCCGCAGTTCCGGCCGGAGGACACCGTGGTCGTGATCGATCCGCCGCGGAAGGGCTGCGACGAGGCGTTTCTGGGCCAACTGTTCGCCTTTGGCCCGCGGGCGGTCGTGTACGTTTCCTGCGATCCGGCCACGCAGATGCGCGACCTGCGCCATTTCCTCACCGCCGGCTATACCCTCCGTACCGCCCAGCCGTTCGACCTATTCCCGCAGACGCGGCATCTGGAGTGTGTGCTGACCCTCACCCGGAACGCGGCCGCCGCGGAGGCGCGCTGAGCTTCGGCGGCAGGCCACGCGCGCCGGGCGGAACCGTTCAGGGGCGGGCCTCCGCGCCGGCCACCGGGCGTTCCCAGAAGAAATGCCCCCGCTTCCACTTTTGCCAAAAGATCAGGAGGGCGGCCACCTCCAGCAACGAAAGCACCAGCAGCGGGATCAGCCACCGCGCCCGCCGCTTGGGGCCCGAATCCGCATAGGGGTCCACCAAGCGCCGCGCTGATCCCGGCGGAGGTTCCGCCAACTGCGTGAGGGTAGCGCCGAAGGGCAGGTTAATCCGCACCCGGCCATTGATCGCCCACCCGCCCAATTCCAACAGCGGCCCGATCGTCCGCTGCCGTAGCTTTAGCCAAGCCAGCAGCATCGAAGGACCGGAGATCAGCACCATCAACCCGAGCACCGCCCCGGGCAGCGAGATCCCCAGCCGGACAATATCCCCGAATACCGCCGCGAGAAACCCACCGATCGATCCGAGGGCGACCCCGATCCCGGTGACCAACGCGAGGTCGAACTTCTTCGCCGGCTCCGGCGGCCGCGGCGCCTCGCCCGCCACCACCTTCTCCGCCACCCCCGCGAGCCGGCCACTCGACGCCCCCTCCGCGCCCGCCGCCCGCTTGGCCACCTGCTCCTCCACAAACCGCACCAGCTTCTTGTACGGCGCCCAAAACGCCTGCCGCACGCTGATCGGTTGATCCACCAGACTCGTCACCACCGCATCCCAATCCCGGCCCTGCCGGTCCACCAAGAGCCCCCGCCGGCCCACCCCGAGATAGTCGCTATCCCCCCGAGTGAAACACGCCGCGATCACCAAAGGCGCCTGCCCCTCCCGAGTGCAGGTACAATAAGCAATGTATGTTTTGCACAAGGCAGCCAACGGGGCGGGGGCGTCGACCCGCAGGCAAAGTTCGGTCGCCCGGCTATCGAGGTAGAGGGTGCCAGCCTGGAAGATGGCCGCCCGTTCGGGGGCGTAGAAGTCCGCGAAGTTGACGAAGTTGTGGAGCAAGGCGCGCAGATCGCGCTGCAGGCGGGTGAGTTTCTCCAACGCCTCGAGCGCCCGCCACCCCGGGGCGAGCGCCGCGTCGCGCGCCAGCAGGTCGTGGATCGCCGCCGGCACGGCGCCCTCAGCCCAGACCGCCCGCAAGCGATCCCACGCTGCCGGTGGCCCACTCGTCACCGGGATCTGCGCCAGCCACGCCTCGTACGGAGCAAGTTTAGCCTTAACTTGCTCCCATTCCGCCTCCGTCAGGACGAGCGGACGGGAACCTTGGAGCGGCGCCAAAGCCTCCTGCTGCAAGCGCGCGAGGGCAGCCGCCCAGGCAGGGTTGACCCCGTCTTGTAAGGGGAGCGGGCGACCCGCCTCGATGCGGGCGAGGGGAAAGGCGGCAGCCTCGGGTGCGTTAGCCTGCAAGTCCTTGCCCGCCAACAGCTGGTAATCGGCTTCCGCCCGATTGAGGGCGCCCAGCGCGCGGGGGTCGAAGGCCGCCAGCCGGCAACGGCTGAAATAGTCGTCGATCTTCCCGCGGACCGCCCGCACGGCCGCCGCCACCGCCGGGGTAGCTTCCCCGGCTGGTCGCACGCCCGACGCAGCTCCTGCCGCCTGCCACGCCTGCCACGCCAAGAAGTCCGCCTGGCAGCGCACCACCTGCTCCCGGGTGACCCCGCGCGTGCCGGCGGCGCTGGGTTGACCCCCGGTCACCGCCACGAGATCGGCCAGAGCCTGTCGTACCGGCTCCGTTTCGCCGGCCGCCGGCAAAATCACCCCATCCCCCCGCAAATCTATCCCGTCCGGGCGGTGCCGGAACGCGGTGACGTCGTCCACCGTCAGGGGGGAGGCCGCCGGCCGCCCGTGGAACTGCAGAATTCGGCCAGCACAAGCAAGGTTTGCCTTACCTTCCTCGGTGTCTTCGCGCAATGCCGCGAGGGGGAGCCCGTTGGCGCCCTGCAGGAGGCAGTCGGGAGCGCGGACTTGGGCGACGGCCCACCGGACGGCGGCCTGCACCTCGGGCACGCGGATCCGGCCGTCGCGGTCGGTATCGATTAAATCGAGGGTGCGCTCGTCGAGGGCGAGGCCTTTGACGGGGCAGGCAAGAGCGACCCAGAGCTTGGGGTCCAGTTGATCGAGGGCGGCGAGGTCCGCGCCCGAGGTAAGGGCCACTTGATCCAGCCCTCCGGTGCGGAAGCGTTGCCAAACGTGCGGCTTGCGAGCGGAGGAGGCCATAGGGTGGGGCGGCGCAAGGAGCGCTCGCCCTCGCAGGAAACTCCGGATGGGGCCGTTGCCAAGCCGGCCGGTAACTTGGGGCGCCGGAAAAGCGGGGGACTCGAAGCTGCCTTTGACCCCAAGCCCGGAACTAGCATCGTCCCGCCCATGCGTTTCTCCCCGGCGCGCTCCGCGCTGCTTCTGTTGGCCCTCGCCACCCCGGTTGCCGCCCAAGAACGGCCCCTCGCCTGGACCGGCGCCCGCATCTACCCGATTGCCGGCGAACCCATCGCGGATGGCGTGCTCGTGGTGCATCAGGGAAAGATCGTCGCGGTGGGGGCGGCCGGGAGCGTCACCGTGCCCGCCGGTGCGGAAGTCCGGGCGCTGCCGCCGGGGAAGGTCATTTTGCCGGGGCTGGTCGATTCCCATAGCCACATCGGCGGTGCGCAGGGCGGGGACGGCTCGGGCGCGTTGCACCCGGAAGTGCGCGTCCTGGACGCCTTGGACGCCCGCCACGCCTCGATCCAGCGGGCGCAGGCCGGCGGCATCACCACCGCGAACGTGATGCCCGGCTCCGGCCAGCTCATCTCCGGCCAGACCCTTTACCTGAAGCTGCGCGACGGGCGCATCATCGACGATCTCCTGATCCGCTTAGCGGACGGATCCCCCGCGGGCGGGTTGAAGATGGCCAACGGCACCAACCCGATGCGCGCGGCGAGCGGCCCGTTCCCCGGCACCCGGGCCAAGGCCGCCGCGATGATGCGCGACCAGTTCATCAAAGCGCAGGAGTATCAGGCCAAGGTGGCCCGGGCAAAGGGTGATCCGGAAAAGCTGCCGGCGCGCGACCTCGGGTTGGAGATGATTGGTGAGGCCTTGGCGGGGCGGCGGATCGTCCAATTTCACTCCCATCGGCACGACGACATCCTCACCGCGCTCCGCCTGCGGCAGGAGTTCGGGTTTAAGATGGTCCTCCACCACGTGAGTGAGGCTTGGAAGGTGGCCCCCGAGATCGCCGCCGCCGGCGTGCCCGCCTCGGCCATCGTCCTCGACTCCCCCGGCGGCAAGCTGGAGGCGCGCGACCTGAGCTTCGAGACACCGGCGGCGCTGGAGAAGGCGGGGGCCGAGGTCGGACTGCATTCCGATGACCCGGTGATTGATTCGCGCCACTTCCTGCGGTCCGCGGCCATCGCGGTGCGCGCCGGGATGAGCCGCCCAGCCGCGCTCCGCGCGGTGACGCTCGCCAACGCCAAGATGCTCGGGCTCGACGACCGCGTGGGCACCCTGGCGGCGGGCAAGGATGCCGATTTCATCGTGCTCTCCGGCGACCCTTTCAGCGTCTATACCCAAGTGGAGGAAACGTGGATCGAGGGCCGGCGCGTGTTTAATCTCTCGGATCCCGTCGACCGCACCTACGCCCTTGGCGGACCCGGCGCGGGGGATCCCCGCCGCACCCCGCTCTGCTGTTACACCAGCGCCTGGGACATCATCCTCGCCGCCAACGGCGCCCTCCAGCAATGAACCGCGCCACCCGCCTCGCCCTGCTCCTCCTGCTCGCCCCCGCGGCCGCCTCCGCGGCGATGCCCTTGGCCATTCAGGCCGGCGTGCTCTACCCGGTCTCCGGTCCGCCGGTCCGCGACGCGCTCATCCTGATCCGGGACGGCCGCATCACCTTTGTCGGCCCAGCGGCAGACCGGATGTTCTCGGCGGATCACCAAGTCATCTCCGCGGCGGTGGTCACCCCGGGCCTAATCGACGGGCGGGCGACGGTGGGCTTATCCGGCCTGCTCAACCAGCCGCACGACCAAGATATGCTGGAGCGCTCGGCGCCGGTGCAGCCGGAGTTGCGGGCGATCGACGCCTACAATGGGGGCGATCCGCTCGTCGCTTGGGTCCGCAGCCTCGGCGTGACCACCGTCAACACCGGCCATTCCCCGGGGGCGCTGGTCTCCGGGCAGACGATGGTCGTGAAGACCTCGGGCGGTGCCCGGGACCGGGAAGTGCTGCAGCCGGCGGCGTTCATCACGGCCGCTTTGGGTGGGGCGGGGGTGAACCGGGCGGAGGGCAAGGCGCCGGGCACGCGGGCTAAGGCGGTCGCGCTCCTGCGGTCCGAATTGATCAAGGCGCAGGAATACGTCCGGAAGCGGGCGCTGACCGACGAAACCAAGCGCCCCGCGCGGGATTTGCGGCTGGAGGCCCTCGGG
The DNA here is from genome assembly GCA_002304435.1 of Opitutia bacterium Tous-C8FEB. Classification (GTDB taxonomy): domain Bacteria; phylum Verrucomicrobiota; class Verrucomicrobiia; order Opitutales; family Opitutaceae; genus ER46. The sequence goes on along the minus strand of NEUZ01000060.1, from coordinate 2,038 downwards.
CGGGCTTTGGACGGTTCCCAGCGGCTACTAATCACGGTGCATAAGGCGCCCGACATCTTGGCGGCGCTGCGGCTGGCGAAGGAGTTTAACCTGCAAATCGTGCTGGATGGCTGCGCGGATGCGCCGTTGGTGCTGGAGGAGATCCGCGCCGCGGGTTTTCCGGTAATTATACACCCGACGATGGCGCGGGCGGGGGACGACACCGAGAACCTAGCGATGGACACCGCGGCCAAGCTGGCGGCGGCGGGCATCCCGTTCGCCCTGCAAAGCGGTTACGAGTCCTACGTGCCCAAGACGCGCGTCGTCCTGTTCGAGGCCGCCGTGGCCGCGGGCCGGGGCCTCGGCCTCGAACGCGCCCTCGCTAGCGTGACCCTAGACGCGGCCCGGATCTTGGGGGTGGCGGATCGGATCGGCACCGTGGAGGTGGGCAAGGACGCGGACCTCGCGCTCTTCGATGGGGACCCCTTCGAGTACACCACGCGTGTGACCGCCACCGTGATTAACGGGGAACTGTTCCGCGACGGCCCGCGCTGAGCGGCGATCGTTTAGGATTGGAAGAGCCACCAAGGTTTTCTAAACCTCGCCGGTTGAGCTATCGCCCAACCGGCTTTCCCTCGACCTTTCGTGCCCATGCCTGAATTCAGCCTCTTTCCCTTCACCGATTACTGGTGGTTCTACGCCCTCTTCACGGTCGGCGTGCTGGGCCTCCTCGCGCTGGATCTGGGTGTGTTCCACCGCCAGGCCCACACCGTCTCCTTCAAGGAGGCGCTCGGTTGGTCGATTGTTTGGTGCATCCTCGCGCTGATCTTCTGCTTTGGCCTGTGGCGCTACGCCGAATGGAAGCTGCCGCAGGATCCAAGGTTGTTGGCCCTGGGGATGACGGCCGAGCAGGCGACGGGGCTGGCGCGGCAGACGGCGCTGGAGTTCCTTACTGGCTATGTGGTCGAGCTGTCCCTGTCGGTGGACAACATCTTCGTGTTCGTCGTGGTGTTCACGTTTTTCGGGATTCCGCAGCAGTATCAGCACCGGGTACTGTTCTTCGGTATCTTGGGCGCGCTGGTCTTCCGGGTGATCTTCATCTCGCTCGGTGCGGTGCTGATGAAGTTCCACTGGGTCATCTGGGTATTCGGTGGCTTCCTGATTTTGACCGGACTGAAGATCCTGTTCGCGCCGGAGAAGCCGATGGATCCGGAGAAGAATCCGCTCCTGCGGCTGCTGCGGCGCTTCATCCCGATCACGCCGCGCTTTGACGGCCAGAAGTTCGTGGTGATGGAGAACGGCGTGCGGCACGGGACCCCGCTGCTGGTGGCCCTAGCGGCGATCGAGTTCAGTGACATCATCTTCGCGGTCGATTCGGTGCCGGCCATCTTCGCCATCACCAAGGAGCCCCTGGTGGTGTTCACCTCGAACATCTTCGCCATCCTCGGGCTGCGTTCGATGTTCTTCCTGCTGGCCGGGGTGGTGCACAAATTCCGCTACCTGAAGTACGGCCTGGGCATCGTGCTGATCTTCGTGGGCCTAAAGATGTCTTGGCTGAACGAGTTCTATGGCGGCAAGTTCCCCATCACTTGGTCGCTGGGGATTATTGCGGGCGTCTTGGGCGCCTCGGTGGTGATCTCGCTGCTGATCCCGCCTAAGCCGGAGCCTGCGTCACCCAGCGCCAAATGATGTCGGCGGCGCCGACCCCGAGGAATCCGATCGCGGCGAAGAAGACCGTGGCCAGCGCGGCGCAGCCGTAGCCGGCCAGAATGAAGGCGCCGTCCCGCTCCAGCAGGCCGGCGGCCAGCAGGATGACCGACCAAGCGGGGATGACGTTGCTGAAGGGCACCGGCAAGGGCAGCAGCAGGTAGAGGGCGCAGACGATAATCGGCAGCGCGTGCAGCTGCTGACGCCGGGGGCTGGCGGTGACCCAAGGGAGGCGCGGGCGCAGCAGGCGTTCGAAGCCGAGCACGAGGCGCCGGGTGAAGGCGAAGACCCGGCGGAACGTCGCCGGCGGGAGGCGTAGGTCGAGGAAGCGCGCCGGCAGCCACGGCTTCTG